>CABYSM010000013.1 GCA_902521655.1 uncultured Pelagibacteraceae bacterium
AAGAAGCAAATAATGCAAAAAAAATGCAAACGTTATCTAAAAATAAAATTTACAAAATTATAAGACCGTGTGGCCTTGCCCCCCAGAAGTCTAGCGCAATCCATAGATTATCTAAAATATTAGTAAATAATTTCAGTGGCAAGGTACCAGAAAGTTTTGACGAACTTGAAAAGCTTCCTGGTGTTGGCCATAAAACAGCCAGTGTAGTAATGTCACAAGGTTTTGGTCATCCAGCTTTTCCTGTTGACACACATATTCATCGATTAGCGCAAAGATGGAGACTTACTAATGGAAAAAATGTAACTCAAACAGAAAAAGATTTAAAAAAAATCTTTCCAATGAATAGTTGGAATAAACTTCATTTACAAATTATTTTTTATGGAAGAGAGTATTGTGAAGCAAGAAAATGTTTTGGCTTAGAATGTAAGATTTGCAAGACCTGTTTTCCTGACAGAAAAAAGCCAGTACAAACAAAAAAACCTTAATAGATATAATTACAATAGGGAGTTGATAGTTTGACGGTAACTGCTAGAGTTCTTTCGATATGACAAATAAAGTAGCATTGATAATTGGCGCTGGTGATAGTCTAGGTTCGTCAATAGCAAGAGTTTTTGCAAATGATGGGTTTACTGTTGTGGTTGCAAGAAGAAATGGTGATAAGTTGTCTGAGTTAGCTGAAGAAATTAAAAAAAATGGCGGTGAATGTTTCTTTTATTCACTTGATGCGAGAAAAGAGGATGATGTCATTAGCTTAATTAATAAAGTTGAAAACGAAATCGGAGAGATTTTGGTTGCAGTATACAACATAGGGGCAAATATCAGGTATGGCATATTAGAAACAACATCTAGAAAGTATTATAAAGTTTGGGAAATGGCTGCTTTCGGTGCATTTCTTATGGGAAGAGAAGTTGCAAAAAAAATGGTTCCTAGAAAAAAAGGGACTATAATTTTTACTGGTGCATCAGCAAGCGTCAGAGGTAAAGAGGGTTTTGCCGCTTTTTCAGGAGCAAAGCATGCAAAGCGGGCTCTATCACAGAGTATGGCGAGAGAGTTAGGACCTAAAGGAATTCATGTTGCACATATTGTTATTGATGGAGCAATTGATACCCCATGGGTCAATGAATTGTTTCCCGATTATGTGAAAGAAAAGAAAAAAGTTGATGGACTAATGAATCCAGATGATATTGCACAGAACTACTTAATGATACATAATCAACCAAAAAACGCGTGGACTTATGAAATAGATCTGCGTCCTTGGGTGGAGACATGGTAGATAATAAATATGACATCGTAGGTATTGGTAATTCTATTGTTGACGTAATTACAGACGTAGAAGATCAATTTTTGAATGAGCACGAATTGAGAAAAGGCCTCATGTCTTTAGTGGACTTAGATGATATTAAAAATATCTCAGAGAAAATTGATATTAAAAAAACTGTGTCTGGTGGATCAGTTGCAAACTCAATAGTTGCTCTAGCTCAAAATAATATGAAAACAGCTTTTATTGGAAAAGTTGGAATAGATGAAGTAGGGAACGCGTTTGTAGACGGATTAAATAAAGAAAATGTATTTTTTGCGAATGTCCCTCAGTCTGATGAGAGTGAAACAGGTCGATGTTTAGTTATGGTAACCCCTGATGCTCAAAGGACAATGAGCACGTATTTAGGAATTTCCCAAAAACTAAATTCTGGTGATGTCAATGAAGATGTTATTTCACAGTCAAAAATCACTTATCTAGAGGGATATCTTTGGGACCTAGATGATGCCCAGGTTGCAATCAAAAAAGCAACAAAGGTAGCTAAGGAAAATAATAAAATTGTAGCCTTCAGTGTATCTGACGTATTTTGCATTGAACGTTTTAAAGATAGCTTTTTGAGTTTAATTAATGAAGAAGCTGATATTATTTTTGCAAATGAAGAAGAAATTAAATCTCTATTAGGAACATCAGACTTGGATGAAAGCATAAACATTATCAAAGATAAAAATAAGATATTCGCAATAACACTTGGTGAAAATGGGGCAATGATTATAAATAATGAAGAAATAATTAAAATTGAACCACAAAAAATAGATAATCTTGTTGATACAACAGGAGCTGGCGATCTATTTGCAGCCGGATTTTTGTTAAAATATATTCAGGGACAGCCCCTAGAAGAATGTGGCAAAGAAGGAGTTAAATTTGCTTCTAAGGTAATACAAATCTACGGGGCTAGATTATAAAATTTAATTATTTAGAATTTTATCAATTTCATTAATAACTGCATCTGAAGTTATTAAATCTATATCATCTCCACCAAAACTCTGCGATGCAATAAAATTAATGTTTGTGAATTGATCATTTAAAAATTTGACTGCACTTGTTGGACCACAGATTTTTAACAATGGACACATATTAGTTGAGAGCATTTGACCAGTTCCACTGTCATTAGTTATAGCAATATCTAAATAATTTGTTGATGCCATCACCACTTCGATTCCTGAATGATTTTCAACTTCTTCTTCAGGAAAAAGGAAGTTATCTATCATATCAACTATCCTTTTACGTAGATTTTGTTCCTCTGGTCCAAGAAAAAAAACAATAGTATATCCTTTTTTTTCATAGAATTTTGCTACTTCTAAATACTTATTGATTGGCCAAATTTTTCGAGCTTCATGAGATCCAGGAGCGATGCCGATATATTTTTTACTTGGATCAAATAATTTCTTTAAGTTTTCTTTTAATGATTGAGGAGTATCTATTAAAAATTCTTTTTTATTTTCAAATTCTGAAACTAAATCAAGCATTTCAATTATACTTTTGATGTAAAATTTTCTTTCTTTTCTAAGCTCTTTTGGCTTTAAGTTTGAAAAAAACCAATTAGCTGCAGAGGAAATAAAAATTTTTGTTTTTAGTCTTTTTAAGGCAATGGTTCTAGGAACAGCTTTTTGCGTATCAATAATAATATCAAATTCTTCGTTATTTAAATTATAAACATTTGAGATTTTTTTCCAAAAGAAGGGGTTTAGTTTTGCTTTTTCCCATATTTTGTCGATATAGTTTGAGGTAAACTTTTTTAGTCTTTTATTATACTCCGTATAGATTGTGTCAGTCATCCAATGAATTTCATAATTTGGAAATCTATCTTTTAATTGATAAACAATTGGCAATTTTAAAATGCCATCTCCAATTTGCTCCCCATTGCTGAAGATTAAAACTTTTTTCATTGGTTTAATTTTGAGTCGTGTCTTCTGAAACTTTTATTATTAATTTCCCCTCATTTTCTCCTGAAAATAGCTTTTTAATAGAGTTTTCAGCATTCTCTAAACCAGGAACTATATGGTTTTTATATTTAATTTTTCCCTCTTTGATCCAAGTCGTAAGGTCTTGGTAAGCCTCTATGTATCTTTTAAAATAGTCAAAAACAATGAAACCTTTGAGCATTATTCTTTTGATCAATAGGTTTCCCCATGCTGGTCCAGGCACTAATGATTCAGCGTTATAGCCAGATATTAAGCCGCATAAACTTATTCTTCCATTTATATTCATTCTTGTAAGGACAGCATCCGTAATGGTTCCTCCAACATTTTCAAAATATATATCAACTCCATCAGAACAAAGATCTTTAAGTCTTTTTCTAATATTTTCTGTTTTGTAATTTATTGCTCCATTTATGCCAAGATCATTTACTAACCACTGACACTTCTCATCAGAACCAGCGATACCGATAACTTTGCATCCTTTTATTTTTCCAATCTGGCAAACTATAGAACCTACTGCACCCGCTGCAGCTGAAACAACTAATGTTTCACCTGGTTGAGGCTTTGTAATATCTAGTAAACCAAAATAAGCAGTCATCCCTGTCATTCCCAAAATACTCATGTAACTATCTAATGGAAAACCGGTACCTTGTGGTATTTGTCTAACACCTTTACCATTGGTAATAAAATATTCTTGCCATCCACCCATACAATTAACAATCTCACCTTCTTTAAATTTCTGGTTTTTTGATTTCTCAACTACGCCTATTGTTCCGCCTCTCATAACGTCTCCAGTTTGCATTGCATCAACATAAGAGGCACGCCCACTCATCCAGCCTCTGTTAGCAGGATCAAGTGATAAATAAATATTCCTTATCAAAACGTCATTTTCATTTAATTCTGGAACAGAAGTTTCTTCCATAACTAAATCACCTTCTTTAATATCTCCTACGGGGAAATTTTTTAGTATCCATTGTTTATTAATCATTTTTTTTCTCCCATCATTTTTTTTAAATTTACTTGAGGCATATCTACAATTACACAAGTAGATGTGGCTGTAACAACAGTTCTGTTGTTTTGTTCAAGTCTTCCTTCTAGGAAAGCAATATTTTTTCCTGATTTAACTACATGTCCATATCCAATTACTTTCCCTGGTTTTGTAGGATATAAAAAATTGGTTTTTAGTTCTATAGTTGGTGGTCTTTTCTTAAAATGGTTTTGAAAGATAAAGGCAAGAGCGGTAGCATCATCAACCATCCCACTTACGATACCTCCTTGAACATCACCTGCAGGGTTACAATATTTTTGCTCTACCTCAAATTCCATTTTAATACTTCCAGCAACAGTATTCACTTCAAGAACTGTCATGTTGAATAGGTTAAATAATTTATTTTTATTAAATAAATTTACTAGTTCTTCGTCTGAAATCTTACTTGTCATTATGAATTACTCTTAATTTGGTTTTTCTGGAAAAACCATTGGACCTAAAGGTCTTCCGGCCAATAAATGAAAGTGAAGATGTGGTACTTCTTGATGTGCATCATTTCCAGCATTAGCAATAACTCTATAACCATTTCCTCCTGAATTTTCACTAATACCCAACATATCAGCAACCTTCGCAATAGCCCTGTTAAATCCAATAATTTCATTATCGCTGGCGTTTAAACTAAAGTCATTAATATCTAGATAGTTTCCTTTAGGAATAATTAATGCGTGAGAAGGTGCTTGAGGCCTTATATCTTTAAAAGAAATTACAAAGTCATCTTCATAAATTTTATCACAGGGAATCTCACCTCTTATTATTTTTGCAAATATATTATCTTTGTCGTAACTCATTATTTACGTAACCCTGTTTTACCTTCCCTGTTTTTTAGCTCTGCGTATATTTGGTCAGCTGAAATATCAAATTTTTTCCAGAGTACAAGCAAATGATATATGAGATCGGCAGATTCATATATTATTTGTTCTGCGTTACCTTGCTCTGCAGCTTCAACTGTTTCAAGAGACTCTTCTTTTAATTTTTCAATGCATCTAGCTTTACCTTCAGATAAGAGCTTGGCTGTGTATGATTTAGAGGGATCTTCTTTTGAACGTTTTTCAATAGTCTCAAATAATCGAACAAGAACATCAACTTTATTAACCATTATTCATAACCTTCAACAATAGCAAAAAGTCTATCCTTATCTTCACCAAGCAATTTTTTTGCCTCTTGATATTCTTTACTATTATAAGCTTTTTTTGCATTGTCGAATGAGGAGTACTCTACTACGACATTTCGTTCGTACTCTTTTCCCTCAGCAATAACTTGACTACCTCCACGCACTAAGAACTTACCTTCATATTTTTGCACTGCCTTAGAAGCAAGTTCAGCATACATCTTTTGTTTATCGGGATGAAGTACATTTACTTTTGCAATCCAATAACCTTTCATGATTAGATCCTAACTGGAATATTATTATCAGCAAGATATCTTTTAACTTCACTTATGCTGTATTCACCAAAGTGAAAAATAGAAGCAGCAAGTAATGCACTTGCCTCCCCTTCAAGAATGCCATCGAGAAGATGACTCAAGTTGCCAACCCCACCTGACGCAATAACTGGTACATTAACTTTTGAAGTAACAGCTTTTAATAGTTTGTTATCAAACCCACTTTTTGTTCCATCTCTATCCATTGATGTAAGCAATATTTCTCCAGCACCTAGTTTTGCCACTTCATTGCAGTAAGTAACAACATCAATGTTGGTTTCTTTTCTCCCACCATGAGTGAATACTTTCCATTGATTTTCGGCGGTTTCTTTTGCGTCTACAGCTATCACGATTGTTGATGAACCATACTTGTTTGCAGCCTCAGCTACTAAATTAATATTATCAACTGCTGCTGTATTTATTGAAACTTTATCTGCTCCAAAATGAAGTAAACGTGAAATATCATCCAAATTCCTGACACCTCCACCTACAGTAAGTGGTATGAAACAATTCTCAGCCGTTTTTTTTACCACCTCTAGCAATGTGTCTCTGTTATCACTTGACGCAGTAATATCTAAAAAACAAAGCTCATCAGCTCCTTCAGCATTATAGATTATAGCTTGTTCGACTGGATCTCCAGCATCAACTAGATCGATAAAATTAACCCCTTTAACAACTCTGCCATTATCAACATCTAAACAGGGTATAATTCTTTTTTTTAACATTATTTACTTAATATTTTTAATGCGTCTTTAATATCAATGTTTTTGTCATAAATTGCTTTACCAACAATAACACCTTTCATTTGAGAGTAGTTTTTACCTTTTATATTTTTTATATCATCAATTGACGACACACCACCTGAGGCAACGCACAAAAAACTCGTCATTTTCATAACATTCTCCAGCATATCAAAGTTAATTCCTTTTTTCATTCCATCTCTCATCACGTCTGTACATATAATTGAATTTATTTTTAAACCTTCAATCGATAGTAAAAATTTCTCGAGATTAATTGACTTAACTTCGCTCCAACCACGAAGGGCGATTTGCTCATTTTTAATGTCTAGAGCAATAGATATTTTGTTGGGATATTTCTGAATAGCAGTTTGAAATAATTCATGATCTTCAAATGCTGCTGTTCCAAGTATTACGTTTTGTATGCCAATATTGATTAAGGCTTCAACTGATTTTATATTTCGAATGCCTCCACCAAATTGCAATTTCAAATTTGTTTTTGACGCAATCTCTTCAATTGACTTTACATTTTCTGATTGACCCACCAAAGCTCCATCCAAATCTACACAATGAAGCCAAATTATCCCTAAATCTTCAAATAACTTAGCCTGATCTAAGGGTGAATTATTATAAGTAGTAGATTTATTAAAATCGCCCTGGACAAGGCGTACACATTTACCATCTTTCAAATCAATAGCGGGAAATAAGATCATTATGGCTTCCACTCTAAAAAGTTATGAATTATTTTTTTCCCATTTTTATGGCTTTTTTCAGGATGGAATTGTGTACCACATATATTTTCCTTGCAAACTGCCGCCGTAATTTGATCAGGGTATTTAGTCGTAGCTATAGAATGTTCACTTTTTTGATTTTGGAAATAAAAACTGTGAACAAAATAAAAATCTGACCCTTGCTCACAATTATCAAATAACTTGTGGTCTGAAAACGTAATCTCATTCCATCCCATGTGAGGGATCTTATATTCTTTAGGAGATGTAATCCTTCTTACTTCACCTGGTATCCAGCCAAAACCTGAGTGTGTACCAAACTCATATGATAGATCAGCCAGCAACTGCATACCCACACATATCCCCATAAAAGGGACTTTGTTTTTTACAACCGAAACTTCAAGTGATGCATGCAAACCTTCTATGTTTAAAATTGCATTTTTACAATCACCGAAAGCACCTACTCCAGGCAACACAATCTTATCGGCTGACTGAATCTCTTTAGGATCATTGGTCACAATAATATTGTAAGGATTGCTTAAATCTGAGCTTACGCTTTCAAAAGCTTTATGAACAGAATGTAAATTTCCTGAACCGAAATTTATTATAGCTAGATTCATTTACTGAATTCTTTAATGGTATCTAAAACTTCCTCGACATGATTATTAACTTTTACTTTTCGCCATATTTTTAGGATCTTACCATTTTTGCCTACAAGAAAAGTTGATCTTTCAATTCCCTTATAGGTTCGTCCATACATACTTTTATTGACCCAAACTCCAAATTTTTCGCAAATTTTTTCACTCTCATCAGAAAGAAGATTAAATTTTAATTTATATTTTTCAGCGAATTTACTTTGACGTTGAACAGAGTCTTTTGAAATTCCAAAAACCGTGGTCTCAAACTTGTTGAATTTTTTTAAATTACTTTGGAATTCACAAGATTCCTTTGTGCAGCCTGGAGTGTCGGCTTTTGGATAAAAATAAATAAGGGTCATATCTTTAGCTGGTAATTTAACTGCATCACCCTTTTGGTTATTAAGCTTAAAGGATGGAAGTTTTTGACCTTCTTTAAGCATAATTATAGTTGACCTTTTGTAGAAGGTACTATGTTGCCCTCACGTTCATTTACTTGAACTGCTAATCTTAAGCTTCGTGCAAGGGCTTTAAAGCATGACTCAATGATGTGGTGATTATTTTCTCCATAAATATTCTCAACATGTAGGGTCGTTCCACTTGCCTGCGCAAATGCCTGAAACCATTCTTTAAAAAGCTCTGTATCAAAATCACCTTGTGAAGAAGTAATTTTAGGAGCACTAAATTTTACATTCCATATTAAGTAAGGACGATTTGAAAGATCAAGAGCAACTCTTGAAAGTGTTTCATCCATTGGTATGTAAGAGTGAGCGTAACGATTAATGCCTTGTCTATTACCTAACGCTTTTGACAAGCATTCCCCTATTGCAATACCAGTGTCTTCTGTTGTGTGGTGGTAATCAATATGTGTATCACCTGTAGCCTTAATGTTCATATCGATTAACGAATGCTTTGAAAGTTGTTCCAACATGTGGTCAAGAAAACCTATTCCAGTTTTCACATTATACAAACCTGTGCCATCAATATTGATTTCAACGTTAATGGAAGTTTCTTTTGTCTCTCTTTTATAATTTGCAGTTCTCATATCAAAATCCACTCGGTTTTTATCAATAAATTACTGATTTATCTATAAAAAATATAATTTTTGAGCAATAAATAGCCTTGAAGTTATCGAATAAATAGCCACATATCATGAATAATGGAAAATCAGCAAAGTACATCATGGCACGGGACTACAATCATCAGTGTTCGAAAGGGCAATCAAGTAGTCGTTGCTGGAGATGGGCAGGTAAGTTTAGGCAATACTGTAATTAAAGGTACAGCCCAAAAAGTGAGGAAAATTGGAGACGGAAGTGTCATTGTTGGCTTCGCAGGAGCGACCGCCGACGCATTTACCTTATTTGAAAGACTAGAAGCAAAACTAGAGAAGCACCCAAAACAATTAACAAGAGCGTGTGTTGAGCTTGCTAAAGATTGGAGAACTGACAAATATCTTAGAAGGCTGGAAGCACTACTGACTGTTGCTGACTCGTCTACCTCATTGCTTATTACCGGAATGGGTGACGTATTAGACCCTGAGGGATCTATCATTGGCATTGGAAGTGGCGGTAACTATGCATTGTCTGCAGCAAAAGCGCTTATCGATAGTGATTTAACCGCTGAGGAAATTGCTTTGAAGTCACTTAAGATTGCAGGAGAAATTTGTGTTTTTACTAATAATAATATTACCATAGAAAAAATAGAATATTAATCATGCAAGCATTTTCACCTCGAGAAATAGTCTCTGAACTGGATAGATATATTATTGGTCAGGATGATGCCAAGAAGTCAGTTGCTATTGCACTAAGGAACAGATGGAGACGACAACAACTTCCCGAAGATATGAGAGAAGAAGTTCTTCCAAAAAATATTTTAATGATTGGACCGACTGGTATTGGTAAAACAGAAATCTCTAGAAGACTTTCAAAACTAGCACAAGCCCCTTTTATGAAAGTTGAAGCAACAAAGTTTACCGAAGTTGGTTACGTTGGAAGAGATGTTGAATCTATTGTTCGTGATTTAATTGAAATTGCCATCACTATGGTGCGTGAGATTAAAAGAAAAGAAGTTAAAGCTAAAGCACAACTAGCAGCTGAGGAACGAGTGTTGGACTCATTAGTTGGTCCTGGCGCTGGACCTACTACGCGTGAAAGTTTTAGAAAAAAATTAAGGAACGGAGAGCTTGAAGAAAAAGAAATAGAAGTATCAGTTCAAGATACTGGATCGTTTCCTACGATTGATTTGCAAGGAGGACAAGGAGCTGGTGTCGGCATGATTAATCTCAATGATATGCTAGGTAAAGCAATGGGTCCAAAGACAAAAAAGAAGAAAATGACTGTAGAAGACTCATACGAAACACTTGTAAATGAAGAGTCGGATAAACTTATTGATACAGACCAAATCGTAAATGAGGCAAAAAAAGCAGTCGAAGATAATGGTATCGTTTTCATTGATGAAATAGATAAAGTCTGCGCACGCAGTGAGAGAGTAGGTGGTGATGTATCTCGAGAGGGTGTTCAGAGAGATCTTCTTCCACTAATTGAAGGTACAACCGTGAACACAAAGCATGGCACTATAAAAACAGATCATATACTCTTTATCGCTTCAGGTGCTTTTCAACTGTCAAAACCATCCGATTTACTGCCCGAACTGCAAGGAAGGCTGCCGATAAGAGTAAGCTTAAAAGCATTAACGCAAGAAGATTTTAAACGTATACTCACTGAACCGAAGTATAGTTTGATTAAACAATATGAAGCTTTATTGGGAACTGAGAATGTCAAAATCAACTTCAGTAAGGATGGAATTGACGCCATTGCGACTCTTGCTGTTGATATAAATTCAACAATTGAAAATATTGGGGCACGAAGACTTCATACAATTCTTGAACGAGTTTTAGAAGATATTAGTTTTTCTGCAGCTGACAAAGGTGGAGAAAATATCACAATAGATGCGGAGTATGTGAAAAGTAATGTTAACGAACTATCTAGAGACACAGATTTATCTAAATTCATTCTTTAAGCAATGTCTTTAAAAGAAAAAACAACATATATCAGTAAATTGAAAGTTCGATATTCAGAAGTTGACAGACAGAATATTGTTTATAACTCTCACTACCTAACTTATTATGACATTTCCTTAAGTGAGATGCTTGATAGTTTATTTGATCAAGAAGAATATATTAAAGAAACTAATAATGAATTTCATACAGTCGCGGCTCAATTAAATTTTAAAAATCCCGCAAGATTAAATGATGAAGTTAATATTTATACTGCAATTAAGAAAATTGGGAATTCAAGTATTACGTTTACGCAAGAAATATATAGAGATGGATCTGATGAATTGATTAATGAAGCCGAAATTATATGGGTAAACACTAATCAAGATGAAATGAAGCCTACATCTATTCCAGAAGATTTAAAAAATAAGTTTAGTAAATATCTATTAGATTAATCAGTAGTTGCTGCTAGGAGCCAATTAGAATTTTTTGATTTTTGATTTTTTTCAAAAGTCCAAACATCAGTGATTTTTTGAACTTGATTCAAACTTCCTGAAATAACTTCATCTTTACTGTTCTTTATACACGTAATCATTTCAGAGATAAATCTCACACTAACTTCCATAGGATTCTTCTTTAAATCTTTATGAACAATTTCGGACTTTTCAATTCCAATGAAATTAAATTCTACTGATTCATTTTTACTATTACGATCATCGATGACAGAAGAAAAGCTATCCATGACATCACTTGATAAAAGAGGCTTTAATGCTTCTTTGTTGCCGTTTTCAAAATTAGTAACAATAGTCTCATAAGCATTTGATGCACCTTTAAGAAAATCATCCTTATCAAACCAGCCATCTTCTCTGCTGGGTGCGTCACTTTTAGGTTTTATTTCAATAACCTTCTCGGTTTGAGCTTGTTGAGGAGTTTCGTAATTGAAGGAAGATTTATCAGTTTTCTCATGACCTGTTCGTCTTCCAAGGACACTTCTTAAACGTAATAAAACTATGCCAGCTATAATGGCTAGTATTAATATATCTAGGTATTGAAATGCTTCACTCATATGTACTAATATTATAAGATTCTTATTTAGGTATTTAAACTAAAGTTTCAACATTTATAGCTATTTTGTTCATATTATTACTCATTATATTTGTCTTAATTCCTGTCATTGAGATTAGTCTTTTCATTGAAATCGGCAGTTTTGTTGGCTCATTTAATACAATCTTACTAATTTTTACAACAGCATTGATTGGAGTTTATTTTGTAAGGCAACAAGGCATCAGTACTTATTATAAATTATATAGCCAACTCCAAAATCAAGAGGCCCCAATTCAAACTATGTTTGAGGGATTAGTGATATTGATATCTGGAATTTTACTAATCACTCCAGGCTTTTTCACAGACACATTAGGTTTCTTTGGTCTCATTCCCCTAACAAGAGTTATTTTCATAAAGATAGTGGCAAACTCTGTTCTTTCTAGATATGGTATGAAAAATCAAAAACCTGAGGATGGATCTATTGAAGGAGACTTTGAAGAAATTAATGACGATGAGGATAAAATAAAATAATGGATGTATCTGCAAAAATAATAACACAATTTGTAAAAGACTTATCGTTTGAAAATCCTATGGGACCTGGTGCATTTCAACAAGGAAGTGAAAGACCTGCCATCAATGCAAATGTGGATGTAAAGGCTGCTAATAGAAAAGATACTGATATTTATGAGGTTGAGTTAAATATTAATATTAGTGCTCAGCGTGAAGATAAAAATGTTTATATTATTGATTTAAAATATGTTGGTTTATTTGAAATTAAAAATCTTACAGAAGATATAAAGGAAGCATATTTATTAGTTGAGTGTCCAAGACAACTGTTTCCTTTCGCAAGACGCATTGTATACGATATGCATGCAGATGGATCTTTGCCTCCTCTAATGCTTGACCCTGTTAATTTTGCTGATCTTTATGAAAAAAGAAAAAAGACAAATTAATAACTTATAAGTTTAGGTTTACCGTCCACAACATCAAACACAGGTTCAACTTTTGGAATGTCAGTGATCAATTTATCGTTCATTGAAAGTAGAAGTGTTTGCGTATTTTGAAAGTCTTTAATCAATTCAAGATTTTTTATTGTTGGCATAATCATTGGAAACTCTCCAGCCTTGTATAAATCAAGTGCAACTTTGGGCTCAAGCCAACGACTTTCAACCCCCTCTACACCATCATGACTAGCAAGTTGGTTGGGACAGCGAGCAATAAAAAATCTTGTACTGTATCTCCTTTTTTCAATCTTTGGCGTAACCCAATGGGAAATATAAGCTATTTCATTGGTAGATAATGTTAAATCAAATTTTTCAATTAGTTCTAAAAAGACATCTTTTCCATTGAGCAATTTCTTTTTGTATTGATTGATATTATCTAATTCAGTTACGGTGAGACTGCCTAGACTTATTTTTCTTTGTTCGTTGTCGGCAAGAAGTATTCCACTCTCTTCAAAACATTCTCTTATGCAAGCAATCCAGTAGATTAATCCGCCAGATTTAATATCAAGTCTTTTAGAGGCCTCTTCGTCATTTAATAATGGGCTGTACTTGCTTATATTTTTAATATCATCACTGCTATCTACTTTTCCTCCAGGAAATACCCACGCTCCCCCGAAGTTTGTTTTCATAGCACGTTTGATCATAAAAACTTCTATTTTAGAATTATGATCTCTAACCAGTAAAACAGTTGCTGCTGGTATTAATGGTTGCTTGCTTTCATTCGTATTTGATAATGTGTGATTAATTTTATAGTTTTGATAATCATTCATTATTATATTGCTCTTTTTTCTTCCAAATGGAGTTTTCACCAAGTGTCTCAACAAAAGCTTTGTGCAACTCTTTATCGTCGTCTGTTAGTCTTGTTGCGAGTTCTCTATTTTGAATCTTTTGAATATCAAAATTTGACTCAGAACTAGCATGTTGATTGTTAACGTTTAGATCAAGACTCAGCTCACGGGCATCCATGAGTTCTATATAAACTCTTGCAAGAAGTTCCGTATCAATTGTAGCTGAGTGTATTTCTCGCTCTTTATTGTCGATGGAAAATCTCTTACATAAAGCATCTAGCGACACGCTTTGGCCAGGAAACTTTTCTCTTGCAATAGAAACGGTATCCACTTTTTTATTTTTGATACTTTCTTTCCCGCATGCGCTAAGTTCATGGTTTAAAAAGCCGATGTCAAAATCAACATTGTGCGCAATGATCGTATCTTGTCCAACAAAGTCGAGAAAATCGTCAGCAATTTTTTCAAATAACGGCTTATCTTTTAAAAACTCATAACTCAGTCCATGAACTTTAAAAGAGGCTTCTGGGACGTCCCTCATTGGGTTGATATATTGTTGATAAACCCTACCTGTCGGCAAAAAATCAACCAATTCAATGGCTGCAATTTCAATCACTCTATGACCCTCAGAAGGTCTCAGACCTGTAGTTTCTGTATCTAGAACGATTTCTCTCATTTCTTATAAAAGGCTTTCCATGCCTTAGGATTAATCAATTTTATCTTAGATACAACATCTTTTACTTCGAGTTTTGTCTCATCTAAGGTTTGATCTGTTGAGATTATGTAATCTGCTTTCTTTAATTTTTCTCGATCTGGCATTTGTTGATTCTTTATCGAATTAAAAATTTCTAGAGGAACCTTTCTTTCCGCAACCACTCTTTCTTTTTGTTTGTCTTCTGATGCTGTCACCACAACTGAGACATCGATATACTTTTCTCCACCTGTTTCAAATAATAAAGGAATATCCAGAATACATCCTGGGCTATCTTCGCTTATTAATTTCTCAATGTATAAGATTTGATACCGTCTGGTAGCTGGATGAACAATTTTTTCAAGATCTCTAAACTTCTCAGGTTCTTTATTAAGTATGTCTCTAAGCGCAATTCGATTTACTTTTCCCCCTGATTTAGTTCCAGGAAAAGACTCTTCAATTTTATTAATTACTTCTTCATCGTTTTCATAAATATAGTGAACGGTGTCATCTGCATTGTAGAGGCCAAAACCATACTCGGTAAACATCTTAGCGACTGTAGATTTTCCCATGCCAATGGATCCTGTTACACCTATCAATAACATTACACGCTCTCCAATAGTGACATTAATTCGCCACTAACACCCACTTTAATTTCATGCCATATCTGAAAAGAGCAAGCTGCTTGTTCAATTAACATACGTAATCCATTTTGAACTTTTAAACCTTTTGCTTCCGCTTGTTCTAAAAAACTTGATCGCTTAGGATTATAGATTAAATCATAAATAAATGTTTCCATTCCTATATTTTCAAAACTCAAAATATTATTATGCTCTCCTTCCTTTTGCCCAAGGCTAGTTGTGTTAACAATGAACGATGAGGAGTTAGCGTAATCATCCAGCTCTTCTGTGCTTACGGGACTTGAGTTTATTGATAAGTCATTAAGCAAAATCGCTGCTTTTTTTGGTGTTCTGTTAAACAATCTCACCTGGCTTCCCAATTCGTTTAACGCATGAACGACGGACCTGGCGGAGCCCCCGGCGCCAAGAACAAGTGTCTTTTTGTTAGTAATATTTTCTTCTATTGTTTTCTTATCTAAAGAATTAATGAAACCAACGGCGTCAGTATTGTCAGCATTTATTTTGTCAGAGCTTAGGGTAAGAGTATTGGCTGACCTGAGTTTTTTTGAAACGTTAGATGTTTCATCGCTAATATTGAACGCAAGCTCTTTGAGTGGGACTGTAACATTAATTCCTCCAAAGCCTTCGGCCTTTAAGTTATTCATCTGCTCTTCAAACATGTTTGGATCTACATTAAGTTTTTCATATGGCTTTATGTCCAGCGCCAGTTCTTTAATCCAGTGGTTGTGAATAATTGGTGAAAGGCTGTGATCGACTGGGAATCCTATAACTGCCGTTTTATCAATGGCCATTATTTTTAAACAACAGCCCGTTGTCCCATAAAAATTGAGTTAATGGTATCATTGATATTCCTTGTATTGAAAACAAATCACTGCCGACGTACTCAAATAGTTTTATGCCTTCCTCTTCAATCGCATAAACCCCTACTAAGCCAAGTATCTTTTCATCAACACTCTCTAGGTATTCTTTAATGACTTTTTCATCAAGTGCTCTCATTTTCATTTTTCCTCTATCAACATATTTCCACATTATATTGTTTTCTTTAGCTACTACCGTGGTTGTTATAAGAGTGTGTTCCTTTCCACTCATGCTCTTTAGTTGTTCGTGAGCTTCATCAAGGTTTTTTGCTTTATTAACCAACTTCCCATTTAGGTCTAATCCTTGATCGGATCCTATAACCAAACCATCATTTGATATAGATGCCTTTAAAGCTTTCATCTCAGCCAGCTTTGTAACAATCTCTTCTGGTGAGCTTTCTGACATGGATAGTTTAATTTCATCCTCATCAACACCATGATCAACTGTTTTAAATTTTATTTTGGCATTTGTTAAAAGTCTTGAGCGTGTTTGACTTTTAGAAGCTAGTATTATTTGTGTGTTCATAAGCTATTAACAACCTGAGTAATCAGTGTGGATATATATTATATGTTTACTGTTTTTAAAAATTTACAATATTTTGGCCTTTTTATCCTATATTTTCTTGCTTTTCATCCACCTGTGGATAATGCCTCAACCATTATTCTACCTTGTGGGCAATATCACAAATGTTCTAATTATCCCCGTTAGAGGCATGTATTGATTTGTGGGCAAGTAAGAGGTTTTTATATATACACATCATCACAGGTACATAAACTAATACTACCTTATATATATATTATATGAGTATTCTTATAGAAACACTAAAAGGCAAAAAAACAAAAACTCCCATTTGGTTAATGAGGCAAGCGGGGAGGCATTTACCTGAATATATTAAAATAAGACAAAAATATAAAGACCTTATGGAAATGTTTCTTGATCCCGAGGTAATAACAGAGATTTCTCTTCAACCGGTTAAAAGATACGGATTAGATGCCTGTATAGTGTTTTCTGATATATTAATGATCCCCTATGCGTCTGGATGTGATGTTGGCTTTAAAGAGGGAATGGGGCCTCAAGTTAAATTCAATGAGAAATTCAAATTTGAATCGCACAAACTAGATCCAGTTACAAAGGGCATAGAAAACATAAAAACAATATCAAAAATTCCTCTGATAGGCTTTGTAGGCGGGCCTTGGACAACTTTATCATATTGTTTGTTTGATAAAGAGGAAAGATCACAGATGAACAAAGACCTCATTTATAAAAATGAAAAAAGAATAGACAATTACATCGATGATCTAACTGACATAATTTCTAATTACGCAATGCAACAAGTAAACGCCGGCATAGATGCGTTTCAAATATTTGAATCTGCTGCTGGTGATCTTGACGATTACCTTTTTGAAAAATGGGTTGTAAATCCAACTCTGAAAATAGTAAAAGAAATCAAAAGTAAATCCGATATACCAATAATTGGATTTCCTAGAAACGCTAGCACAAGCGGCTATAGAAATTACTCATTTATTAACCAACTCGATTGTATTTGTTTAGATTATAATTTTAATCTACAACAACTAGACTTATTAAATCCAAATATTTCATATCAAGGAAATCTACATCCAAAACTTCTCTTAAATGGAGGTGATGAAATGGATAAAGAGCTAGAAGAAATTTTACTTGCCTTTCGAGATTATCCACATATTTTTAATCTAGGTCATGGTGTTCTTCCTGAGACGCCAATAAAAAATGTGGAGAGACTTGTACAAAAGGTAAGAAATAACTAAAAGAAAAAAATGAAATTTATTGGTACACAAGACTATGAACATGGAAGACGAAAAAAAATTGGAGTTCTTATTTGTAACTTGGGGACACCAGAAAGTTATAAAACTCGCGACGTAAGAATTTTTTTAAAAGAATTTTTATCCGATGGCAGAGTCATTGAAATTCCAAAGTTTATTTGGTGGTTCATTTTAAATGGAATAATCCTTACTTTTCGTCCAGCAAAATCAGCAAAGCTTTACAAGTCAGTATGGACAGACAAGGGATCACCACTTCTTGTTTACTCCGAGAGAATATTAGAAAAGCTAAAAAGAACTGTTCCAGAAAATATAGAAATTGAACTAGCAATGCGCTACGGGAAGCCCAATATGGAAAAAGCACTTCTTTCACTTAAGGATAAGAATTGTCAAAGTCTTATAGTTCTCCCCTTGTTTCCTCAGTATTCAGGAACAACAACGGGTAGTGTTTTTGACGAGGTAACCCGAGCTCTTTCCAAGTGGAGATGGGTTCCTGCCCTTAATTTCATAAACAGCTACCACGATCATGACAGTTACATATCTGGCTTGGTCGCAACAATAAAAAATAAAATCTCTAATCACATGCCACAAAAAATAATCTTTACGTACCACGGTATACCTAAGAGAAATTTTACATTAGGCGATCCCTATCAATGCTTTTGTCAAAAAACTACTCGCCTGGTTGCCGAAAAATTAAACTTGAAAGAAGAAGAATACATTACAACTTTTCAATCCCGTTTTGGACCAGCAGAGTGGCTGAAGCCTTACACAAGTGAGACTATGGAACGACTTCCTTCTGAAGGCATAAAGGACATCATGGTAATTGCTCCTGCCTTTAGTGTTGATTGCCTAGAAACAATTGAAGAAATTGACGAGGAAAATAAAGAAATATTTTTAAAAGCAGGTGGTAATAAATTTCATTATATACCATGTCTAAATGACTCAGATGAGCAAATTAATTTTATTAATACACTGCTGAGCGAACATATTTCAGTTATGTAAAATACCATGGAAAAGTGCTTAGTTATATATTCAACAACAGACGGTCATACAAAAAAAATTTGTGACCACATTGCCAGCATCCTAAATGATTCATCTCATACTAAACTCATAAGTTTAAATCAGGCATTTGATGAAAATCTCATGATGTTTGATATGATAGTTATAGGCGCGAGCATTAGATACGGAAAACATAAAAAGGAACTATACAAATTCATAAAAAAAAATATTTCAGTACTCGAAGCTAAAAAGAACGCCTTCTTCAGCGTGAACGCTGTAGCAAGAAATTCAGAGAAGGGTTCACCATTGACAAACCCCTACACAAAAAAATTTTTAGAGCTTTCTCAATGGAACCCAAAGGAAATATCTGTGTTTGCTGGAAAAATCGATTATCCAAGATACGGTTTTTTTGACAAGCATATAATCCGTTTTATTATGTGGCTTACTTCAGGCCCTACCGACTTGTCTAATACATATGACTTTACAAATTGGAAAAAAGTAGAGCAATTTGCTAAAAAGGTATCAGAAATTTGATAGTTAGAATTTAAATATTGTTATACTTTATTTAATAATTTCAATTATTTAAGTTAATTGTACCAACATATCTCTCGTATTTAACAGATTTATTCCTTGCTATAATAAAAAATTAAAGTTAATAAACGATCTCTTTTACACTTTCCAAAAAAAAACTTATCCAAAATTTAAAACAGTATGAGCTTAAAATTAAGAGAACTTAAGAAAAAAACTCCACAAGAACTATTAAAATACGCTGAAGAAACAGGTGTTGAAAACGCAAGTTCTATGCGTACACAAGATATGTTGTTTGAGATATTAAGGTCTCTTGCATCAAATAAGAAGGACATAGACGGAGAAGGTGTACTTGAAGTTTTACAAGACGGCTTTGGTTTCCTCAGATCAATGGAGGCAAATTATTTGCCAGGTCCAGATGATATTTATGTTAGTCCCAGCCAGATTAAAAGGTTCGGATTAAGATCGGGAGATACAGTTGAAGGGCCTATCAGAGCCCCTAAGGAAGGTGAACGATATTTTGCGTTATTAAAAATTGACACAATCAATTATGAAGCAACTGAAAAAAGTAGAAATAAAATTAACTTTGACAACTTAACACCTCTATATCCCGATGAACAAATTAAACTTGAAACAGAAAAGCCCGACAAAGATCAAAGCGCACGAGTTATTGATTTGGTTTCACCAATCGGTAAAGGCCAAAGAGCTCTTATAGTTTCACCTCCAAGAACAGGTAAAACAGTACTACTACAAAACATTGCACACTCTATTACAGACAATCATCCTGAGTGTTACTTGATGGTATTGTTAATTGATGAACGACCTGAGGAAGTGACAGACATGCAACGTTCTGTGAAGGGCGAGGTAGTTAGCTCAACATTTGATGAGCCGGCATCACGTCACGTACAAGTTGCTGAAATGGTTATTAACAAAGCGAAAAGATTAGTAGAGCATAAAAAAGATGTTGTGATCTTGCTCGATTCTATCACAAGACTAGGCCGCGCATACAACACGGTCGTTCCAAGTTCAGGAAAAGTTTTAACAGGTGGTGTTGATGCCAATGCACTTCAAAGACCAAAGAGATTTTTCGGAGCCGCAAGAAACATTGAAGATGGTGGATCATTAACGATTATTTCTACAGCGTTGATTGACACAGGAAGTAGAATGGATGAAGTTATTTTTGAGGAATTTAAAGGAACAGGTAACTCAGAAATTATATTGGATAGAAAGGTCGCTGATAAGAGAATCTATCCTGCGATTGATATAACCAAGTCTGGTACTCGAAAAGAGGAGATCCTTCTTGATAAGGACGAACTACAAAAAATGTATGTTCTGAGACGTATTCTTAACCCAATGGGAACCATGGACTCCATTGAATTCTTACTTGGAAAACTGAAAGAAACTAAAGATAACGCCGATTTCTTTCAATCAATGAATAAGTAATCGTTCCAACAACTACCCTTCAGCCTCTAAAATTGAAAAGCTGGTTGATCATTTGTATGACAATGTATTCCACCTCCAGCTGCCCAAGAGCTTAACATTTCAACTAGATACACATCACGATTTGGAAAATATTTCTCTATACGAGATTTCGCTGGGATGTCTGTATCTGGATTTCCAAAACCAGGCACAATTACAAATCCATTTCCTACTAACCAATTCATGTAATTGGTGTCAAATGTTTGTCCGCTGTACTGAACATAGCCTTCGATAGGTTCTCTTATTACATTAAACCCCGATTTCTCAATTATTTCAGCTGCCTTGTCATAAATCTCAGCGTCCTTACTATCTGGCTGACACAATGACCGGGTTGTACACTGAACAACAACTGCAGTTCTTTGATCAATAAATCGAGCTATACCATCAATGTGCCCTTTGGTGAGATCTCCATTTGGAATACCTTCAATAAAAATGACTTTTGATACGCCGAAGTATTTTTTTAGATCAAGTTGCGCCTGCTGTTTATTGTAGTTTAAGTTTCTGCTGGGGTCACCAATGGTGCTCCAATTTAATATAACTGTATCTAATCCATTAAATTCTAAATTACCTCGTTCGTGTACTATGTCTATATGATCAACAGGTAAATCTAAAATCTCACCAATCTTATTTGGGACTTCATTATCTAAATTAAAAGAGACATCTGAACCAAAAGCACCACCCCATGCATCAAAATTCCAATTTTGAATTCTTAGTTCATTATCATTAAAAACATAAACAGGTCCATTGTCTCTCATCCAAGCATTATCATTGGGTACGTTGTGCCAATGAATATTGTTTTGCAGTGGGTCTGAATCTATATCTAAAATTGATTTTTGTGCTTCTGCATAAATCTGATCTGAATGATAGAGAATATGTAATTTTTCGTATCGTGAAATGATGTCAGCCATCTGCGCAAAAGTTGGTTCATAACTTTTTTCCCAAAAACCAGGCCATTGCATCCAGATTGCCTCTTGTGGTTCCCATTCAGCTGGAACACGCGTAGCCCCATGTGTTGTTTCTTCAGCAGCTTGAATACCAATGTTCATCATAAAAAATATCAATGTGAGGAAGAGAGTCCAAATTTTATTTTTCAATTTTACCCAATTACCCTTCAGCCTCTAAAATTGAAGACAGTTTAAATTTCTTTGCTAATTTTTGTGAACCACCAACATTTTTAAGATCAATTATAAAATAAAATTCAATATTTTTTACCTTACACTTTGAAATAAGTTTTGCTGAAGCTACAGCGGTACCGCCGGTTGCAATTAAGTCGTCAATTATTAGAACTCTATCTCGTGAAGTGATGGCATTACTATGAATTTGAATTTCATCATTGCCGTACTCAAGCGAATATTTTTGTTTTAGAACTTTTCCAGGCAGTTTCCCCTTTTTTCTTATTGGAACGAAAGGAAGACCTAGTTTAAAAGCAACAGCAGCACCAAAGATGAAGCCTCTGGCCTCAACACCTGCAATTTTAGTAAATTTTTTCTTTCTGGCATACGTTGATATTTCGTTAACAACTTCAGTAAACAATTTTTTGTTATCGGTAATTGAAGTAATGTCTTGAAAAAGTATTCCTTTCTTTGGAAAGTCAGGAATTACTCGAATATTTTTTTTTAATTTATTTACGAGTTTTTTGTTCAACGTTTAATAATTTCTTTTTCGTTTTGATACCACCGACTGATGTGAACCCTGTGAGCTTACCATCTTTGGATACAACTCGGTGGCATGGAACTGACATCATTAAGTTATTTCGTCCTAGTGCTCCACCAACTGCTCGCGGAGATGTTCTTAACTTTTTTGCTATCTGACCATAGCTTGTGGTACGACCATAAGGAACACGTCTTAAATGGTTCCAAACTCGATTTTGAAAATGAGTTCCCATCTGTCTTGTAGGAAAGGATAATGATCTACGCTTGCGTGCTAGATAGGCATTAATTTGAAAAGCTGCTCTTAGTAAGAGCTTATCTTTAGTGCTGGTTATGCCTTTTCGAGTTCGGCTTATACCAGTAATTTTATTGTTACCAGAGATAACCTCTATATTGCCAATCAATGATTTGAAAACATAAGAACTCATGTATACATTAAGATATATTATATGGATGCATTAGAAAATATTATTTCAAGAAATTCGCCAAGAGTACTCTCAGAGCCTCTTCCATCAGATGAACAGATGCAACTTGTATACAAAGCAGCCTTACGAGCACCAGACCATGCTTGGTTGAGGCCATCGAGGTTTATTGAGGTTACAGGTGACGGAATTAGAAAATTGTCTGAAATATTCTCTCAATTTGCTAATGATCATATTGCAGGAGGTGATCAGCAAAAAGTTGAAAAGTATAAAAACGCACCTTTCCGTGCACCAATGATAATAATCTTAATATCTCATATAAAAGAACATCCAAAGGTGCCTGAGATAGAACAAATTATGTCAACAGCAGCCGCAGCACAAAATATTCTATTGGCTCTCAGTGCTCTTAAATTTGGAGGAATGTGGAGAACGGGTGCTGTAGCTCTCAATGAAAAAATCTCCTCTTACTTAGGACTTCGAGAAAATGAGAAAGTCCTTGGTTATTTGTACGTCGGTACACCAGAAGGATCTGTAAAAAGGATACCTGAATTAGAATTAAGTGACTTTGTGACTAAATGGGATTAATCGTTTAGATTAAACGGCAATCACATAGTTTATTATGACAATATTTGCACTATCAACAGCAAGCGGAGTTGCAGGTCTGGCTGTAGTTCGTGTATCTGGTCACTTAGCGCTGACTGCACTCAAAACAATTTCTCGCAAAAGTCACTTTTATCCCAATGTATTAACAAGGACTAGCTTTTATGACTCTGAAAATGGAGACCTAATCGATCGTGGATTAGCTGTTTACTTCGCTAAGCCAAAAAGTTTCACGGGAGAGGACGTAGTTGAGTTTCATATACATGGTGGAAGAGCAACAGTTGATCTCCTCTTAAAAACTTTGTCAGGAATTAACCAGTTGCGACTTGCGGAACCTGGAGAGTTTTCAAAAAGAGCATTTATAAATAATAAGATGGATCTTACAGCTATCGAAGCAATGGGAGATTTAATCAATGCTCAAACAGAACTGCAACACAATCAGGCTATAAGTCAGATGGACGGCTCATTGAATAAGCTTTATTTATCTTGGAGAAAATCTCTCATTGAACTTGTTGCTTATCTTGAAGCTGATATTGATTTTGCAGAAGAGGATATTCCTGATGACGTTTTAAAAAATATAAATGAAAAAATTGAAAAACTTTTAGTTGAGATGAATGAGCATATCAATCAACGCAATCAAGGAGAGATTTTGAGAGACGGATACCGTGTAGCAATTGTGGGCACGCCAAATGTAGGAAAATCAAGTCTCATAAATTTATTAGCCAACCGCGATGTTGCGATTGTATCTGATAGAGAAGGGACTACGCGAGATGCACTTGAAGTAAGGCTAAATATTGCCGGATTTCCAGTAGTTTTTACTGACACAGCAGGACTGAGACAGACAACTGATGAGATTGAAAAAAAGGGAATCGAAATCACTCAGAAGAAAATTGATGAAGCAAATCTAGTTGTTGAATTATTTGATGATCCAACCAAATTAAATTTTCACGATGATCGCTTAACTATTTTAAACAAATGTGATCTTCATAATAAGGAAAACAAAACATATGATAGGGCCATCAATATTTCCGTTTCAACAGGGGACGGCATTGATCATTTAATCAAACAAATTTCTGATAAAGTATCAAATAATTTTGGAAGTTACTCAGACACCATTCCAACTAAAACAAGGTACATCTTAGGTGTTCAAAATTCTATCCAGAGCTTGTTGAATGCAAAAACAATTGATTTAAAAAATAATTCAGAACTCATGGTTGAAGAGTTGAGATTAGCAATTCAGGAAATTGGAAAAATAACAGGTCACGTTGACGTAGAAGAGTATCTTGAAGTCATTTTCAAAGATTTTTGCATCGGCAAATAACAAAAATTATTGATTGCAATTAAGCTGAGTTAATTTATTTAACTTAGTTATGTCTAACTTTGATGTCGTTGTCATTGGTGGTGGTCACGCGGGTTGTGAAGCAGCAACAACAGCCGCACGAGTAGGTGCTAAAACCCTTTTAATCAGCCATAAATTTGAGACCATTGGTGAAATGTCTTGCAATCCAGCCATTGGTGGACTGGGTAAAGGTCACTTAGTTAGAGAAATTGATGCATTAGACGGTATCATGGGAAGAATTGCAGATCTCTCAAGTATTCAATATCGTCTCTTAAACCGTACAAAAGGCCCAGCTGTTCGTGGCCCCCGCGCTCAATCGGATCGGAAATTGTACAAAAAATATATGCAAGAGGAAATCCTTCAAACTAAAAATCTAGAATGTTTATTTGATCCCGTTGAAGATTTAATTTTTGACCAGGATAATCAAATAGCTGGGGTCTTATGCGAAAGTGGAAAGAAGGTTTCAACAAAAAAAGTAATCATTACGACTGGCACATTTTTAAATGGACTTATTCATTTGGGTGAAAAAACAATACCTGCAGGAAGGCATGGTGATGCTCCATCAATCGGCTTAGCAAAATCTCTATATAAAACAGGCTTTAATATCGGAAGATTAAAGACAGGAACCCCTGCAAGAATTGATAAAAATACTATTGATTTTGATCGACTTGAAAAACAGGATGCAGATGAAAAGCATTCATATTTTTCATTCTTAACGAACAAAACTTATAACCAGCAACTGCCTTGTCACATCACTCATACGAATGAATCAGTTCATGACATAATCAAAAAAAATATAGCAAAATCAGCTATTTACTCGGGTCAAATCAGTGGAACAGGACCTCGATATTGTCCCTCTGTTGAAGATAAAGTTGTAAAGTTTGCGGATAAGTTAAGACATCAGATTTTCCTTGAGCCAGAAGGTTTAGATAGTGATTTGATATATCCAAATGGAATATCAACCTCGTTACCTGCAGACGTTCAAGACGAATTTATCAGTAAAATCAATGGTTTAGAGAAGGCAAAGATTATAAGACATGGTTATGCTATTGAATACGATTTTATTGATCCACAAGAACTTTATCAAACTTTAGAGACTAAAAGAATAAAAGGACTCTATCTGGCTGGTCAAATTAATGGCACAACTGGATATGAAGAAGCTGCAGCTCAAGGATTGGTTGCAGGTTTAAACGCTGCAATTTCACTTCAAAATAAAGAACATATTTTTTCAAGAAATGACTCTTATATTGGAGTGATGATTGATGATTTGACTCTTAAAGGAGTGACAGAACCTTATAGAATGTTCACATCAAGGGCAGAATACCGTCTATTATTAAGAGCTGACAATGCTGATTTAAGACTTACTGAAACAGTTAATACATTAGGACTGATTTCAAAGAATAGATATGAACATTTTACGAATAAACAAATTAAAATGAATGCGTTGTTAAATATTGTTAAAAATCAATATGTTACACCAAATAAAGCTGAAAAAATGGGTGTCAAAATTAATAAGGATGGTAAAAAGAGGTCTGTATTTGATTTATTGGCCTACCCAGATATTGATATAAATACTGTAGGCGACATGTTTGAGATAAATTTAAATGATTTTTCAGAGGAAATATTAGAACAAGTCTCAATTGAAGCTCACTATAAAGGTTATCTTAAAAAGCAAGAAAGTGAGATTATTTCAATAAATAAAGAGGAAAAAATAAAGATACCTGAGACAATGAACTATAATGATATGTCGAGTCTATCCAATGAAATTAAGGAAAAATTGTCAAAAATTAAGCCAAAAAACATTGCTCAGGCTTCAAGAATTGACGGCGTCACTCCTGCAGCTTTAGGGGTAATATTGGCCCATATAAAAAGTCAAGCAAAATTAAAAAAACTGGCTTAATATCTTCATTATGGAGGATTCGGCAGAAGCTCTTATGGAGCTAAAAAGTAATGTTTCACGTGAAACAATCAATAAACTAGATGCTTACAGAACACTAATACTAAGTGAAAAACAAAGCCTTATATCAAAAAAGGACAAAGACCTTCTTTGGATTAGGCATTTTTATGATTCGCTCCGAATAAGTGATTTGATTCGTGAAAAGAAACAAAACATAATTGATATTGGCAGTGGATCAGGTCTTCCTGGAATCCCATTATCATTGTTCTATAATGGCGAAAATTCAATATTTTTGTGCGAAAATCGAAGGAAAAGAGCAGAGTTTCTAGAGTACTGTATAGATGCTCTAAAACTTAAGAATACCTATGTGATTCCTCATAAAGTTGAGAAAGCAACAAAACAAAAATTTGATGTTGTTTTAGCTAGAGCAGTAGGACGATTAAATGATCTATTATCAATAAGTTATAACATATCGAAAAAAAGTACTACATTCCTTTTTCATAAAGGTATACATATAGATGATGAGATTGCTGAAGCCACTAAATATTGGAATTTTGATCATAAATTGCATGAAAACCTTGTTGAAAAGGGATCTTATATTTTAGAACTAAATAATGTAATAAAATCATATACTTAGTATGAAAAGGAAAATAATTGCTATTTCTAATCAAAAAGGAGGGGTCGGAAAGACAACCACAGCTATAAACTTATCCACAGCCCTCGCGGCGACCGGCCAAAAAGTATTAATCATTGATCTAGATCCTCAGGGCAATGCAAGCACAGGATTAGGGGTCGATTATGGTCAGAGGGAAAATTCTATTTACGAAGTGTTAGCGGGACAAGCAAACATTTCAGATTCCATTCGAAAAACCGAAATTGATAATCTTTTTTTAATTCCTTCAACAGTTGACTTGTCTGGAATTGAACCTGAACTCGCTGACGTTAATGATCGAGCTTTCACATTAAAAAATATTTTTGATGCAAATGAAAAATTAAATGAGTTTGATTTTATTTTTATTGATTGCCCACCCGCGTTAAGTTTATTGACTGTCATGGCAATGACGACAGCCAATGCAATTATTGTTCCACTGCAATGTGAATTCTTCGCGCTCGAGGGCCTCAGTCAGTTAATTAAAACAATTGAACGTGTAAGACAGAATTTAAATCCTGGTTTATCTATTGATGGGATTGTGTTGACGATGTACGACAGCAGAAACAAATTATCTTCTCAAGTTGCAACGGATGTCAGAAATCACTTAAGGGAACAAGTTTATGAAACCATTATACCTCGTAATGTAAGAGTTTCAGAAGCTCCATCATTCGGTATGCCTGCTTTAATCTATGATCAAAGAGCATCAGGAAGTCAGGCTTACTTAAGTCTTGCAAACGAAGTCATTAAACAAAATAAAAAACAAGAGGCAGCATAGTGGTTACAAACACAACAAAAAAAGGTTTGGGTCGTGGTCTTTCATCGTTAATGGGAGATACAGAAACAGTACAAACAAAAAATAGTAACGTTGGTCAAGAAACTAAAATACCAATTGCAAATTTAAAACCAAGTCCTTCTCAACCAAGAAGATTGTTTAATAAAAATAATATTAATGAATTGGCCGACTCTATAAAAGCAAAAGGTTTAGTTCAACCACTGGTGGTTAGGCCATCGCCTTCTGATTCAAATAGCTATGAAATCATTGCGGGTGAAAGAAGATGGCGCGCAGCACAAATTGCACAACTGCATGAGGTATCTGTTGTTATAAGAAACTTTAATGATACTGAAGCACTTGAAATTGCTATCATTGAAAATGTTCAACGATCGGATCTTTCACCAATTGAAGAAGCTGCAGGTTATAAAAGATTGATTGAAAATCATGGTCATACCCAAGAAGATTTATCAGGAATTGTGGGAAAAAGCAGAAGCCATATAGCGAATATCATTCGATTATTATCCTTGCCACAA
>CABYSM010000014.1 GCA_902521655.1 uncultured Pelagibacteraceae bacterium
TAATCTTGAAAATAAGATCACTCCTGAATCTATTAAAAGAGATATCAGTGATATTTTAGAGAGCATATATGAAAATGACAGGGTGAGTGTTGAATTAGATGGTGAGAATAAGAATCTTGTAGGAGATAATTTGCAAAAGCATATCAAAGGGCTTAAAAAGAACATGATTGATTTAGCCGATGACTTAAATTTCGAGGAAGCCGCAAAGTTAAGAGATGAAATAAAAAGACTCGAAAATAATCAGTTAGAATTACCATCTAATAATCTTGGACAATATAAAAAGAACAGAAGAAGCAAAAGGAAGTATTTTACATAAATGTTTGTCGATATTTTAATTTTATTGGTTGGACTTGTACTCTTGCTTTATAGCGCTGACATGATGATAAATTCCTCTGATTCAATCGCAAAAAAATTTCAACTATCGCCTATTCTTATAGGACTAACAATTGTTGCGTTCGGTACATCAGCCCCCGAACTAGTTATTACCTTATTTGCAGCTTTTAAAGAAATCCCAGCAACAGATGCTATAATTGGAAACATTATTGGCTCAAACATCGCTAATATTTTACTTATTTTAGGTACTGCTTCACTTTTTTTTAAAATAGATTTAAGTAATGTTGGACTTAAGGATATTAGTTTTTTGTTAATACTGACATCCTATTTTGCAGCAATGTTCTATATTGCAAGCTCACTAAACTTTACAATTATTATTGGATTAATAGTTTTTGTAATACTTTTTTTGAACCTGCTTAAAAATTATGAGTCTAATAATGAAGAACTAAAATTCAAAGAATTTAGTAAAAGAACCTACGTAATTCTCTTATTTTCATTTATTGGCATCTTTATTGGTGGAAAAATATTTTTAGACAGTTCACTTAGTATATTTACAACTTTTGGATTAGAAGAGACAATAATAGGAATATCTATTTTAGCAATTGGCACCTCACTTCCTGAGCTAGCTACTGTAGTAATTTCTTACATAAGAAAAAAAGGTTCTATTGGCATCGGTAACATTATTGGAAGCAACATAATGAATATTCTTTTTGTTTTCTTGCCAGGTGCAATAATAATTAAATCAAGAAACTTAGATTTTTCATTAGAAAATACAGATTTAATACATCTTAATGTGTTGATATTGGTGGCATTAATCATTACAGCAATGTCATTATTAAAAATGAAATTGAATAAAATATTTGCTTTGGGTTTTCTAGTGTCATATGTGGTATATATAACTTATTCAGTATCATGAAAAAACAAACTATTTTAATTACTGGAGGTGCTCAAAGAATTGGTAAAGCCATTGCTTTAAGTTTGAGGAATAATAATCTAAATTTTGTGATTCACTATAATAGCTCTATTAAAGAGGCTAAAGATTTAAAAAATAGTCTGATAAAATCTGGAAATCAATGCGAAATAATTAAGTGCGATTTAAATAAACCAGGTCAAGTTTCAAAAATAATATTAAAATCAAAAAGAATTTATGGATCAGTCGATTTTCTTGTTAACAATGCTTCTCTATTTTTAAATGACAATATTGAAACACTCAATGATGGCTTGTGGTACGATCATATGAATATAAATTTGTATGCGCCTTTGATATTATCCAAAGCATTCAAAAAGCACTTACCAAAAAACTCTAACGGGCATATCATAAATATTTTAGATCAAAATGTAGTCAACGCTGATACTTCATTTCTTTCTTACTCAATTGCAAAGGCTGCTCTTTATGCAGCAACGCCAATATTAGCTAAATCTTTTGCTCCAAATATTAGAGTTAATTCAATTGGTCCCGGACCAACTTTAAAAAATATTCATCAATCAAAGAAACACTTTGATAAGTCATTAAAAAATACAATTTTAAAGATTGGTTCACCTCCAGAAGAAATAGCAAAATCAGTTAAATTTCTGCTTGAATCAAAGTCAATTACAGGTCAATTTATAGCCGTTGACGGGGGGGAGCATTTATCATGAGTCATAAAAATGTACTAAAAATTAGCGATTTAAAATCAAATACGGATTTAGTAGATCCGTTGTCTGGGTATGATTTGATATTTTTAAATGATTTCATGATTGACGCAAACATTGGTGTCTATAAACATGAAAAGTTGAAACGACAGCCACTTAGAATAAATGTTATTGCTAAAGTTAAAAACCCTAAAACAATTAATGACAGCAGATTACAAAGTGTTGTTTGCTATAATCAAATATCAAAAAAAATTAAAAAAATTATAGGTGCTGGACATACAATTCTTCTTGAGAAGTTAGCTGAAAAGATATTTCAAGAATGTTTCAAAAATAAAAGAATTGAGACAATGAAAATTAGGCTAGAAAAATTAGACGCAATAAAAGAGGCTGCGAGTGCTGGTATTGAAATTGAGCGCTCACGCGCTTAAAAATGAATAGTACAGAAAATCTAAAAGAAATTATAAATCAATCCCCTACTTCTGCAGGCATTTATAAAATGCTGAATGAAAAAGATGAAATACTTTATGTAGGCAAAGCTAAGAATATTCAAAATCGCCTTAAAAGTTACCTGAATGGTAACAATTTATCAAACCGCATAAAAAGAATGGTCAGTAAAATATCAACTATTGACGTTGTAATTACACAAACTGAAAAAGAAGCATTGCTTTTAGAGGCAAATTTAATCAAGAAACTAAAGCCACCATTTAATATACTTCTTCGTGACGACAAATCGTTTCCTTATATCTTTATTAACCATGAACAGGAATATCCACAAATTACAAAACATAGAGGTAAGCAAAAATTTAAAGGAAAGTATTTTGGGCCATTTGCAACAATTAACTCTCTTAATTATACATTAAAAATATTACAGAAAGTTTTCTTACTGCGTTCATGTGATGACACAATATTTGAAAATAGATCAAAACCCTGCCTTCTTTATCAAATTGAACGATGCAGCGGTCCTTGTGTAAATGATACAATTAATAAAAAAGACTACAATTCAACAGTTAAAAATGCTGAGAATTTTCTTTCAGGCCATCACAGTACTCTACAGGCAGAGCTTTCAAAGAAGATGGAAAGAGAAAGTGAAATTTTGAATTATGAAAAGGCTGCAAGTTATAGAGATAAAATTGAAGCTTTAACTCAAATACAAAGTCAACAGAATATAAACTTGCATGACATTAAAAATACTGACGTAATATCTATTTCAAGAAAAGGAAACAAATCTTGCGTGCAAGTATTTATATACAGATCAGGCCAGAATTGGGGGAATAGATCATACTTTCCAAAACATGGAGAAGAAGTTGAAACTTATGAAATATTGGAGAGGTTTATAGTTGATTTTTACACAAAGTACTCACCTCCAAAAAATGTACTCATAAATACTCCCATTAATAATTCTAAACTCATTAAAAACTCTCTAAAATCGATTTATTCTTATCAAACAAATTTTTCAATCCCGAAACAAGGTAAAAAATTAGAAATCATTAATTATGCAATAAGGAATTCTGAATTATCACTAAAAAATCATATTGCCCAGTCGTTCTCTGATAAAGAAAATTTAAAAGCCTTAAAAAAAGATTTAGGAATTACCCATGATATTAATCGAATAGAAGCTTTTGATAACAGTCACTTATTTGGCAAAAATGCTGTTGGAGCCATGATTGTATTTTCAAACGAAGGTTTTGATAAAAAATCTTATAGAAAATTTAATATTGATTCAAACAAGGTTAAACCTGGGGACGACTATGGCATGATGCGGCATGTTCTAGAGAGAAGATTTTCTTCTGAAGCAATAAAAAATCAAAAAAAATATCAAAATTTACCTGAGCTTCTCATAATAGATGGTGGAAAAGGCCATTATGATCTGGCTAAAAAAATATTAGATGAGAAAAATTTAAATAAAATTAAATTAGCGTCAATTTTTAAGGGCGAAGGAAGAAAGGAGAGCCTAGATCAGATTATTTTCAATGATAAGAAAAATTATATAAAGAAAGATACACCTTCATTTTTCTTTATGCAAAGACTCAGAGATGAATCACATAGATATGCTATTGGCGCTCACAGAGACAAAAGAAAAAAAGAAATGCACACATCAGAATTAGAGCCAATTGAAGGCTTGGGACGAGTAAGAAAAAAGCTACTACTGAATCATTTTGGATCAATTAAAAATATTAAAACTGCATCATCTCAAGATATTATGAAGGTTAAGGGAATAAGCAGGTTGCTATCAGAAAAAATATATGCTTACTTTAATGATTGATGTCCAAGTTACCAAATATATTAACAATTTCAAGAATAGTACTGCTTCCAGTCCTAATAATATTAATTTTTTCTGATTCACATTTAATAAATTTCTTATCAATAGTTTTATTTATTGTGATGTCGATTACTGATTATCTTGATGGTTTAATTGCTAGAAAGACAAAAAATACATCAAACTTTGGAAAAATGCTTGATCCCATCGCTGATAAACTCTTTGTAGTTCTTATCTTGATTACTTTTATTTCAGATAGCATGTTGTTAGGAATACATCTGATACCTGCATATCTAATTATAGCTAGAGAAATATTTATTTCTGGCTTAAGAGAATATGCATCAAGTAATGATAACAAAAAAGAAATACCTGTATCAAATTTAGGTAAATATAAAACTGCAGCTCAAATGAGCGGCTTATTTTTGATACTCTTAGCTGATGTGTACAATAGTTTATTATTAATTAACAATTTTGGCATAGCGCTTTTGTGGATTGCCATGATAGCGTCGTTATATAGTGGTTATCAATACTATAGAAAGATTTTTTAACTAAGATCTTACTAGATCGTGATAATCTTGCATGAACTGAAAATTTTGACTTTCATCGCCAGTCTTAAATTGAATACTATCAATTGATTGTATTGGAGTAATTTCAGCGGCTGTTCCAGTTAAAAAAGCCTCTTCATAGTTAGCCATTTCATCCGGCATTATATGTTTTTCCTCAACTGAGAATCCTTTTTTTGTCACCATCTCAATAACTGTTTGCCTAGTTATGCCATTTAGGAAACAATCTGGTATAGGTGTATGTATTGTTTTATTTTTTATGAAAAATATGTTCGCCCCTGTTCCTTCCGCTACGTAACCTCTGTAATCCAGCATTAAAGAATCATTGTAACCTTTACTCTCTGCATATTCCTTTGACATTGTACAAATAACATAAGGTCCTGATGCTTTAGCCTCACATGGAGCAGTATCAGGTGCTGGTCGTTTCCAAGGTGATGTAATCAACCTTAGGCCTGCTTTTCTATCTTCAATTTTGAAATATGATGCCCAATCATCCCAGACGGCAATGGCAACATTTATATCAGCATTAGATGTCGATAATCCCATCTGCTGACTTCCACGCCAGGCAATTGGACGAACATAACAATCTTGATAACCCATCTTACTGATTAAATCATCTTTAGCCTGGTTAATTTCATCCTGAGTATAGGGAATTTTTATGCCAACTGTTTCAGCTGACTTAAATAGTCTTTTCGTATGTTCTTTAGATTTAAATATTTTTCCTTTATAGGCCCTCTCACCTTCAAAAACAGAACTTGCATAATGTAGTCCTTGGGTGATGACATGACATTTAGCATCGTTCCATGGTATAAATCTGCCATTCATCCATATAAAGCCATCTCTGTTATCAAATGGTGGTATTTCCATATATTTTTTATTTAATTTAAGAATAGATTACATAACAGAAAAACTCCTTGATTAATATATATTTTTATCGTAACTATGTCATAGTGGCTGACTTAAATACATCCAATAGCAAAGCATCTTCTTTACTCTATCTTCGAGAAGACCGTATCAAAATTTCATTAAATAATTTTTTTGAAGCTAATAGAATATTTGAAAAAGAAATATTTAATAATTTAGATGATGAACAGCTTGGCATGGCTGATATTAGATGTCTTTTAATAATAAACTTAAATCCTGGGATAATATTTAATGAACTGTTAAATATTCTTGATATCAGAAAACAAAGTTTGAATAGAGTTTTAAGAAATTTATTAAAGGAAAAATTTATTATTCAAAAAATTAATGCTGATGATGGCAGAAAAAAGAATTTATATCTCACCGATACTGCTAAAGACAAATTAAATAATGTTATTAAACCTTTAATAGATAGACTCTCAAAATCTTATGTTAAATCTGGGGCTAACGCTGTTCAGGGATTTAATATGGTAGTAAACAGTTTAATAGAAAAAAATAATGAATAACAATCTACAACACTTACTTATTGTTGACGATGATGACAAAATTAGAAATCTTTTAAAATCATATTTAATAGAACATAGCTTTCTTATTTCTACCGCTGCTAATGCAGAAGAGGCCAAAGAGTTACTTAAATATATAGTTTTTGATCTACTAATCGTAGATATCATGATGCCAGGACAAGATGGCTACGAGCTCACAAAGGATATAAGGCAGTCATCTCTCACGCCCATAATCCATCTAACGGCTATGAATGAGTCGGAGAATAGAGTTCATGGACTCGAAATTGGTGCTGATGATTATTTAAGTAAACCTTTTGAACCTAAGGAATTACTACTAAGAATAAAAAATATAATTAATAAAACATCGACTAAAAATATTAAAAATAAGATCCAATTAGATAATATAGTAATAGATTTATCAAGTGGGTCCATAAAAGGAAGAACAGCAGACTTATCGCTTAATCAGAATGAGTTAAAAATTTTGCAACTCCTCTCCGCTAACCCAGGCAAGTCATTTTCTAGAGATCAATTAATAACGGAGTTAAATTTTTCGCAGGAACGTACATTAGATGTATGTATTAATAGGTTAAGAAAGAAAATTGAAAAGAATCCGAAAATACCTAGATTTTTGCGAACAAAAAGAGGTTCAGGATATGAACTGTGGATTGATTAGATAATGTTTAGAAATTTACTTCCTACAAGCTTACTAGGCCGAACAATTTTAATAGTTTTGTTTCCTATAGTTATGTTTCAATTAATTATTTTATCCTACTACTATAATAGTTTGTGGGAGCGTACCCTAAATAGGCTTTCAAGGTCAGTTGCAATGGAAATACAAATGGTTGCTAGACAATATGATGAAGGCCAAGGTACTTTTATTAATATAAAAGATGTACAAGAAATATTTTTATTTGACGTAAATACTTATGACCAGCTAGAGTTTTTTGATGAGACAGAAAATTATAATACTCAAATTCTTAATAGTTTTAGTCAAGAACTAGCGACAAGAATTGAAAATCCTTTTTCAATCAAAGAAACGCTTAATGATACAATTGAAGTGATTATACAATTTGATTCCTCATTTATAATGCTTACTTTTCCAAAAGATAGAATAACTACTGCTCGAAATCATATTTTTCTTGGTTGGCAGATTATATCTGCACTTATATTAGTTCTGATTTCTTATTTATTTCTTAAAAATCAAGTAAAACCAATTAGTAATTTGGCAAAAGCAGCAGAACAATTTGGCAAAGGGCAAGAGTTAGATAACTTTAAAATATCTGGAGCTCTTGAAGTTAGACAGGCTGGTAAAGAATTTATAAAAATGAAGAATCGAATATTAAAACAAATTGATCAACGCTCTCTAATGCTTGCCGGGGTAAGTCATGATTTAAAGACACCGTTAACCAGAATGAAACTAATAATAGAAACACTAGATAATAAGGATATAAAACAAGATATTAATGATGAAATTAATCATATGAATGAAATGCTAATTGAATACCTTGATTTTGCAGCCTCTGATGATTCAAAAGATAGATCTGTGATTAACCCTATAGAAGCCATCATTAAAATTAAAAATGATGTTCATTTTAGAAACCACAAAATTGAACTAGAAGTTCTCAACGATGAGGCTGCAACGGTAAATGAAAATGTATTTGTACGGTCAATTACAAATATTTTGAATAATGCGATTGATAAAGCAGGCAGAATTATCATCAAAGCTGAGGTGAATAGCAGAATTATTAAAATCAATATTCACGACAACGGCCCAGGTATTGATGATGAGGAAAAAGCAAATGTATTCAAACCCTTCTATAGGATTGACAAAAGTAGAAATCAAAACAAGACAAATTCAGGTTTAGGTCTGGCAACTACTAAATCACTACTTGGCTCAATAAATGGAAAAATAAGTTTGCATGATAGTTATTTAGGCGGCTTGGAAGTGGCTATAGTAATACAAAATTAATTAGCCTTACTGAGCTCCCTGGATCTTTTCTTTGCTTTATCTATGGCTTTAGAAATTAGAGTACTAAGGCCATTTTTGTTTTCTAATATTTTAAGGGCAGCTTCAGTTGTTCCTCCCTTACTAGTAACACTCTTTTTTAAATGTGTTGGACTATCTTTTTCATTTAAAAGAAGCAAAAGAGACCCAAGAAAAGTTTGAAGAACCATATTTTTTGAATTTTTGAACCCAGACTTATCAGCTATTTTAATAAGCGTTTCAATGAAAAGAAATATATAGGCAGGGCCACTTCCAAAGATTGCTGTAAAATCGTCAATAACTTTTTCATTTTTAGTTTCATTTATTTGCCCTAGTAATGATAGGAAATTCCTAACTATTTTCTTTTGATCACTTTTAATTGTTTTATCAAAACAAATGAGAGTTGTACCCATATTGACTGATGCTGGGGTATTTGTCATAGCTCTCACAATACCTTTATTTAAAGTAAATATTTTTTTTAAATCGGAAATCTTCTTTCCTGCTACAATCGACACAATAAGGGAATTAGACAAAAATTTTTCTAAAGAACTATCAACTGCAGCGTTTAATTGATTTGGCTTTACAGAAATTAATGAAATAGATGGTACAAATTTATATTTAAGCAACCGAACATTTTTGATAATTTTAAGATTATGTTTTGACTTTAACTTTTTTAATTTTGGTGTGATTTTTTTTTCAATAATTAAGATATTTTTTGATGATATCTTATTTTCAATCAATGAATTGAGTACTGCGTAGCCCATATTTCCAGCACCGATAATAAGAAATTTTTGTTTTTTAAGATTTATCATTTGACTTTTGAGCTGATGTATTTTTTCTATCTTCTTTAAATTTATTCATTGTTTTGATCTCATCTTTAAAAGATAAAGAGATCTCATATAAACTTATACAGATGTCTGTAACTTTATTTAATATTTTATTTCTACTATACATAAATGGTGTTAGGTTATTCTTATATCAAATTTAAAATAGCGTGATTTATCTTAGTTTTCCATCTATTAGTCCAATTTTTTTCTCAATAGGTCCACTTGAAATTAGATGGTACTCATTAGCGTACATCGTGGGTTTTATATTTGCTTGGCGATACATCAAATACTTGTCTTCTAACAAAAAAATATATGACGTTAAAGCTAATATAAATGAAAAATTAGTTGATGACTTAGTATTCTATTCAATTTTAGGTCTCATAATTGGAGCTAGAATTGGATACGTATTATTTTATAATTTTGCATACTATAGCGATAACTTTGTAGAAATATTCTACCTATGGCGAGGAGGACTGTCATTTCATGGTGGATTAGTAGGCATCATAATTGCAGCTTTACTTGTTTCAAGAAACTTTAAATGCTCTTTTTTTGAAGTTAGTGACTTAATATGTGTTTCTGCTCCTGTTGGCATATTCTTCGGGAGAATAGCAAATTTTATTAATGGTGAACTTTATGGACGGCCAGCAAATTTCTTGTTTGGCATGATCTTTCCAAATGCAGATGACCAATTTAGACATCCTAGTCAGCTCTATGAAGCATTCTTGGAAGGCTTATTGCTGTTCATCATCTTAAATATTCTAATTTTTAGGTATTATAAACTCAAGTCTCCCGGGTTTGTTTCTGGAGCCTTTCTCTTGTTATATGGAGTATTTAGATATTCTGTAGAGTTCACCCGTGAGCCTGATGTACAAGTTGGGTATATTGCTAACTTTTTTACCATGGGAATGTTGCTTTCAATACCAATGATTATAGCTGGATTGACCATCTTACTTTTAGCAAATAAAAAATGATTAAAGAAAAGTTGCTTAAATATCTTAACGAAAACCCATACATATATTTAGATGAGTTTATTAAACTAGTGCATGGTGATAAAGATCATGGATATTATGTCTCTGAAGAGATTATTGGTAAAAAAGGTGATTTTATAACTGCTCCTGAGATATCGCAAATGTTTGGCGAAGCAATAGCAATCAGGATTCTTCAGGTTATAAATAAAAATAATATCAAACATTTTAATTTAATAGAATTAGGCCCTGGAAGGGGAACTCTCATTAATGATATTTTAAGGGTATTAAATAAACATTTATCTCCTGAAATAAATATTTCCCTTCACTTCAATGAAATTAATAAAAATTTTATCGAAAATCTAAAATTACAATTTCCAAAATGTAAAATTCATTCAGTAATTGGTGATTATCCTGATCAATATTCTTTTTTTATCGCAAATGAATTTGTAGATGCGCTTCCCTTAAGACAGTTAAAAAAAAGAGACAACACATATTACGAGACAGTCGTAAAAAAATCATTAGATGGAGACTTTGAATTTGATATTGAAATTGCAAGAAGTGAAAGTGAAATATATGTAAAATCTAGATTTGATTTAAAAAATAATCAAATCTTTGAATACTCTCCACAAACAATTGAAGTATTTAATCAAATCATCAACTTTTTAGAAAAAAATAAAGGACATCTTCTATTAATTGACTACGGCTACGTAAAACATCCTTTAAAAAGCACTATCCAGTCAATTAAAAATCATAAAAAAACTGATGTATTAAATGATATTGGAAAACAAGACATTACTTACCTTGTAAATTTTGATTGCTTAATAAGTATCTTAAAAAATAAAAAGATTTTAGAGTATAAATTTATCACTCAATCAGCTTTTTTGAAGTTGAACGGCATTGAGGAAAGAGCAAATCAATTGTGTGAACAAAACCCAGCTAAAGCTGAGGAAATAAAAATACAGTTAAATCGATTAATTAATGATGAACATATGGGGAGCCTTTTCAAAGTATTGGAAGTCGAAATTTAAATGTTTTTTTCAAAAAATTTAAGCGACGTTGATCACTGTTTTTTTTCAAGAATTGGTGGCTTTAGTAAAAAAAAATATTCATCACTAAATTGTGGTAAAGGATCAAATGATAATCCTCTATTGGTAGAAGATAATTTAAAGATAATTCATAAGTATTTCAATCTTCCAAGGTCTAAGTTGATTACAATGCACCAAACACATTCAAACATATGCAAAATAGTTGAGCCTAAATTACAGCAAACAAAATATAAGTGTGACGGTATAGTAACAAAACATCAGAATATAATATTGTCAGTTCTGACAGCCGATTGTGCTCCGATCTTATTTTTTGACCAAAAAAAATCAATTATTGGAGCTTGTCATGCAGGTTGGAAAGGAGCCCTGAACGGTATTATTGAAAATACTCTATCAAGTATGAAGCTCCTTGGTGCAAATATTAACAATATAAATTGTTCAATTGGGCCATGTATTGGACAAAACTCATATGAAGTGAAATCAGACTTTTTCAAAATATTTGTAGACAAGTCGATAAGAAATAGACAATTTTTTATCGAAATCAATAAGGATAAATATCAGTTTTCCCTAAAAAAATTCATTAGATTAAAGCTTGAAGAGCAAGGCGTTGGAAACATAGACACTGTCAACATTGATACTTACAAAGACGAACACCTTTGTTTCAGCTACAGGCGGTCACTTCATAAAAAAGAGGATGATTATGGTAGAATGATTTCAACAATTACTATAAAAGGAGATCATTCATGAGAATTATTGCGGGAAATAGTAATTTACCTCTTTCTAAAAGTGTTTCTGATTATCTTGGTGAGAACTTAACAAACGCTTCCATACACAGATTTGCCGACGATGAAGTTTACGTTGAAATTAAAGAAAACATACGAGGTGAGGATGTTTTTGTTATAGAATCTCTATCCCACCCTGCTAACGATAATCTTATGGAGCTACTAGTAATTATGGATGCTCTAAAAAGAGCATCTGCAAAAAGAATTACTGCTGTAATTCCTTATTATGGTTATGCACGACAAGATAGAAAGCCCGGCCCTAGAACACCAATATCTGCAAAATTAGTAGCTAACTTAATAACAACTGCTGGAGCTGATAGAGTTTTAACATTAGATTTACATGCTGAACAGATACAAGGTTTCTTTGATATCCCTACTGATAATCTTTTTGCAGGACCAGTTTTTTCAAAAGATATAAAAGAAAAATATGATATTGGAAACTTAGTTGCGGTTTCGCCTGATATTGGTGGTGTAGTAAGAGCTAGAGCCATAGCAAACAAAATCGGTGCTTCAATAGCCATTGTTGATAAAAGGCGATCTAAACCCGGTGAGAGTGAAGTTATGAATATCATTGGAGATGTAAAAGGAAAAGACTGTATTATTTTAGACGATATAATTGACTCTGCTGGAACGATTTCTAATGCAGCTAATAGGATAATGGATCTTGGAGCTAATAGTATAACATCCTATGTAACACATGGCGTACTTACAGGAAAAGCGCTCGAGAGAATAAATAATTCAAAATTAACTGAATTGGTAATTACCAATTCTATTAATAATCAGGATATATTAAATAATGGTAACAAAATACGATCTATTGATATTTCCAATCTATTGGGTGAAGCGATTAAAAGAATTTCTGAAGAAAGCTCGGTATCCAGCCTGTTTGATTTTTGATTAATATGCTTGCCATATAAGCAAATTTAATCTAATTACCACAACACAATTATGTCAAAAGAAACAAATTTAGATGCTGAGATAAGAGCTGAATCTGGAAAATCAGCAGTAAAAAAAGTCCTTGCTGCTGGTAAAATTCCATCAGTAATCTATGGGTTAGGTGAAGATTCTCTTAATATTGCCCTTGATAAAATATCTGTTCAAAAGGAAATTAATTCTGGAGGGTTTCTGACAAGAATCATTTCTTTAAATATTGCAGGTAAGAAAAGTCTCGCAATCCCGAGAGATGTACAATTTGATCCTCTTTCAGATCAACCAATTCATGTGGACTTTTTGAGATTGGCAGAAGATTCAAAAATCACCCTAGATATACCAACTAGATTTATCAATGAAGAGTCATCTCCCGGCCTTAAACGTGGTGGAGTACTTAATGTGAACAGAAGAACTGTGCAACTTAGTTGCCCAGCAAATAATATTCCTGAAGAAATTGTATTTGATTTAGATGGTCTAGAAATTGGTGATACCATCAGGATATCTGCCGCCAATCTATCAAGCGACATCACTCCTACAATTAGTGATCGTGACTTTACTGTAGCATCAGTTGCCGCGCCAACTGTTGTCAAAGAACCTGAAGCTCCTGTAGAAGGTGAAGAAGCAGCAGCAGAGGGAGCAGAGACTTCGGATGATGCTAAAGAGGCATCAACAGATGATGCTAAAAAAGAAGAAAATAAAGATTAATACTTTACCTTTCAACTAATACATAATTTCTATATTCTTAAACGTATGATTGCTCTTATTGGTTTAGGAAACCCCGGTCAAAAACATTCCTTAAATAGACATAATATAGGATTCATAATTATTGATGAACTCATTGATAATAATGAAATTATTAAGAGTGAAAAAAAATTCAACGGTGATTTAACAACTTTATCAATCGGAAGAAAAAAAATAGTCACATTTAAGTCATGCGATTACATGAATGAATGTGGTGGTAGTATTGCAAAACTCACTAATTTTTACAAACTTGGTCTAGACTCAGTTTATGTCTTTCATGATGACCTTGATATTTCTCTTGGAAAAGTAAAAATAAAAAATGGTGGCTCACCAGCTGGTCATAATGGATTAAAATCAATAGACTCATGTATAGGCAAAAATTATAACAGAGTAAGGGTTGGAATTGATCACCCAGGGAGCCGTGAACTGGTTAACAGGCATGTACTAGGCAACTTTAAAAAAAAGGAGTTAGAAATTGTTGACCAATTAAAGATCAGCATTTCATCGCACTTAAAATTGCTGATATCAGAGAATAAATCTCAATTCTTAAATAATATTAAATTATAATATGGGATTTAAATGTGGAATTGTTGGGCTACCTAATGTTGGAAAATCGACATTATTTAATGCTCTTACCAAGAAAATTTCAGCTGAAGCCGCCAACTATCCTTTTTGTACAATAGAACCAAATGAAGGAACCGTAATCGTTCCTGATGAGAGAGTTAATACTTTAACAGAAATAGCAAAATCTAAAAAAACTATACCTACCTCACTGACATTTTTTGATATAGCTGGACTAGTTAAAGGTGCATCAAAGGGAGAAGGATTAGGGAATAAATTCTTATCACATATAAGGGAGGTCGATGCAATCATACACGTGGTTAGGTGCTTTGAAGATGACAATATAACTCACGTAAGCAATAAAATTGATCCCTTGGACGATATTGAGACAATTAATACTGAATTAGTTTTATCTGATATTGAACTGCTAGAAAAATTAAAATCTGGTCTCGAAAAACAAGCTAAAAAAGGTGATAAAGATGCAAAAATTAAAATCTCAGCAGCTGAAAAGTTACTAATCCATCTTGGAAAAGGCGAACCGGCAATTACAATTGAAAATTTATCTGAGATAAAATCAAATTCGTCAGAATTTAATTTAATTACGTTTAAGCCAACAATCTATGTATGTAATGTCAATGAAGAGTCAATTATTGGTGGGAATCAATTCACAGAAAAAATTAAAAATAGTTTTAACAATGAAATTATTCTTATCTCTGCAGAAATAGAGTCTCAGATCTCTTCATTAAGTGATGAGGATCAAAAAGAGTATGTGCAGAGCTTAGGCTTAGAAGAATCGGGTTTGAATAAAATTATCCGTAGCGGCTACAAAACGCTTAACTTGATTACTTATTTTACAGCAGGTGAACAAGAAACAAGAGCATGGACCATAGAATTGGGGACAACAGCACCGCAGGCTGCAGGAAAGATTCATACTGATTTTGAAAAAGGCTTTATACGAGCTGAAACTATTGCGTATAATGATTACATTGCCTGTGTGGGTGAAATAAAAGCGAAGGAACAAGGAAAGATGCGTAGCGAAGGTAAAGAATATACTGTACAAGATGGTGACGTAATGCATTTTTTATTTAATAATTAGATATGGAACATAAATTAGTATTCCCGACTTATGAGGAAATGCATGAAAAAGCCGTAAAGCTTGGGCACTTAATCAAAAGTAAAAATATAGATTTTGATAAAATGGTTGTTGTCTCAAGGGGAGGTTTTGTGCCTGCTGCTGTTGTTGCTTACACTCTAGGAATACAGGACGTAGATATCGTATCCATACAAAGCTATATTCATCGGGAGGCTGGGAAGGCCATTGTTCACCGCGCTCCAAAAACCGACGAAATAGTCCTCGTGATTGACGATATTGTAGATAAAGGTGGAACAGCAAAAGCTCTTAAAGAATATATGCCTAATATGCATTTAGCTGTGATTTATGCTAAACCGAGAGGGTTGCCTTTGGCTAGTACGTATGTTGAAGAAATAACCCAAGATACCTGGCCTGTCTTCCCCTGGGATGAGGAAGACAAAGCCAATCATTAGTTTCTAAAATAAAGTTACAGAATAAAAATAAGGGACTGATATCAAACCTATAAATATAGTACCAGAATTTAAGTCACTTAATTTACCACTTAAGACTTTAATTACCAAATAAGCAAGAAATCCAATTGCAATTCCATTGGCAATACTAAAAGTAAAAGGCATTACTACAGCGGCTAACACAGCAGGTGCATACTCAGAGACATCATCCCAATCAATATCAATGATATTCCTCATAAAGTAAGTTGCAATAAAGACCAGCGCAGGTGCAGATGCATAATAAGGAACACTTTTAGCTAGTGGCGCTAAAAAAATGCATAATAAAAATAATACGCCGACTGTTACAGCCGTAAGCCCTGTTCTTCCACCCTCTTTAATTCCAGCGCCAGACTCGATATAAGATGTTGTATTAGTTGTTCCAGCTAAAGCACCAACAGCAGTAGCAACTGAATCAGCAAGAACTGCTTTTTCAATACCGTCTACTTTACCATCCTGATCTACTCTGCCACTAAGATTCGCAACAGAGGTTAGCGTTCCAGCTGTATCCATGAAGTCAACAAATAGCAAAGTAAGAACAGTTGAAACCATTCCAATTGTTAAAGCACTAGAAATATCAAGTTGCATAAATATTGTATCTGCAAATGATGGGACACTAAAAATTTGTGATGGAAATTCAGTAACATGAACAAATCCTGGTACACTCTGACTTACAACAGCTGTTGTAAAAATATCTTCTACACCGAAGATCATTCCTATTACTGTTACAAGTATAATACTTATAATAATGCCTCCACGAATTCCTCTTTTATCAAATACAGCCATTAGTGCAAAAGCAAGACAGCCTAATAAAACACTTGCAGATAAAATGTTTCCTGCATTAAGAGTTACATAGGTCGCAGGATGAGCAACAACTATTCCCATCTCTTCTAGTCCTATAATAGCTAAAAATAATCCAATCCCAGCACCAATACCAAATTTCATGCTTCGTGGAATACTATTGATAATCCATTGTCTTAGAGGTGTTAAACTTATAACTATAAACAATATGCCAGAAATAAATACTGCACCTAAAGCTGTTTGCCATGAAATATCACCACTGCCACCGAAACCAACTAATGTGTAAGCAACAAAAGCGTTTAGTCCCATTCCAGGAGCAAGACCTATTGGCCAATTTGCATATAACCCCATTATTAAACAAGCAACTACAGCAGCAAGGATTGTGGCTATAAATACTCCCTCATAAGGAAACCCAGCATCTGCTAAAATACTTGGATTAACAATAAGTATATATGCCATTGTTAAGAATGTAGCGAGCCCAGCAAGAATTTCTGTTCTTACGGTCGTACCATTTTCTTTTAATTTAAAAATACTTTCTAACATTTAGTTCCTCCATCTAGTTAACTTCAAAGCTTATATTAATCAAAAAAAGTTTTCGAGACAGATTTAATCTGCTTGTGGATAACGATGCTTACAATTTACTGTAAAGAAAAAAATTAAATTATTGAAATAATGAGAATATTTATAATTGTACTAGTGTGACTCTTTCCAAATTTGCTTATTCGTAAAGTAAAGCAAGAATGAAAGTATTAATAAGTACGTAATGACTTTAAAACCGATTCTCTTACGTGCCTCCAATTTAGGTTCTGCTGTCCATGTCAAAAACATAGTAACATCTCGAGCCATTTGCTCGGGTGTTGCTTCCGTGCCATCGCTATATTCAACAGCATCAGCTGAGAGTAATTGCGGCATTGCAATCTTTTGTCCCTTTGCGTAAATATTGTAGTAGACACCATCATCAAGTACCATGCCCTCAGGGGCATCTTCATATCCAAGCAGCAATGAATAAACATAATCTGCTCCACCATGTCTTGCTTTAACCATTACAGATAAATCAGGAGGATATGCTCCACCATTAGCCGCTCTTCCTTGTTGTTCATTTTCATAGGGGCTAACAAATTTATCTGACAAGATAGCTGGTCGCATGACTACGTCTCCATACTCGTCTGGAGTACCTTTTACCTCAAATGCAGCTGCCATAGCTTTCACTTGTGCTTCAGAGAACTCTGGGCCACCATCTTCCATTAAGTTTCTATAACTCAATAATTCCATTGAATGGCAACCAGAACATACTTCAGTATAAACCTGGTAACCTCTTTGTAATGATGCTCGCTCAAATTTACCCAATGGCCCTTGAAATGACCATTCTGGATGAAGTGGCTCTTTCATTTCTGCTGCCTGTATAGTTATTTGAGAGAGTCCAAAATATACTAGAGTTAAAATTAATATTTTTGGTAAATATTGCATTTAACTTAAGTAGTTGCTCCTGAGGCTAACATCTCTTTTTCCTCTTTCGTCAAAACAGGTTCACTTAAGCTTTTTGGAAGCGGTTTGGTCTTCTCTATATAACCCAGCAATGGCAAAATTATTATAAAGTGAGCAAAGTAGTAAACAGTGGCAATTCTTCCCATGATTAAAAATAAGCCATCTGCTACTTGCGCTCCCAAGTAACCAAGAAAAATAGTGTTTGCAAAGAAGAGCCATACAAATTGTTTGTAAAGAGGTCTATATTTTGCTGATCTAACTTTTGATGTATCTAACCATGGCAAGAAAGCAAGAATAGCTATCGCTGAAACCATAAGAATTACCCCACCAAGTTTGTCCGGGACAGCCCTTAAGATTGCATAGAAAGGTAAAAAATACCACTCTGGAACAATGTGTTCAGGTGTTTGAAGTGGGTTGGCTTGGATGTAATTATCGGTATGTCCTAGAAGGTTTGGTACAAAAAATACAAACCCAGCAAAAATGATTAGAAATACAACAAGTGCAAATAAATCTTTTACTACGTAGTGTGGATGAAATGGAACTGTATCCTGAGATCCTTTAACAACATCGATTCCCTCAGGATTATTGTTTCCTGGTACGTGAAGAGCCCAAACATGAAGAATTACCAATGCAAAGATAAGAAAAGGCATTAAGTAATGTAATGTAAAGAACCTTGTCAGTAATGGACTTCCAACAGCATAGCCTCCCCATAACCAATTAGTCACAGACTCTCCAACAATCGGTATTGCACTAAATAAATTGGTTATTACGGTAGCTCCCCAAAAGCTCATTTGACCCCAGGGTAAAACGTATCCCATAAATGCAGTAGCAATCATTAATAAGAAGATAAATACACCTATAATCCAAATAAGTTCTCGTGGCTCTTTATAAGAACCATAAAACATAGATCTGGCCATGTGGATATAGACAGCCATGAAAAATAGAGATGCACCATTTGCATGGATATATCTTAGTAACCAACCATAATTTACATCGCGCATTATGTGCTCAACACTTGCAAAAGCTAAATCAGCATCTGCAACATAATGCATAGCAAGCACTAACCCAGTTATAATCTGCGTAACTAAGCAAAAAGTTAATATTCCACCAAACGTCCAGAAATAGTTTAAATTTTTTGGAGTTGGGTATGGCATCAAGTGTCCATAGATTAGGTCAAGTAAAGGTAACCTTTCATTAAACCATTTTCCAACTGCTGACTTTGGTACGTAATTATCGCTCATGTTATTTATCCAATTTTAATAGTGTTATCATTAAGAAATACATAGTCGGGAATTTCCAAATTGGTAGGGGCTGGACCTTTTCTTATTCTACCAGATGTATCGTAGTGCGAACCATGGCATGGACAGAACCAACCGTTATATTCTCCCTTTTGACCAAGTGGAATGCACCCTAAGTGAGTACATATTCCAACCATTACCAACCACTCTGGATTTTTAGCTCTAGCGGCATCATCTTGAGGATCCGGTAATTCATCGAGAGATACAGCTTTAGCTTCTGAAATCTCTTCAGGTGTCCTTCTTCTAATAAAAACAGGCTTACCTCTCCACAAGACAGTAATACTTTGGCCTGGAGTAATGGGTCTTAAGTCAACTTCCGTTGAAGCCAGTGCTTTTACTGATGCATCTGGATTCATTTGATCTACAAAAGGCCATACCAATGAAGCAGCTCCAGCGGCAGTAAATGTTCCGGTTGTGATGTACAAAAAGTTTCTTCTTGTAACAGGTTTGTCTGACAAATTTTCTTTCCAATATTTAATTGCTAATATACTCTAAAATAAGCATTTTTATGCGAAATAAAATAAGCAATTGAAGGATAAATTGGGTCAAGATGACGCATATTTCTCTAAAAATCTAGAAGGGTAAATTTAAAATTGAATTTAGCGATATTTGAACCTGATATTCCTCAAAATACTGGTGCTATGATTCGTATTTGCTCATGTTTTGATGTGGATATCGATATTATTCATCCTGCATCATTTGTTTTATCTGAAAAATCACTAAATCGTGTTGCAATGGACTATATCAAAAATGTGAAGATAAGCGAGTTTGATGATTGGAGAGATTACATGACAAAAAGAAATGGAAGAAAAATATTACTTTCAACGAGAGGAAGTAAATCTCATTATGATTATAGCTTTAATCAATCAGACAATCTAATCGTAGGAAGAGAAAGTGCGGGTGTGCCAGAATACGTTCATCAAGATTCAGATGAGGTTCTTAAGATAAATATGAAAGCTGGAGCGAGATCACTCAATGTAGCCACATCATCTGCGATAGTAATCTCGGAAGCCATAAGGCAGTTAAAATTAATGTAGTATGAAAAATAATAATAAAAAGATTTGTAAAGACTGGTTTATAGAACTTCAAAATTTAATATGTAAGGCAGTTCTTGAGCTTGAAAAAGAATATGGATCAACCGCTAAGTTCAAGAAGAATAAATGGTCAAAGGGAGAGTATAGAATTATTGAAGGTGATGTAATTGAAAAAGGTGGCGTTGCATTTTCAAACGTTGTTGGGAAATTTCCAAAAGAATTTGCAAAGCAAATACCTGGCACTGAAAGAAATAATAATTTCTGGTCATCAGGTGTTTCAGTGGTGCTTCATCCAGTAAATCCAAAAGTACCAGCACTGCACTTTAATACGCGTCATATTATTACTAGCAAAAGTTGGTTTGGAGGAGGAATTGACGCTACTCCATGCTTAGAAGATAAAATATTAAAAAAGAACTTTCACTCTAAGCTTAAAAATACATGTGATAAGCACAGCAAGAGTTATTATCCTAAATATAAAAAATGGTGCGATGAGTACTTTTATTTGCCGCACAGAAAAGAAATAAGAGGCATCGGCGGTATTTTCTTCGATTACAAAATGGATAATTGGGATAATGATTTTGAATTTGTAAAAGACGTAGGATTAACCTTTGTAGAAATTATTAAAGATGTTGTTCGCAGAAAAATGTTTGAAAAATTCACAAAAAAACAGAAAGAAATTCAGTTGTTGAAACGAGGCCGTTACGTAGAATATAATCTTTTGTACGACCGAGGAACTAAATTTGGATTAAATAGTGGCGGTAATATAGATGCGATTTTAATGTCAATGCCACCTAATGCAAAATGGAAGTAAATAGAAATGGATACAGAACCAATTACAGTAACAGGAGCAAAAAAACTTCAAGACGAATTGAATGATCTTATTAACAATAAGCGTCAAAAGGTAATACAAGCCATAGCTGAAGCAAGGGAGCATGGTGACTTAAAAGAAAACGCTGAATATCATGCCGCCAAAGAAGAGCAGGGTCACATTGAAGGACGTATTCAAGAAATTCAACTTATGCTCTCTAATGCAGAAATAATAGATCTTGATAATATTCCAAAAACTCAGAAGACAGTTGTTTTTGGAGCAACTGTTGAGTTGTCAGATTTAGATGATGAATCTAAAACAAAATTTCAAATTGTTGGTGATGATGAAGCAGATATTGAATCAGGCTTATTGTCCTATAAGTCACCTGTTGCGAGAGCACTTATTGGAAAAGAAAAAGGAGATTTTGTTACTGTGACAACACCAAAAGGTGAAAAGAATTACGATATTAAAAAAATTGAATTTAAATAAAAGAATTTTTACTTTTGAGCCTGAACAATCGCTTTCAAGCGCTCTATAAGAGAAAACTTATCATCGATAAAGTCATTTTCGGCCCACCAATCTTCAACCTCAGACATTATTCTTCCAACCATTGGTCCCTGCTCTATCCCCATGTTTATAATGTCTTTGGGTGAAATTCCAAAATCAGGTTTGGTCCAGTTATCCGCAACTTCATACAACGATCTCCAGTTAACTTCGTTCTTATTTTGAGTATCTCGAGACCAATTTATTATAATCTGATTTTGAAATTCAGTTTTACCAAGCTTATACAATAGGTAGCGAACTTCTTTCATTGAAAGGTATGAAACAATTTTTTTATTAAGACTTGATAATTTCAGTAACTCTGTAGAATCTGTCTTGGATAATGGAAAGCTATTAATAAAATGGTTTGTTTTTTCAAGTGAGCTTCCTATAAGTGTGCTTAGCCTAATTAAAGGATTGGGTACTGCGCCAATTCTTGATTCAATTTCAATTAAGTTTTTAAAATTTTCATCCAGTAAAGCTCCTTCGAAATGAGTTTTCAATATTCCCACACTCTCCATCATATAAAGTGAATTATGAGGTGTTTTTAATTTTAAAATTTCTTTAAATTCATGCCATTTCCGTTCATTGGAGATATTTGATAAATGAGCATGATTGACCGTAAATACTTTTTGTAAATCAGGATCAATATCGCTATTTTCAAAAAGTGCAAAGAAGCGAAAGTATCGAAGAATCCTAAGGTAATCTTCTTTAATTCTTTCATTTGGATCTCCAATAAAAATAACATTGCCATTCTTCAAATCCTCTTGGCCATTATAGAAATCGAATATTTTTCCGTTACTATCGACATAGAGAGCATTAAAAGTGAAATCTCTTCTTTGAGCATCTTCCTTCATATCATTGGTAAATGTAACCGTTGCATGTCTGCCATCAGTTGAAATATCTTTTCTAAAAGATGTGATCTCATATTTTTTCTGATTTATAATTGCAGTAACAGTGCCATATTTCTTACCTACATCCACAGACTGAATATTATTTTGATCAAGCAGGTTAGTTGTTTCATCGGGAGTTAACGATGTTGCAAAATCAATGTCAGTAACATCTTTTTGCAAAATTGCATCTCTGATACAGCCACCAACAAGAAAAATACTGTTCTTTTTAAAAGTTTCAAAAATTCTGAATATTTGACTAACTTCTTCAGATGAGATTAGGGTAGAATAATTGCTCATAGCAAGAGCATATTTATATTATTTTAAAATTTGATAAAGATTTATTAACATTCCTGCTGTTGCCCCCCAAATTCTATAGTTTTCGTAAGGTAAAACACTATAAACATAATCATATTTTTCATTACCATGACTGTAAGTAGCACTTTCCTCCTGATGGTTATTTTTATTCATAAGAAATTCTAAAGGTAGATAAAAGACCTCATCTACTTCACTTTTATTAATTTTTAGTGACGAATAATCTTTAATTACAGAAACAATTGGTAATATTCTAAAGCCAGTTCCTGTTACGTAAACATCAAGGTTTCCCAACACTTCAACTTGTTCTCTAGAAAGCCCAACTTCCTCTGATGCTTCCCTAAGAGAGGTTTCTATAGGAGTTAAATCGCCTGTCTCAATTTTACCTCCTGGAAAACTTATTTGACCTGCATGATCTTTAAGATTTGTAGGTCTTTTTGTAAGTAATATCTTTACATTATCCTCTTCATAGATAATTGGCACTAAAACTGCGGACGGTATCAAATTGTAACTTTCTTTTTTAAGTTTTGCCAACGGATGGTGCGCTCTTGTAATCAAATCATCAGTTAATTGGTCAAAATATTTGTGTGATATTATTTCAGGCCCTTTAAAAAGCTTTCTCAATTGAGAAATTTCGATCATAAATCTTCTACTTTATGAATTTTAAAAATTTCCCCCTGGCTTTTTATCGCTAAGTACAGCACGCCATCAATTGGTATAGTCTCAGCTAAGTCTACTAATTCATAAAAAACTGATCGAGAAATAAGCGCTCTTAAATTATTACGAACTGTTATGTATGGCGAGGGTTCATCATTTTTCTTTATTTCAATTGATAATGGATTCTCTTTTGAAAGAACAATTTCATCATTAAGATTGGTCCGAAAAGTTACTGTATTCATTCCTTCTCTTTGCTCTTTTGTTATAGCTACCGCTACAAAAGGCGCGTCTTCAACTTGAATTCTTACTTTTTCAACTGGAGTAACCAAATAGTATGAATTGTCAGACTCTAATCTAAGAATACCTGAAAATAATTTGACCATGGCAGGTCTTTTAATTTCTGATCCCATATAATACCATTTTCCAGATTTAGAAATTGTCATATCAATATCTCCACAAAACGGAGGGTCCCATTTTTCAATTGGAGGAAGAGATTTCTTATTTGATTTACTGAAACTATAGATTGTTTCTATACCCTTCAAGTTTACTGGATCATCACTCATTATTTTTTTCTAAGTAAATTTATACTGCTCAATATCATTTATATTTATTTTTGCACCAATCAATTTTATCAAAACTTTATCCTTATCTACAGGACCATAAAATTCTAAGTTCTTCTCAACTTTATTGAATTCAAATTTTGAATAATAATCTAAGTCACCGACGACAATTATAAAGTCATAAATATTGCTCAATTCGATTTTATTAATTGTGTATTTTACTAATTCTTTACCATGACCCTTGCCTTTTAAGGCAGGACTGACTGCTAGAGGGCCTAATAAAAGTCCTTTAAATAAATTGTTTATATACGTTTCACTGTAACTAATACTTGCGGCAATTTTTGAGTCATTCAAGTAGACGTATGAAAATTCATCAATGAAAGGTCTTATTTCTCTCAAACGATATACAGATCTTGCTAATCTTCCCGGTCCAAATGCTTCATCCAGCAAACTAGATATATTTATTTCATCATCAGGTTTAGTTCGTCGAATATTTTCCATTATAAAACTTCAATTATTAGTTTATTTTCGTTATGATTTTACAATTAAAAATTACGAATTGGGAGATATATTATGCTGACAGTTGATGTTAATGAAATCGAGTCATACAAAGGCAAAGAAATGGGTCATTCAGAGTGGATGACTATTGATCAAGAAAGAATAAATCAGTTTGCTGAAGCAACTAGTGATCATCAATGGATACATGTTGACGAAGAAAAAGCTCAAAAAGAATTACCAACTAAAAGCACAATTGCTCATGGATTTTTAAGCCTTTCTCTTTCAGTGCCTTTGAGCGCTCAAGTATGGATAATCTCAGGCGCTAAAATGGTGATAAATTATGGCTTAAACAAAGTTAGATTCATTAACATGGTGCCCGTAAATTCTAAAGTAAGAATGTCAGCTAAAATAAACGAAGTTAACAAATTAGATAACGGTGGTACGCAAGTAATCAGCGAAGTATCTCTCGAAATTGAAGGTCAAGATAAGCCAGCTTATGTAGCTGAAACGATTATGGTTGCCTTTCCGTAACTGAATGAGTGATAAATCTTTTCCTGATCCTGATGCAATAATAATTGAGGAGAGCGGTGAGACAATTAAGCTCGTGACCTGGAACTTATGGTGGAAGTTTGAATCTTATAAGGAAAGAGAAAATTTAATTTTATCAGAGCTTCAAGAAACAGCCGCTGATATAATGTGCTTACAGGAAGTATGGGAAGAGGAAGATGAAAGCCAAGCAAAAATAATAGCAGACAAACTAGGCTATCAATATATTTATGGAAAATCTTTTGAGTTTGACGGTGTTGCGTTTGGAAATGCTATAATCTCAAAATATCCAATACAAAATCATCAAATAATAATGTTTAAAGCAGACCCTAAGAAAGATGAGAAGAAATTATTTATACATGCTGAGTTACTCTATAAAAACAGTATTACAATTAATGTCATATGTACGCACCTTAACTACAAATACGAGCATCAACCAGTAAGAGAAAGTCAAGTTACAGAATTAATGGAGTATATAAGCCATCTGCAAAAATCTAAATTTCCAGTTTTATTATGTGGTGACTTTAATGCAGATCCTGAAAGTGATGAAATAAAAATGATCACTGGGCACAAAAAGCCCATCAATGAAACAGTTCTCAGAGACGTATGGAACCTCACAAATATAGGTGAACCAGGTTATACGTGGTCCAATGAAAATAAATGGGCAATGAAAACTCTAGAGTATGACCGAAGAATTGATTATATATTTTCTTCAAAAGCAGGGCCTAAAGGTTTGGGCCAACCTTTAAAAAGTTGCCTAATAGGAAATAAATCAAATGATATTTATCCCAGTGATCACTTTGGAATTTTAACTCATCTGGTAGGCATAAAAGATTAATGAGTTTATTTATTTCAATATTTATTGGTGGCGGTATAGGGGCGCTTACTAGATATATTCTTATAGAACAAATTAATAAATCGTTTGTAAGTTCTTTTCCTTATGGAACTCTCACAGTGAATGTTATAGGTGCATTTCTTATTGGTTTAGCATGGAGCTACTTCGCAGCTAAAATTAATATTTCTGATAATCTTAAAATGTTCATCACTATTGGATTCTTAGGGGGCTTTACTACATTCTCTTCTTTTAATGTGGATGTTTTTGAGCTAATTCAGAATGGTAGTATTTTTATTTCAATTTTATATATAATTGGAACGTTCGCTCTAACAGTTGGGGCTTTTTTCTTAGGAATGAGTTTATTACGAGTAGCCTGATTATTTATTTCTTTTTGAGATCATATATTCAGCGAGTCCATCATAACCTTTTTCTATCATCATCTTTGCGGAGCCGATATTTTGAATGTCGTCGAGAGGTTTTATCTGATGAGCTACAACTACTGTATTCATAAATTGTGCGGCACCACATATTGAAATAATTTCTGAAATTACTTGTTCGTCGAAGCCGTATTGAAGTATTTGATCTACATCCTCATCAACTATTGATTTTATATCCGCATTGACTTTATGAGCTAGTTTCAAAATTGGTTTGTACTTTTCTTCTATACCAGCATTTTCAATATCTAGAAGTGGCTGCTCATCATGTGCATCTCTTAATAATTTCTTAGATATTTCAGCGTGAATATTTTTACAATATTGGCATCCATTGAGGCCAGATATGTAGGCAAAGATCATTTCTTTAATATAAGTGGGCAGTAATGTTTGTTGGCGCATTAAGGTCTCAAGGTATAAGACAAAATGTGATTGATAACTCCAGTTATCTAAAAACACATCATATACAGATTTATATTTGTTTAAAAAGTTGCTCATATTTTTTTTCCTTGGCTGGGGCGGGAGGATTCGAACCTCCGAATGCCGCTACCAAAAAGCGGTGCCTTACCGCTTGGCCACGCCCCAACACTCATACATTATTTAGTTTAACAAATAGATTTTGCAATGATTATATTATTCTAGCAAGGCAAGTCCACCATTTAGGATGGAGTTTTTTGATTT
>CABYSM010000015.1 GCA_902521655.1 uncultured Pelagibacteraceae bacterium
ACATAGTACTTACTGATGAGAGTAAGATAGAGCTTCATAATCCAGCGGACATGCCTGAGATAATGAAAATCAAAACAATTTCTGAGCCTTGGATTCAAGCAACGATAATATGTCCAGATGAATATTTAGGTAGTATCATTTCACTTTGTGAGGACAAAAGAGGTATTCAAAACGAACTGACATATTCAGGATCAAGAGTAATACTTACTTATAAGTTGCCACTTAATGAAATTGTTTTTGATTTTTATGACAAACTAAAATCAATATCAAGTGGATATGCAAGTTTCGATTATGAAATTGATCAGTATATGGAAAGTGATCTTGTTCGTTTAAGTATTCTAGTTAATGATGAACCTGTTGATGCCTTATCAATTATTGTTCACAGAAACTTTTCTGAGAAAAAGGGAAGAGCGGTGTGTGAAAAACTCAAGGAATTAATACCAAGGCATCAGTTTCATATACCTATACAAGCAGCAATAGGAGGAAAAATAATTGCTCGAGAAACAGTACGTGGATACAGAAAAAATGTGATTGACAGAATTCATGGTGGTGGAGCTACGGATAGAAAAAGAAAACTATTAGATAAGCAAAAAAAGGGTAAGCAGAGACTTAGAACTTACGGAAAAGTTGATATTCCTCAAGAAGCATTTATTGCTGCTTTGAAGGTTGAATAAGGAAAGGTGGCCGAGTGGTTGAAGGCGCACGCTTGGAAAGCGTGTATGCGGGTGACCGTATCGTGGGTTCGAATCCCATCCTTTCCGCCATTTCTCAGAACTAAATACTACTAAATTTTTCTAAGATCAATGTTTTTGCCGCACCTTTGCCGCACTCAATATCTCTAAAAATTTATTACTTCATTATCACCAAAGGCTATTTGATCTACTGCTAATTCGATTTTCATGTCTTCAAATTTTACTTGATCAATATCACGACAATTATTTGAATAGCTATCATCAATGCTTCCCTTATAGCTACGTTGGTCGCCCGCTTCGATATAGGCTTCCTTAAAAAGCCCAGCTTTTAACAATGTACTCCCAAGAAGATCTGTAATTACTCCACTTGCTTCAATTAACTTTATTTGTTTTTCGTAATTATTTATCAGAGTGTATTCAAAAAGAATATCTCTTTCAGGCATACTCGGGATTAATTCATTAGGTGTTTCTTTACACGATAAGTGATCGAGTACCAGAGATAACTTTGTTTGATTAGCTTCAGTGCTAGTGGTTGTATTGCTTCCTTCGATTGAATTTAAGTTATCTTGTGAAAAAATATTTAGCAGATTAAATGCATCTAACTTTTCTTCTATTGCATCTAATCTACTTTCAATCTCATCTAAGCGTTCTTTGGTGTCTGCAGCTGATATTGAAATAGAGCTAAACAATACCATTAAAGCTAAGAGGTATTTCATAATAAAATTTTATACTAGGCTGTTCAAATTGCAATTCGTTACCATACTATTGCCGCACTCATGCCGCACTCACACAAATTAATACCACACTTACTCTAATAAAAATCGCTGTTTACTTAGAAAAATTATGATTTAGGTTGAAGGCGCACGCTTGGAAAGCGTGTATGCGGGTGACCGTATCGTGGGTTCGAATCCCATCCTTTCCGCCATTTTTTGAAGTCTATTTGTCTAGTTTATTTTCAATGTAATCGAGCTTTATGCTCAATTCTTCAACTTTGGATTTAATTCTTAAGATATTTAAAAAGGTTAAATAAATAATCAATATTAATAAAAATATAAGTGAAATTATAAGCACATTCATCATTCAATGAATCTATTTTTAAATAAAAAAATAAAAACTACTTATTATTGATAATATTTTTATAAACCGCCTGTTATTAGTCCTACCATCCCAAGGATTAGCCATAAAACAAGCATTGCTTTTTCATCAAACTTTTTTGTACTTTCTATACCTTTAATCTGCTTTCTAGCAAACAAGGTTAGAAGTAATACGAGGACTATCAGATATACAATAGTAAATGCCATAAGTGATTAGTGTAGCAAGTAAGAAATAATTGTATATAAAATATATATAATGAAATTTTTTAGACATTCTTCCTCCCTGTTAGTGATAGTGGGTGGGTGCGTGCTTTTATTAGTATCATTTGGAATAAGACACTCATCTGGATTATATTTAATTCCTATTTCAGACCATATACAAACTGGAAGAGAAGTGTTTGGTTTCGCCATTGCGATTCAATTCCTTATGATTGGGATTGGTTCACCAATCTTTGGAGCAATTGCTGATAAGTACGGTTCATCAATTGCTGGTCTATACGGAGCAATCTTTTTCTTAATTGGTCTTTATACGATGTCTCTTGTTGAGGGATCAGGTCTACTGATAGTTTCACAAGTAATTTTTGGTTTTGGTTGTGCTGGATGTGGAACAGCAGTAATTCTCGGAGCTGTAGGAAAAGCGGTTACAGGAAAATACCAAACGTTGTCATTGGGCATTGTGATGGCTGCAGGTTCTTTGGGGCAATTCTTAATTGTCCCACTATCAGGATATATGATCGAAGCAACCGATTGGCAAAAATCAATCGTCTATCTTTGTTTTATATCCCTAATCATGATTTTATTTGCCTTAACACTAACAAAATCTTCTTTTAATTCAGGAAAGGATGATCAAGCTGCTCAATCATTAGCATCTGTACTCAATGAAGCTTTTGTAAATAAAAGCTATGTTTTGTTAACAGTTGGTTTTTTTGTATGCGGCTTTCATGTTTCATTTGTAGCAACCCATTTACCAGCTTATTTAACTGATCTCTCATTGCCTTTATGGATTAGTTCTTGGTCCCTTGCTTTAATTGGTTTATTTAATGTTTTTGGGACTTTATATTTTGGTCATTTAGGTGATCAAAATTCTAAAAAAAATCTTTTGGTTATTTTATACACACTCCGCGCATTTTTATTTTTGGTATTCATTTTTCTTCCTAAAACTGAGATCACTGTACTAATTTTTGCTGCATTGTTAGGCATTCTTTGGCTATCAACTGTTCCTCTTACTAGCGGAATTATTTCTGTAATTTTTGGCACAAAATATATGTCTATGTTATATGGCTTTACATTCCTCTCACATCAAGTTGGTTCATTTATGGGCTCTTGGTTTGGAGGCCGTTTTTATGATTTTTATGGTTCATACGATATCATGTGGTGGGTATGTGTAATTCTTGGTTTTGTTTCCGCATTAATGCATTTTCCAATTACTGAAAAACCAATCAAAAGAAAAATTACTTAAGTATAGATTAAATTTATTTATTATTTTATTGATTTTATTACAAAATAAGTTTTCCACTTATCCACAAGTTAAGAAATGGAAATAATTTTTTTTTTATTTAATAATTTTTTTTAATAAATTATTATTTTTTTATCGGAACAACAAAGATCGAAAGCCTTTCGGGGAGTTTGTTCAGAGTTAGTCCGGAATTTCGGGGCGATATAGAGACCTTTCGGGGTATTCGTAGCGCCCCGTTTTTTTTTGTGCTTTGTGTCTCAAAATCGGATACAAATTTCATATGTTTTTAGACTTTACCCTTCTTTATTTTTTTATTCCTTTGTTTTTTGTTATTTCTATAACTCCAGGTCTTTGCATGACTCTTGCCTTAACTATGGGTATTACCATTGGCCTTAAAAATACGATGAAGATGATGGTTGGGGAACTAATAGGCGTACTAATAGTCGCTGGAAGTGCAGTTATTGGTGGTGGGGCAATTATTTCATCATATCCAATGACATTTCTCTTTTTTAAATATGGGGGTGGAATTTATTTGATGTTTGTTGGCTATCAAATGTTCAATTCAAGAGGATCATTAGCATTAAACTTAGATGGAACGCATTCCTTTGAAATTAATTTTTTAAAGCTAGCAAGTCAGGGCTTTATTACTGCAGTTGCAAACCCTAAGGGATGGGCTTTTTTTATTGCTATGGTACCCGCATTTATTAATTACGATTTGGCACTCATGCCTCAGATGTCAGCGTTGGTCGTCATCATTTTAATAATAGAATTCATATCTTTGATGATTTACGCAACTGGCGGACAGATGCTTGGAATTATCTTGAAGAAACAAAAAAATATTCAATCAATAAATCGTTTAGCTGGATTACTAATGGTAGGCGTTGGAATTTGGTTAGCCCTTAGTTAGACTCTGTTTAAAAAGCATCCCAGGTCCTTTTGTTGAGTCATTTCCAGAACCACGAAACATATGCCATATCATTGCCTGGTTTGAAGATACAACAGGTTTATTCAGTAAGCGTTCTGCTTCATCTATTATTTTAAATGTTTTCAAATTTGTGCATGAAATAAATACTGCATCACAATCATTTTTTCCAATTTCTAATATTGCTCTCAAACTATCTTCTTCTGATATTCTTGCCACTACTGTGTCATCAGACTCATTAAATGATTTCTCGTTTGATATATTAAAATTATCACTCTGAAGATTTTGTTTGAGCTTTTGAGTTACAGATTGTTCATAGGGTGAAACAAATGCAATATTCTTGCATCCAAAGCTATTAAGTGCTTCCTTAACAGCTCTTATTGGATCTGTTATAAAAGCATTTTTATATTGCTCTTTAATTAATTTATTTATCTTTTCAGAGCCAATTACTGTTGCACCGGAGGTACATGCATATCCAATACTGTTAAAGTCAATTTTTGGGAGTAGGTCCACGGCAATTGGTAAATCATTTTCCATTTTTGCAAGATTTTCATTATTGACAGATTGGTCACAGGGAATCCTTGAGTGATAAATGGCAACACCCTCATCAAGTGTGCTTCTTATCTCTTGCTCAATTGTCTCATCACTTTGCAGTACGATTAATCCAAATCTCATACTGTAATAGTCTGGATCATCTAGCTTAAAATTCTTCTCCATAAATTTATCTCGCTGCCTTTAATATTACACTTCTAGTTTCTACAGGATCAATCACTGCATCAATTTCAAGGTGAGCTGCAGCTTCAATTGCTTTCCCTTTTTCATACAATTGATCGACTAACTTACTAAAAAATTCTTCTCTTTTTATTTCATCTTTTATTTCATCAAGTTCTTTTTTGAATCCAAGCTTGATGGCACCTTCTAATCCCATCGCCCCAAATTCTCCAGTAGGCCATGCAGCTGAGTATACTGGTTGATGAAAGCTTCCTCCAGCTAATGCTTGTGCGCCCAGTCCATAACCTTTTCTTAAAAAAATTGTGATCAAAGGTATTTTTATTTGTGAACCTACTTTAAAAAGAGCTGACATTCTTCTTACTGCTCCTTCTTCTTCACTATCGGGCCCAACCATAAAACCAGGTGTATCGACTAGAGAAATGATTGGAAGATTTTGAAGATTGCAAAGCTCAATAAAATTTGCAGTTTTATCGGCTGATTCTGAATCGATTGCCCCACCTAAGTGTTGACTGTCACTCGCCATCAAGCCAAATGATTTTCCTTCAATGCGCATAAATCCTGTTACGATACTCTTCCCATACATCTGTTTGAGTTCTATAAAGGTATCTTTATCAGAAATGATATTAATAATATTTCTGATTGGATAAGACCATTTTCTATTTTTTGGCATGATATCTTTTAATTGAGCCTGATCTTCAACTTTCCAATCAACTAAATCACCTTGAAAGTAAGAAAGTATTTTCTTTGCAAAATCTGTTGCTTCGGCTTCATCTTTAGCTACTAAATCAATAACACCATTTTTTTCATTTACTTCTGATGGACCTATTTCTTTTGGGCTATAGGATCCAAGACCACCTCCCTCAATCATTGCAGGACCTGCCATACCAATCCATGAATTTTTGGTAGCTATTCGAATATCTGCACACCCAAATAGAGCGGCGTTGCCTGCAAAACAGAAACCATTATTTATGGCAATTCGTAAGCACCTTCCAGTGAGACCTCCCCATAAAGCAAAAGTAGGGACATGTAATCCTGCTATGCTTGTAGTGATGTCTGTATCGCCTGGTCTACCACCTCCACCTTCAGTAAATATAACAATTGGTAGTTTATATTTTTTTGCTTTCTCGCAAATCCGATCAAGCTTCATGTGATGAAAATAACCTTGTGTTCCCGCTAAGACAGAATAATCATAGACAATAGCAACGGCATCTGTTGACTCATTATCTATTATATTACTATTAATTTTACAGAACCCAGTGATAACGCCATCACCAGAAGTTTCCATTAAAAGTTCTTCTTGGCTCTTACGACTTGTTTGAGCCGCTATAGCAAATGCTCCATACTCAAGAAAGCTGTCTTTATCAACAAGATCATAAAGATTTTCTCTTGCAGTTCTTAAATTTAGTTTATGTCGTTTATTTTTTGCATTCTCTCGAAAATCATCAGTTGTTTTGTGTAGCCGTTCAATAAATTCAGCAAAGTTTTTTTTGTCTTTCATGTTTAACTCTATAGCATTTTTCTCAATATCTTATCCTTTTGAAAAGCATGATGATATATGACGGCACTCAAATGGATAGAGAAAAGAATTAAAAGAAAATAAGCTGACAACGCGTGAATTGCATAAAATTTATCAGCAAGATCAAAGTTGTAGTAATCAATTGATACTTTCATAATGATAAAATTGACTTCCTCGCCAGATAATAAAAGTTTACTTATGCCACTTATAGTTATGACCAATAAAGTCATATAGAAAAGACCATGCACAACTTGAGAGGCAATAATCTGGATTTTGCTCATTGATATATTATCAATGGGCTTTGTATTAATTGATTTCCATATCAATCTTAATAGTGTTATGTAAAAAATAGTCATGCCAATGATTATATGAACATTCTCAATAGAGAGTTTAAATTCAGAAAACTCAAGATTGTCTAAATAAATTCCTAGAGGTAGTTGGAACAGCAATATTACAAAAGTAATCCAGTGGAAAAGACGTGCAAGTAATCCATAAGAATTAGTGTCATTTGTAATTTTCATATTATATAATTAAGTACATGATTAATTTTTTTCAATTTCTAATCTCCTCAATTCTATCGATATTACTATTAATTGTAATTGCTTTTGCGGACGATCATGGAAATATTATTAAGGAAAGAAAGTCTCTATTTAAGCAGAATTATAGTCATGCTAAGAGAATGAGCGCTGAAATTACTAAAGGGAATAATGAGAAAGTGATTGAGCTATCACAAAAGATGAGCACAAATTATGACAAGCTTTTAGATTTATTTCCGGATAATACCAAAACAGGCTACGATACAGAGGCTTTGCCAACGATATGGCTACAAAAAGAGGAGTTTAATACTCTAATGATAGAGACTTCAAATAAAGTTAAAGAGTTTACAGTCCTAGCATTCGAACTTACTGGAGATGAGTTAAAAGATGCCCAAAAGAAACTAATCTGGTCAAGTTGTAAGACTTGTCACGATAAGTTTAGAATGCCTCATTAAACTTAAGCTACAATTGTCATACTAATTATTCTTCTTATGCCAGGATCATTGTTTTTATAACGATGTTCAAAAATAAAAACCCCTTGCCATGTTCCCAAATCAAGCTTTTTCTCTTTGATGGGTATATTAATGCTTGTATTTGTTAAAGCTGACTTAATATGGGCTGGCATATCGTCAGGTCCTTCTTCCTTATGAGCATAATTTTCTGACTCAGGGACTACACGATCAAAAAAATCTATTATGTCCTTCAGGACGTTTGGATCAGCATTTTCTTGAATGACAAGTGATGCTGAAGTGTGCTTAATAAATAATGTACACAGGCCCTTTGCTATTCTGTGCTTTGCAATAGCCTGGTTTATTATTTCAGTGATATTATAAAGCCCTTTGCCATCAATAGTTATTTCGATTTCTTTTTGGATTAACATTTTAGATATCAATAATTAAGAATTTAAATTAAATTTAAAATAATGATAAATCATAATGAGTCATTTTCAAATATTGGATTGAATCTTAAGGCAACTTATACCCAATTGCCTGAGATACTTTTCTCTAAATTAATGCCCATAATTGTTAAAGACCCCAAAACTGTGGTCCTTAATAACGAATTATCTTCTGAGCTAGGAATAAATTTTTCAGACTTATCCAGTAAAGACCTCTCTAATTTTTTATCTGGTAACGCAATACCCAGTGGGATTGGACCTTTCGCACAAGCATACGCTGGCCACCAATTTGGAAATTTCACAATTCTTGGTGATGGAAGAGCTCTAACTATAGGGGAGCAAAGCACTCCTAAAGGTGAAGTTTATGACATTCAGTTTAAAGGATCTGGAAGAACACCTTACTCAAGGGGAGGTGATGGAAGAGCGGCTCTTGGCCCTATGCTTCGTGAATATTTAATTAGTGAGGCCATGTTTTACTTAAATATTCCCACCACAAGAAGCCTTGCTGTGGTTGAAACAGGAGAAAAAGTTTTTAGAGAGACGCCTTTAAAAGGAGCTATCCTAACAAGAGTTGCAGCCAGTCATGTTAGATTTGGTACATTTCAATTCTTGGCAGCTCACAAAGACATTGATGCTATGTCAAAATTACTTGACTACTGCATCAAAAGACACTTTCCAAAAATTTCAAATAGTCCAAATAAAGTAATTCAATTTATAGAGTTAGTGATGTCAAAACAAATTGATCTAATAGTAAATTGGATGCGGGTTGGATTTATACACGGTGTTATGAATACAGATAATTCAACCATTTGTGGAGAAACTATAGACTACGGTCCATGCGCCTTTATGGATCAGTATGATCATAAAGCAGTTTTTAGTTCTATCGATTTTCAAGGAAGGTACGCCTATGGGAATCAACCAGCTACTATCCATTGGAATTTAGTTAGGCTTACCGAAAGCTTACTTCCTTTAATTGATAAGGATGAGTCAAAATCTTTAGAAGTTGCACAGTCAACTATTGATTCTTTTAGTAATATTTTTAACAAAGAATGGCAAAATATGATGCGATTAAAACTTGGACTAACTGATCAAAGTGAAGAAGACGAAGAATTAATTAAAGATTTGCTATCATGGATGCAATCTAAGAAACCAGACTTTACAAATACTTTTGCTAACTTGATGGATATTAATCATGCAAATGATGAAGAGTTTGAAGAGAATGATTTTGTGGAATGGAAAAAGAATTGGAAAGAAAGAGTTAATAATAAAGATTATCTAAATATTATGAAAAAAACTAATCCAATTTTGATTCCTAGAAATTCTTTAGTTGAAGAAGCTCTTCATGAAGCAGAAACAATTGGAAAGCTTGATAAATTTAATGAACTCAATAAAGTAATTGCTTCACCTTACAATATTGAAAAAGCACCTAAAAAATATTTAGATACACCTAAAAAATCTAATATCCCTTACAAAACCTTTTGTGGAACTTAATAAACTCTAAGTTTCTTTTCTAAGCGTCTTACTAAATACGAAACAATCAGAATCAAAACTAAATATTCTATAACTAAAAAAGTATAAATTTCTAAGGGTCGATATTGACTGACTACAAGTTCATTAGCTTTTCTTGTCAACTCGTTTAAACCAATGATAGATACCAGGGATGACATTTTTAACATATATACAAATTGGTTTCCTAATGCAGGTAAGATAATTCTTACAGCTTGAGGTAGTGTGATGTGATAAAAAATCTGAAAGAAATTCATGCCCATAGACAATCCAGCCTCTTTTTGACCTTTTGGTACAGCCTGAATTCCAGATCTAAAAATCTCAGCAATAAAGGGACTTTCACATATACTGAGAGCAATTATACCAGCAGTAAATGCAGTAAAATTTAAGTTTAGTAAAACTGGTAGACCATAATAAACCCATAAAATCATTACCAAGACAGGTATTGCTCTAATAATCTCTGTATAGCCAATATTTAATGCATAGAGAGCTTTGTTTTTTGAAATGCTAGCAACCGAAACAATTAAACCTAAAAGTATTGCGAATGATATCGAAATCACAGATAGAATTATTGTATACCCTAAGCCGCCGACCAAAAATTCAATATTTGAGAGTCCTACTTTGTTATTTGGTAAAATTACATACCAGCCCCATTGATAATTTGAAGAACATCCCATAAATACTAAAAAAATCAGAAGAATAGAAAGAGTAGGAATTTTTTTCGCGATATTGAAATTCATGATAAAAAATATAATTGTATAACTTAAATAACACGTATAATTCTTAAAAAATATTAAAAAAAGGAAAGCCACATGAAATTCATTCAAGCCCTATTAATCTCTTTTGTCCTATTTGCCTCAACGCTATCTAATGCATCAACCCTTGATGAGATCATGAAAACAGGATTGTTAAAAGTTGGAACCACGGGCGATTTTCCTGGCTGGAGCTTTAAAAATCCTGAAACAAATGAATATGAAGGATATGATATTGATGTAGCAAAAAAATTGGCTGAAGATATGGGTGTTGATATTGAATTTGTTGCTACTGACTGGAAGAATCTTGTTACAGGTGTAGTATCTTCTAAATATCACATGACTTCTAGTGCCTCAATTACCACTAAGAGAGCACTAACTGCTGGTTATTCAAATTCATATTATGGCACAGGGACAGTCGCGATGACGCTCTCAGACAATTTACAAAAAATAGGTAACTGGGATAATATTAACAATAGTGATACGACAGTTGCAGTTACTTTAGGAACAGTTTTTGAGAATGAGGCCAAAAAATCTTTCCCAGACTCAAAATTATCAATGGTAGAGGCTCCTGCGCGTGAATATCAAGAGGTTTTATCAGGTAGGGCAGATGTATCACTAACAAGTAAAGTTGATGCAATGAAACTCATTAATTTATACCCCGAACTATCAATAATAAACATTGATGAACCAAAGAACGCTAAGTTGTTTGCGATCCTGTTACCTCGGGACGATCAAGAGTGGATTAACTTTATTAATCATTGGATCGATGATCATAAAAATAAAGGTTTTTTCAATCAAACGGCGTCGAAGTTTGGCTTATAATTTCTCTGCATCAAGCTTATTTGGTAAATAGAAAATTTATAGACGGACGCTGCAAAAATATAGTTGATGGTCAGTATGACTAAAAACATAGTGGCAAACTCAACATTTAAATAAACTACTGCAATGGATAGTGCGCTGATGGGCAATACGATCATTCTCATCAAATTAATTATCATTTGATAATTTGGCTTTTTAAGACCCTGAAGTAATGCTGATGATATAAAGAAAATTGGATAGCAAGGACCTGCGAAGGCAGCAATTTTTAAATAGGTTGATCCGTAAAATATTATTTCTTTATCATCACTAAAAAAATACATTATGTAATCTGCTGAAAAGAAAATAAATATCCCACATGTTGCCATGAAGATTGTCCCATAAAGAATTGACTTTTTATATGTTTCAAGGATTCTACAAAAGTTTGTAGCCCCAAAATTTTGACCAACCAGAGCAAGAGTTGATGCATTCAAGCCTAATACTGGTAATAAAAATAGTTGTTCGAAACGAATAGCCGCTCCATACCCTCCTGCAGAATAATCACCGTACATTGAAACATAGTAAAGTAGAACAAAAACACCTAAACCAATAAACATCATTGAGCCAATAGACGGTATAGCTTGAGTTAAGATTTCTTTTTGAAAAATTAATTTAGGAATGAAACTTTTTGGATCAAGATACTTTTTTAGATTAGTTTTGTTAACTTTATAAATAATATAAATTAAACCAACGAGTTGAGAGCAAAGAGTAGCTAGCGCTATACCTTTGATTCCCATAGCGGGAATAAGAAATGCTCCATAAATGAATATTGGGTTTAAAAATAAATTAAGGAAAAAAGTAAAAATCAAAACATTTCTTAATGATTTTGTATCTCCTTTTGAGACTAAAAACGAATTAATAGTTAATTGTAAAAAAAATAGAGAAGCACCTAAAAAGATTATGTTCATATAATCTTTTGCATAGAATATAATTTCAGGACTTGTCTTTAAAAAAATTAGGATGGGTTCTGTTCCATAAATGCCCACAATTGTCACTAGAATTGATATGATTAAACTGGCGAGAATAGATTGGGCGAGTATAAGGGACGCTTTTTTCTCATCTCTTTTCCCGAGAGCATTAGAAATCAAAGCTGTAATACCTATTGATAATCCTGCCGTAAAGCCAATGATAATGAAGTAAATTGGAAACGATTTGGCAATGGCCGTGATTGCGCCGGGAGATATTAAGCCAGCAAATTTGACATCAACGATATTATAGAGTGTTTGAAATAGGGTCCCAACACTTGAGGGTATGGCAATTTGCCTTATTAAAGTTGAAATATTATCTTTTGTTAGGTCCATAAAATTAAGTTATATCTTCTTTTTTGTGTATCAAAATTTTGCAAATCTTAAGCAATAGTTAATTAAATTATTATTACTAAAACAATTTACATTTAGCTTATAAAACTATAAAAAACGATTAAAGATTACGTTTTTGTTCCTTTTTCTGGAGTAATACGAAGTCTAAATTAAACAAAAAGGAATAAGAATAATATGGCTACTGGTACCGTTAAATGGTTTAATCCAAAAAAAGGTTATGGTTTTGTTGCACCTGATGAAGGTGACAAAGACATTTTTGTTCATATCACTGCTGTTCAAGCAGCTGGTATAAACAGATTGGATGAAGGCCAAAAAATAAGCTACGAAGCTGAAGAAAAAAATGGAAAAGTATCTGCAGTTAATTTGCAGATTTCTGAATAAATCTAAGCAGCTTTATAAATCATATCTAGCCACATAGTGAATTCGTCTATTAATTCACTTGAGGGCTGGATAATTTTTACTCTTTTATCTTTTGTGCTTACCTGAGTTGTAAGAGACCCCTTACTTATCTCGTCATTAATGAAGTTTATTATGGTGGCTCTTGACGCTAAATCAGCCATGTTCTTTGTTAAATATTCTTTAGTGCATTCAATTTTATTTATATCTTCATCGAAATGGAATTTCATGATCTCAAAACAAATCCTGATCCCATATACAGACCGTCTAAAATGACTCAATCTTCCAAAGATTTTTTTATCTCCAGCAGAATCAAAAACCTTAATTTGCTGATTAACGCCTTCAAAGATTTTTTCTGATTTCATTTTATTTTTCCTTTTTTTATCTTAATAATCATATTATTTTTTATTGATAATAATTAACTATAATTAGTTGCCATATTGGCGCTTTTATTTGAATGAGACTAACCGGTTGTAAACATAATAATTATTTGTTTCATATATGAACAAAGATAACTCATCTGTAATTTGGAAGCTTATTCAAGAAACTGGTGATTATCTAAAAGGTAAACTGCCAGCACACCCTAACCATCCGAAAGGTCGAAACCCATACGCTCATGTGGCTCTGATGGTCAAAAACCATTTTGGAATGTCTTACAAAGATGTTTCTGATGATAAAATAAAGGAAGTAAAAGAATACCTAAACTATCTGAGGGAAAATCCAGAATGAGTAACTAACTTTTTGGTTTCCATTCTGGCGTACCAAAAAAAGACAAAAGTTTACTTTTAATTCCCTTGGATTTTTTGAAGTCTATGTACATTGAATGCCAGAACATAAAAGTAATTTTTAGGGGATTGAAGGTATTAACATTTTCTCGAATTCCATACCTAACTTCTTCTTGTTCCGCTGCATAGGTTCCAAATAATTTGTCCCATATAATTAAAAGGTTTCCATAATTTTTATCAATATAAACTTCATTGCTACCATGGTGCACACGGTGATGCGAGGGCGTGATGAATATGTATTCAAGAATACCAAGTTTATTAACCCATTTAGTATGAGTTAGTAATCCGTATAGAGTAGATACTGCACCTGCTATAGCAGTTATAATTGGATCAAAACCTATCAGAGGCATTACTGCAAAAAAGGGAACTTTTGTTAATGGGCTAAACCATGCTTGTCTTAAAGCGACTGTGAAATTCATTTCTTCACTTGAGTGGTGGTTCATATGCACAGCCCATAAAAACCTAATTCTGTGCGAGCATCGGTGGTACCAATAATATACAAAGTCGATGAGTACAAATGTAAGAGACCAAACTAACCAAGTTGGTACAAGCTCATTAATTGTGACTAATTTGTATTGATAAAGAAATAGTGAAAAAAAGAAGATCGAACTTTTTGTTAAAAGCGAGACTGAGACATTACCAAATAAAAGACCAAATCCAGCAAGAGAGTCTTTTAATTTATAGTATCCAAGATTATTAATGGATGAATAAATGACTTCAGCAGCAATAAGTGAGAGTACGATCGGAACGCCGTACAAGTATATATCTAGCTCATTCATAATAATTTCTATTGAATTATATAACATTAGAATTAAATGAAAAAAGTATGAAAAATATATTATTTTTATTAAGTATCCTTTTATGCTTAAACTTGCCTGTATCAGCCAAAAATGATGGCGGAGGAAGCTCAGGAGGAAGCTCAGGAGGAAGCTCAGGAGGAAGCTCAGGAGGAAGCTCAGGAAGTGACGGCGGTGGAGAATACACTGGCTATTCAGGTTATGACAAAGAATTAAAGCGAATACTTCATGAGATTGAAAAAAAGGAAAATTACGCCGGAGCATTAAAAGATTTAGAAGTTTACGTTTATGAGAATCCTCAAAACGCAAATGGTTGGAATTTGATCGGTTTTGCAAGTAGAAAACTTGGCAAATATGAAGATGCTGAACTCTATTATAAAACAGGTCTAGAAATAAATCCTACTCATGATGATATTCTAGCATATCAAGGTGAACTATACCTTGAAACGAACAGGTATGATTTAGCACTATCAAATTTGGAGAAATTATCTGAGATATGTGTTTTTAACTGTGATGAAAAAGTTGAGCTAAGTAAAGCAATTGAGCTTTATGAGAGTGAAAATAATCTCTAAATTGTTGATTTGTTACAGATCCCTAATTATGCTCTATAATTAGGAATTATGATTAAATTTTTAGTATTCTTTGTATTAGGTGCGGCGACCTTATATTTCATCATACGTGCATTTGTAAATAGTGAGCCAGGTAAAGTCGGAAGATTCTTAAGAGTAATTTTTATTGCTGCAATAATTTTTGGAGTAATTTATTTATTATTTCGTGGTAATCTCGGTTTTCTTGCCCCTCTAATTGGTTTAGCCAGAAGATTATTGGTTGGTTTCTAAAATGGAACAGATTCTCAGAAAAACATTCATAATTATTTTCTTTTTTATATCATCTATAATCTTTTTTACTTCTTGTGATAATGGCCAAGATCAGTCTGCAGCTTTTACAGGAGTAAGGGTTATTGACAATTCTTATTCGCCACCTGTTGTTCGCATCAATCCAGGTGGTAAAGTTAGATTTAACAATTGGGGCAATAACCCTCATAATGTGATTGCCGTAGATGAAAGTTGGGGCTCTCTAGCTGAAATTCCTAAAGGTGATTATTTAGATATAAATTACGAGAATGAAGGACTATATAAATATCTTTGCTCTTTTCACGCTTCTCCAGATGGAAAGTGGGGCATGGTCGGATCTGTTGTCGTAGGTGATATAAATTATGAAGACTACACCAATTTTTCAAAAAAAGACGTGGTTTCAAGGTTTACTGGAAATGTAAGGCATGTGCCTGATACATATGAAACAATTCAAGACGCTGTAAACGCTTCAAACCCAGGCGACCTCGTTTTAATTAAGCCAGGAATTTACTATGAAGAGGTAGTTGTGAACGTTCCCTCTATTACCATCAGAGGTTGGGACAGAAATACAACAATTATCGATGGTGAGTTTGAGAGAGGTAATGGAATTTTAGTTGCAGGCGTTGATGGAGTTGCAATAGAAAACATAACAGCTAGAAATGCTTTACTTAATGGTTTTTATTGGGCAACAGTAAAAGGGTATAGGGGTTCCTATTTAACTGCATATAATAATGGCGATTACGGTGTATACGCTTTTGATGCAGTCGATGGAGTTTTAGATCATTCTTATGCTTCTGGTTCACCAGATGCAGGTTTTTATATTGGTCAATGTTATCCATGTGACGCAATTGTTAACAATGTAATCTCTGAAAATAATGGTCTTGGCTATTCAGGAACAAATTCAGGTGGATCTCTGTATATTATAAGTTCAGTTTTCAAAAATAATAAAGGCGGATTAGCGCCCAATACTCTGGACTCTGAACTTTTACCTCCAGAAAGAGAAACTTTTATTATTGGAAATCTTATTGAAAATAACAACAACATAGATGCCCCTGCTACCCAGTCAACTAATCTATCACTTGGAAATGGAGTTGTCATTGCTGGAGGAAATAACAATGTAATTAAAAATAATGTTATAGCTAATCATAATCTTTATGGTGTTATTATAACAGCCACTGCAGATGTGAATTACTGGCCTGCTCACGGCAACCGGGTTGAAAGTAATTTGATCATAAATTCTAAAAGAGCTGATATCGCATCTAGTGGCTTATCTAATTTAGGCAATTGTTTTGAAAATAATTATTTTAACACTTCAATTCCACCAGGCTTACAAACACTCAATAATTGTGATTCTTCCTTCTATCCCTTAAGTGCAGATTTATCCGGTATGTGGTCATCTTTAGCGCGTGTAATTCAGACAAGTGATGGAAACTATAGTCAAGGTGATTGGCGAACATTTGAAGCGCCCGCTAACCAACCCAATATGCCCATTATGGATGAATTAATGAGTCTTGGTTACGACAAAACTTCATTGCCTGTTACAAAAATATGGAGCTCAGTTAAGCCTGCAGTTGAGGTTTTTAGTCAATATGAAGATGTTTTAGAGGTAATTGAACTACCTGAAGAGGCTAGAAACTATTTGAACTAATCCTCTAATTGTTTAACCTACAATCAGGAGATAATAATAAATGCCTGGAGTTACATTTTTCCCATTAGAGGATGTTCCTTTTTTATCGCTCTTTTTTAATTTTTATGGATATTACCTTCCTATCTTTTTGTATGCTACTTGGACAGCTACAGCTTTATTTGATTTACACATTGGAAAATACAGAAGCGCCCCCTCTAAAATAACTTGGACATTAGTATTGATGTTTGTTCCTTTGGTTGGCCCACTCATCTATCATATGTTTGCTGCAAGGGAACTAGATGTTGTCATCAGAGCTACAATGATTTTTGGAGGCATAGCTGTCATGACAATTGTTTTTCTATATCTTGGTTTTGCACTTTAGACAAAAGTGAAATTTGACGCACGTATAACGCCCATCAAGAGCAATTTGGCTGCTTCTACTTATAAATCTATCGTTAAACGAGTAAAATACTCTAAAGGCAAAAAATACACTGTGGCCTGTTCGTTTGCACCATTATATTCAAATAAAAAATCTAAATTAAGTACCCAGCTTTTATTTGGAGAAGAATGTATTGCTTATGAAGTATCCAAGGATTGGTCTTGGGTTCAATCATTAAGAGATCAATATGTTGGATATACACCTACGGTAAATCTATCAAAAAAATTATTTAAACCCACACATAAAGTAACGTCTCTTCGTACATATATCTACAAGGAACCCGATATAAAAAGCAAAGATTTATTTCACTTAAGTTTTAACTCAGTGATAGAAGTAAAAAAAACAAAAAAGAAATTTTCTCTTATCAACGGCTTAGGTTGGTGTCCAACAAGTGATTTGTCGGCAATTAATAAGGTTGGGTTTGATAGAGTTAAATATGCAAAGCAGTATTTAAATACTCCTTATTTATGGGGAGGTAGAAGTTCTGTGGGAATTGATTGTTCAGGACTCATTCAAAATTTAGTTCAAATTAATAATAAAATTTTTCCCAGAGACACAGACATGCAAGAAATTTTTATAACTAAAGAAATTATGAGTGAAAAGAAGCTTAAAGCAGGGGATCTTATTTTTTGGGATGGCCATGTAGCAATGATGATTGACAATAAGAATATCATCCATGCCAATGCTTATCACATGAAAACTGCAATAGAGTTATTGAGCGCTGTCAAAAAAAGAATATTTAAAACGAATGGTAAAATAAAAAAAATGGGCAGACTTTAGATTAACTAAAATTAAATTTATTTCTTATAAACCATAAAAGTATCAATGAAGGGATTACCATTAAGGCGGTAATTATAAAGAATGTTCCCCAATCACCCTGTAGCCAATCTACAAGTGTACCTGATGAGGACGCCATGAGAGTTCTGCCTGCTGTTCCCAGAGAAGCAAGAAGAGCATACTGTGTCGCGGTATAGGTACGATCCACAAGTAACGAAATAAATGTAACGAAAGCAACAGTCGCAAATGCAGCTGCAAGATCATCTAATAGTACAGTAGCAGCAAATAACAATTCAGATTTATCTGACCATGCCATAAAGCTGAACATAATGTTTGTGATGGCCATTGCTATACCTGATAGAAATAAAGCCCTGACAACACCAGATTTAATAGCAAACCATCCTCCCAATAAAGTAAATGTAATAGTTGTAATCCATCCAAGACCTTTTGAATAAATTGCAATATCAGATTTTGAAAATCCCATCTCGTCATAAAATATGATGGACATTCTTCCGAGAAAAGCCTCACCTATTTTAAAAAGAAAAATAAATCCAATAATTAAGAAGCTAATGGTTACACCGTTTTTCTTAAAGAAACTTATTAAAGGACTTATAATTGTGCTTATAAACCAAGCTGAAAATCCAGCTGCTTTAAAATTTTCTTGATCTTTCTTTTGAGCCTTTTGTCTATCATTTGAGGTGTCTTCAGGAATAAAAAGTAATCCAACATTAAATAAAAGAATTAATAGGCAAAGAAATATAAACGTGAGCTGCCAGTAATTCACAAATCCAACTACTTCCAAATAATCAGCAACAAATAACGTTAACATTCCTCCAATTTTGTAACCTGTCCACCATCCAACTACAGCAATTGATGCGCCCGCTGCCATTGCTGCTTTTTCATTTGCAGATATTTGTTCAATTCGAAGAGCGTCAATTGTTATATCTTGTGATGCTGACGAAATTGCAATTAATAAACCTAAGAAAATAATTACTTCAAGATCATTTACTGGATTGAGAAAACTCCAAAAAATAAGACAGCATAAGATTATTAATTGAAGAGATATTATCCATGATTTTCTATGACCTATTTTATCTGTTAGAAATGGAATTTTTATTCTATCAATTAAAGGAGCCCACAAAAAATTAATTGCATAAACTCCAAAAATTAATCCTGCCCATCCAATGGTACTTCTTGAGAGCTCAAAGTCCTTTAACCAAAGTGAAAGAGCGCTACCAATTATAACCCATGGGAAACCACTGATAGCACCCAAAAGTAAAATGCGAAGCATTCTGTTATCAAAATAAATTGATAAGCCAACATTTTCTCTTGTCATACTCAATGAGAATAAGGTTTAGTATCTATACCAGTCAATTAATATATTAAGTAACTATTGATTTATTCAATAGGAGCAGGATTATCACTAAAACTTCTTAAATAAAGAATAACATTTGCGCGGTCTTTAGCTTTCTTTAGACCAACAAACGACATTTTAGTGCCTTGAATATATTTTTTGGGATTAATTAGATAACTATTTAATTGTTCAAATGTCCAACCACCCTCAAAAGCTGCCATAGCACTGGAATATTTATAATCTTCTTTTGAACCAATATCTTTATTTACAATATTCCATAGTCCTGGGCCAATTTTATTAGCGCCACCTTTTTCCATGACATGACACTGTGAACATTTTTTAAAAACTTTTTTACCTTTATCTATATCAGCGCTAGCAAGTAGAACCTGAATAGGATCTTCAGTGGGCGCTTGGGCAACTGCTTCAGTTGATGCTGCAGCTGCATCCATTAATAATTCCTCGCCACCTTCTACTTGATAGGCGGCTACCTTTGGTTTTTCCACGTGATAGAGTATTTCACTAAAGTTAGCCAAGCCAATAAATACAAGCGCTACGACTAAAACGCAGGCAACTATTTTATTAATTTCAAATGAATCCATAATGTTTTTTTCGCAGAATATATGATATTAATTAAACATTATTCTAATTTATTCAAGTTATTATGCGTCTTCTAGTCGCATAAAATCATTATGATTACACAAGAAAATACAGCAATTATTATACCTGCAAGACTTCAAGCAAGCAGACTTCCAAATAAACCTTTACTTGAAATTCATGGCAAGCCAATGATTCAACATGTTTGGGAAAAAGCTGTTTTATCTCAGCTTGGTGAGGTTCTTGTCGCTACGGATAGTCAAGACATTAAAAATTTAATTGAGGGTTTGGGGGGCAATGCATGTATGACATCAGCAAAACATACATCTGGTACCGATCGAATATATGAGGCCTTAAATAAATTTGATCTAGATCAAAGAATAGAATTTATAATTAATTTACAAGGTGATCTTCCAACAATAAATTCAGAAGCCCTCAGTAATGTACTCAGTTTAATTGAAGAAGAGGGATCTGAAATGGGTACATTAGCATCCGTTTTTAAGGATAAGTCAGAAATTAAAAAAAACCAGGTTGTTAAAGTATTTTGTGACTATAAAGAAAATGTAAATTCTACTCTGGCTTTAAACTTCATCAGGAAGAATGATGTTTATGATGAAAATAAATTATATCACCACATTGGAATTTATTCTTTTAGAAGAGAGACACTTAAAAAGTTTGTTACTTTATCTCAGACTGAAAGAGAGAATAATGAAAAGCTCGAACAATTAAGAGCTTTAGATAATAATATAAAAATAAAAGTTGGTTTAATTGACTTTTTGCCTTTGGGAGTTGACACTCCTGATGATTTAGAGGAAATTAAAAAGATTATAAAGTGATGAAAAAAATATCTTACCAAGGTGAATTAGGCGCTTACTCGCATTTAGCATGCAATGAAGCTATGGCTGACTATGAGTCGGTGCCCTGTCGAACTTTTGAGGCAGCATTAAATTGTGTTAGAGAAGAGGAAGCAGATTTAGCAATGATACCAGTTGAAAACTCAGTTGCTGGTCGTGTAGCTGATATTCATTACTTACTGGGAGATTATGATCTCAAAATTTATGCTGAACATTTTCAGGAAGTAAAGCATCAGTTGCTTGCTAAAAAAGGAACTTCCATTGATGAAATAAAATTTGTAAGAAGTCATTCAATGGCAATTGGCCAATGTCAGACCGCAATACAAAGATTAGACCTTAAGCCTATTGTTATGGCTGATACAGCTGGCTCTGCCAAATATATAAGTGAGACGGGTACGAATGAGGACTCTGCAATCGCCTCCCACTTAGCTGCAGAAATTTATGGATTAGAGATTTTAGAGTCAGATATTCAAGACATGAAGCACAACACAACACGATTTCTTGTTATGTCAAAGGGCGCACAGCAGAAAAGAGATGCAAAAAAATCATATTTAACTAGCTGTATTTTTGAAGTTCGAAGTGTTCCTTCAGCGCTATATAAAGCACTTGGAGGATTTGCGACTAATGGAGTGAACTTAACTAAGCTCGAGAGCTTTATTGTTGATGGTGATTTTAATAAAGCACAGTTTTATATTGATCTTGATGGTCACGTTGATGATAGTTCTGTTAAAGGAGCTCTTGAGGAGTTGTCATTCTATACAGAAAAACTTCAGATTCTTGGCGTTTACCCAAAACATTCCTACAGGAACCAATAATTTATTTACTGTGTAACCATTCAACAATAAGTTGATGAGCTACAGCCATAGCGGGAGGAATCCAGATTCTGTCAGGGCTTTTGCCAACAAAAATTCGATTTATATCTTCGCGAGATAACCAAACTGCATGTTCAATCTCATCTTCATCTAAATTAGTTTTGTCATCATCCACATTTGAAAAACATCCAATCATCAATTGTGAAGAAAAAGGCCATGGCTGTGTAAATTTGTACTCAACGCTAGTTACATTAAGGCCCACCTCTTCTTTCACTTCCCTTATAACTGCATCTTCAATAGTTTCTCCTGGTTCGAGAAAGCCAGCCAGAGCAGAGTACATTTTTGGGGGAAAAATCGACTGACGCCCTAAAAGACATTTTTCATTATAAATGGGCAGCATGATAACGACAGGGTCCACGCGAGGGAATAATTCGGTTTTGCAGTTAACACAAACTTTTTTAGAGCCAGCATCGATTGTTTTGAGTTTTGAATTTTCACACCGACTACAAAAAATATTAACAGCATTCCACTCCACCATTGATTTAGCTTGAGCAAGAATTCCTGTATCTTCGGGTGATAAGCTTTGAGCAATAGATCTTAAATCGATAAATTTACAACTAATAAAAACTTCTATATCAAAATGACTACGCTCCTTAGTAATATCTATAGCATAATATTTTATACTTTTCATTTCACCGAGAAAAATAACCTGACAGGCTTCAAAGTGTTTCTTAATCGACTCGAACTTAGCTAAATATATTGTAGAATTACTTCCTGGTTCCTTGCTTACTTGAATGAGAGGCTTGCCAGAGTCAAAAATAATATATCTCGCATCAGAGCTGCTCATTGAGGTTTTTTGCCACTCTTTATCACTTCTAATACTAGACATTCTATCTAGAGGATTATTTGCAAATACAATTTTACTCATGATTTTATTTATTTAATAAACAACATTTAATGATCGTATGCTACAATATTTTGGGAGATTGAGTAGACAAGTTATTCGCCAATCCGGTCAGGTCTGAAAAGAAGCAGCCGCAACGATGATATTTGGGTTACTTTAATCTCCCACAGAATTAATATAGATAGATGTCAGAACAAAAAAATTTACCAATCCCTCTAAAATATCGACCATTAAAGTTTAGTGAACTTATTGGTCAAAGCCTCATGTCTCAAACTATTCAAAAAGCAATTCAGACAGACCGTATTGCTAATGCGTATTTGCTTACAGGCGTGAGAGGTGTTGGAAAAACTACAACGGCAAGGATAATTGCTAAATCATTAAATTGTATGAATATAGACTCAAATGATGAAAAAGAGCCATGCGGTGTTTGTGAAAATTGTATTGCTATAACAGAGTCAAGGAGCGTTGATGTATATGAAATGGACGCAGCGTCTCGAACAGGCATTGCTGACATTAGAGAGTTGATTGAAGGCGTCCAGTACTCACCTGTATCTTCGAAGTATAAGGTTTATATAATTGATGAAGTCCACATGTTATCTACAGCAGCTTTTAACGGCTTGCTTAAGACTTTAGAAGAGCCACCGCCACATGTTAAATTTATTTTTGCTACAACTGAAGTAAGAAAGATTCCAACAACAATTTTATCTAGATGTCAAAGATATGATCTTAAAAGAGTTGAGCCTGAAGAATTAATTGTATTCCTAAAAAAGATTTGTGATATGGAAAATGTGCAATTTGACAATGGGTCTTTAAAAATTATTGCTCGAGCAGCTGATGGCTCAGTTCGAGATGGATTATCAATTTTAGATCAATCAATTACATTTTCTGATAAAGAGTTAACAGAAAACAAAGTAAAAGAAATGATAGGGTTGAACGATCCTACAGAAATAATTGATTTTATAAAATTGTTGACTTCTGGTGAGACCATCAAGTGTATTGAAATGATCAATTCTTTTTATGATAATGGAGCTGATCCATCTGTAATTGTTCGTGATCTAATTTCATCCGTTCATGATATCTCAATGGTAAAAATAAGTGCTGATCAAGGTGTTAAAAACTCGCTGACTGAAGCAGAGTATAAAGAAGTTAGGGAAATAGCAGATAATGTTGACTTACCAACGCTTTCAATGTTTTGGCAAATGCTAAATAAAGGACTGGGTGAGGTATCAGAATCATTTTCTCCAATTTCTGCTCTCGAAATGCTGATAATTAGAATTATTTATTTAAATGATATTCCAAAACCCGATCAGCTGATTGGAGATTTGAACAATTTGGTTGAAAATGAGACCAATAACATAGAGAGTATAAAAGTTAGAGAATCTAAAGAAATGGATCCAAAACTAAAGGAAATCGTTGATTTTTTCCCTGGCACGAAGGTGGAGAATTTAGAAGAATAGAAGCATGAACAATTTTAATAACATGATCAAGCAAGCTCAAGAGCTGCAACAGAAAATGGCAGATGCACAACAGAGAGTTGAGACACTTGAGGCAGAAGGTGTGGCTGGTGGAGGAATTGTAAAAGTTACAATTAATGGAAAGAACAATGTAACCTCAATCAAAATCGATGACAGTGTCATTGATAAAAATGAAAAAGAAATATTAGAAGATCTTATTATGGCAGCATTTAATGATGCTAAAGAAAAAATACAAAAGAAGATAGCTGATGAAATGAGTTCAGTTACTGGAGGATTAAAGCTTCCCCCAGGAATGAAATTACCTTTTTAAAATGCGAACCCGATCTTCGAATCCAGAAATTGATAAACTGATATTATTAATAAGTAAGTTGCCTGGCTTTGGCCCAAAGTCAGCAAGTAGGGCTGCATTACATCTTTTAAAAAAAAAGGAACAGTTAATGATACCTTTGGCGGAGTCACTTCTATCATCTAGTGAAAAAATTATCACATGTGAAGTATGTGGCAACATCGATTTGCATAGCCCATGCAGTATTTGCAATGACGAAAAACGTTCAAAAAAACAAATTTGTGTAGTAGAGAATATTGCTGATCTATGGGCACTAGAAAAAGCGGAAGTATTTAATGGGATGTACCATATTCTTGGAGGCAATCTATCTGCAATAAATAGTATAGGCCCCGAAGATCTTAATTTAAAAAAACTAATTGACAGGGTGAATGGCGATGAAGTGGAAGAGGTAATCTTAGCTCTAAGTGCAACTGTAGATGGCCAAACTACAGCACATTATGTTGCAGATACTTTGTCTCAAAAAGATATTTTTGTAAGCCGTTTAGGACATGGTGTTCCAGTAGGTGGGGAACTAGATTATATGGACGAAGGCACTATCGCAGCTGCTTTAAGCGCTCGCCAGAAGATTTAGTTGTGTCAGTTTTCCAATCATTTTTCCATTCAATCTTGACCTTGTAACTAAGTTAGCCTATCAAAGTTTTATGGCTATAAAGAAAATACTCACTGCTCCAGATCCTTTTTTAAAGCAGATATCAATTCCGGTGAAGGAAGTAACTAAAGATATCCAAATATTAATGGATGACATGCTTGACACTATGTATGACGCCCCTGGTATTGGTTTAGCCGCTGTACAAATCGGAGTTCCTTTGAGAGTAATAGTGATGGATATCAGCTGGAGAAACGAAGACGGAGAGAAAGAACCGTATTTTTTTGTTAATCCTGAAATCAAAGTAAAGACAAAGATTATGTCAACATATGAGGAGGGGTGTCTTTCAGTTCCTGATCAGTATGCAGAAATTGATAGACCAGAGGAATGTAAAGTAAACTACTTAGACTACAATGGGCAGAAATCAACATTACATGCAAAAGGACTTCTCGCTACCTGTATTCAACATGAAATGGACCATCTTGAAGGCATTCTATTTATTGATTATTTATCAAATTTGAAAAAAAATATGATTGTAAAAAAATTAATCAAGTCAAAAAAACAATCAAGTAAAGAGCGTATCGTCGCTTAATCAAAATGACTAATTTTCGAATTCTCT
>CABYSM010000016.1 GCA_902521655.1 uncultured Pelagibacteraceae bacterium
AGCGAATGACAGGCCGAAATGCTTACAAGCAAAATACATCAAGAACGTGTGATTTAGATATATTAATGGCAAAACCATTGATTAATTTCTTTATTAAAGACCATATAAATTATTTAGAAATCCCGCATCCTAAATTAATAGAGAGAGATTTTGTATTAAGGCCAATGAGCGATATATGTCCTAACTGGGTCTACGTTAAAAAAAACAGTACAATTATGAGTCTTGCAAAAAGCTTAAGATCTAGCAGTAAGCTATATAAGCTTAAGGAATATCTTTAATCGGGGAATTATTTAATACTTCACTTCATGAATAATGTATGATTAAAAGTGCATTATGAGCAAAATCGAACTGCTAGATAGATCTGAAAAAAGTAGTTTTGGCTTGAATTCAAAGCTAATCGAGGAGGCTTATCAATTTGCTCTTGAATCGCATAAAAGCCAAAAAAGATATTCAGGCGATCCATATATTTCTCACCCAGTAGCAGTAGCTGATATTTTGTTAAATTTAAAATTAGATACATCAACTATAATCACAGGCTTATTGCATGATACTTTAGAAGATACTCTCGCAACTGAGCATGAAATTAAAGAAAAGTTTGGAGATGAAGTAGCTGTTTTAGTAAATGGTGTTACAAAGCTATCAAAAATTGAAACTTATACTGAAAATAAATTTCAGGCTGAAAACTTTCGAAAACTTATTCTGGCAATGTCAAAAGATATAAGAGTATTGCTCGTAAAGTTAGCTGATCGTTTGCACAACATGAGAACTATCCAATTTATTCCTCAAGAAAAAAGAAGACACAGAATAGCATCTGAGACACTTGAAATCTATGCTCCATTAGCTGGAAGATTAGGCATGCACGAATTTAAGGATGAGTTGGAAGATTTATCATTTCAAATTTTAAATCCATCAGCTTATTCATCTTTATCAACTCGTATAGAGTATCTAAAGAAAGATAAATCCAATCTTACTGATAAGATCAAATCACGAATTGGAGAATTATTAAGCAAAAACCAAATTGGCTATGAAGTAATTGGACGCGAAAAAAAGTTATACTCTGTTTGGAATAAAATGCAAAATAAGCAAATCGCCTTTAGGCAACTTTCAGATATTTTTGCCTTCAGAATTGTCACCAAAAGCATTGATGATTGCTATCGAATTTTGGGAATAATACATAATCGCTGGTCAGCGGTCCCTGGTTCCTTTAAAGACTATATTTCTACACCTAAAATAAATAATTATCAGTCAATTCATTCAACAATTGTAGGCCCAGAAAGACAACGTGTTGAGTTGCAAATTAGAACTACAGAAATGGATGTTGTAGCTGATAAAGGCATCGCTGCGCATTGGAGTTATAAAGAAAATTATAACCTAATTGATAATTCCTCATCAGACCCTGTAAATGTGAGTTGGCTGAGAGATTTAGTCGAAATACTCGATAGTGGCGGATCATCTGAGGAGTTAATGGAAGCAACTAAATTAGAAATGTTTCAAGATCAGGTATTTTGTTTCACGCCAAAAGGAGATTTAATTCATCTTCCTTCAAATTCAAATTCAATTGATTTTGCTTATGCATTACATTCAGAAATTGGGAATAGGTGTGTGGGATGTAAGATTAATGGTAAACCAAAGCCATTATATACGAAATTACAAAATGGTGATGAAATTGAAATTTTAACATCTAAAAATCCATCTCCATCAGAAACCTGGGAAAATATTGTTACGACTGCAAAAGCTCAATCATCAATAAAACGATTCTTTAAAAAACAGGAAAAAGATGAGTTTGTTACTTTAGGAATGAAAATCTTACAAAAAATTTTAAAGAAAGATGTAGATATATCTATTGCAGAGCTGGAAGGTTATTCAAAGAAATTCAATAGGAAAAACCCCGACGATTTTTTAATATCCATTGGCAAGGGCAATATTAGACCCAGAGAACTTGAAAAGATAAAATCAAAATCGCGTCTATCATTTTTCTCTCGATACAGAAAAACGAATTCACTGGATAAAACTCCTCTCGAAATAAGTGATTTTCAACCAGGTGTAGCAATTCATTTTGCTGAGTGCTGTTTTCCCTTACCACATGAAAATATAATAGGAATTACATCTGAAGACTCAGGCATCTTCATTCATTCAAATCAATGCAATGCAATTGATAAAGAATATAAAAAAGAAGATTGGATTTCAGCATCATGGAAAGACGTTGATCCAGAGCAATTTTTTTCTTCCAGAATTAAAGTTTCTGTAAAAAATGAACCAGGGTCACTTGGAACTCTCGCAACTATTGTTGGAACTGAAAAAGGAAATATTACACATTTAAATATATCAGAAAAGGGTGAAGATTTTTTTGATATGATTTTTGTAATTGACGTACATGACTTATTGCACCTTGATAAAATAATAAATGTTCTTGCTGAAGTAGAGAATGTGAGTTCAGTAAATAGATTGTTGCTAGACCTATGAAAAATGAAAAAGAAATTATTAGTTTTTTTGAAAAGTCTGGGGCTCTACAACATGGTCACTTTATTCTCTCGTCAGGAAAAAGATCTAAAATGTATTTTCAATGTTCAAAGCTATTTGTTAACCCCAACGATGGCGTAACCGTTTGTGAAGAACTTAAAAATAAAATTCACAAAAAGATAGAGACTAAAATTGATTGTATAGTTTCACCTGCTTTAGGAGGGGTTTTAGTCGGATATCAACTTGCCCAAACTTTAGGGTGTGATTTCATATTCTACGAGCGGTTGGAAAATGAATTTGAATTAAGAAGGGGTTTTGATTTAAAAAAAGGAAGTAATATATTATTCGTTGAAGATGTAATAACTACGGGCAAATCAACGAAAGAGTGTCTTGATAAAATAAATTTACTAGAAGTAAACTTAAAAGGAATAGCATCAATAGTTGACAGGACTACAGAAAAAGTATTTGAAAATTTTAATATTATATCATTGTTAAAACTTGATATTCCAATATTCGATCCTGAAAACCTTCCTAAAGAACTAGCCAATATTCCAGCAATTAAACCAGGAAGCAGAAAATTTTGATATTATGAATTTGCCAAGGTTAGGAGTAAACATTGATCATGTTGCAACTTTAAGAAATGCAAGGGGAGAGAATTATCCAAGTCCAGTTAAAGCTGCAAAACTATGTGAAGAATTTGGCGCCGATGGCATTACAGCTCATCTTCGCGAGGATAGAAGGCACATAAAAGATGAAGATATTTTTGAACTTAAAGCAAATATATCATTACCATTAAACTTTGAAATGGCCCCAACTCTAGAAATGCTTGACATAGCATTAAAAGTAAAGCCAAACGCATGTTGTATTGTTCCTGAGAAGCGAGAAGAAGTAACCACAGAGGGTGGAATCGATGTTAAAAAAAATCATAATTTACTTCATACCATTATTCCAAAACTAAAGCAGAACGGTATTAAAGTGTCATTATTTGTTGATGCTGATGAAGAGCAAATTATTGCATCAAAAGACATCCATGCCGATATTGTAGAAATTCACGCAGGAGAGTTTTGTAGAAAAATAGAAAATTCTCACGATTTTGTAGATGATTTAGAAAGAATAAAAAAGGCCTCTCAATTAGCTGACAGTTTAGGATTAGAAGTACATATAGGTCATGGGATTACTTTTGACTCAATAGTCGAATTGGCAAAAATACCTGAAGTAAAGGAATTTAATATTGGCCATTTTATAATAGCCGAAGCTATATTTTCTGGATTAGGGGAAACTGTTAGTAAACTAAAAGTTCTTATAAAAGAAAATAGAGGCTTATAAATGAAAGGCATTGGTTCAGATTTAATTGATATACGCCGAATAGAGAAAACTATAGCGAGATTTGGTGATCGGTTTAAGAAGAGAATATTTACAGATAATGAAATTAAAAAGTGTGAAAAAAGAAAACAAAGTGTCTCCTGTTATGCAAAGAGATTTGCTGCAAAAGAAGCAGCAGCTAAGGCACTAGGCACTGGTTTTCGCAAAGGTGTCTATTGGCGAGATTTAGAAATTGTAAATGAACTTTCGGGCAAGCCGACTCTTGAGTTTCACGGAAAATCGAAATTACATTTATTAAATTTAGTTTTAGACGATGATTATACTATCAATTTGTCAATTACTGACGAATTTCCATATGCTCAAGCAATTGTAACTATCAATTAACACAATGAGTGATAAAAAAATAAATGCATCTTGGATCAAATCTAATTTGTTAACACTTTTTTATGCACTTGTAATTGCATTGATTATTAGAACCTTTCTAATACAGCCATTTTTTATACCTTCCTCATCAATGGAACCAAATTTATTAGTTGGTGACAGACTTTTTGCGTCAAAATTTGATTACGGTTACAGTAAGCATTCATTTCCTTTTAGCTTAGGTCCTATATCCAATCGAATATTTTCAAATGTTCCAGACAGGGGTGACGTGATAATATTCAAGCCTCCACATACAAATTTAGACTATATTAAAAGATTGATCGGACTACCAGGGGATCGAATTGAAGTTCGAAATGGTAATTTAATTATTAACAGTAACTTACTTGAGTATGAAAATATCCGCGAGGATTCGAAAGTTCTGAAAAATGGAAGAGTAATAAAAATAAACGTTTTAAAAGAAACTTTGCCAAATGGTATTTCTTACGAAATTTATAATTATTTAGATGGATCTCCTGGTGACAATACAAAGGAATTCGTAGTGCCAGAAAACCATTATTTTTTTATGGGCGATAATAGAGATAACTCAAATGATAGTAGGTTTTGGGGCACAGTTGAATTCAACAGGTTAGTTGGCAAGGCTCAAATAATCTTTTTTTCAACAGAAGATGGATCAACTATTCTTGAATTTTGGAAATGGCCATTTGATATCCAATTTAATAGATTGCTGAAATTAATAAATTAGTTGAGCAATGGAAAAAGATTTATCATTACTTGAAAAAAAAATTAAATATAAATTTAAAGATATCAGTCTACTTAAATTAGCTTTGACTCATTCAAGCTTTGAAAAAACTCTTAATAATGAGAATCTTGAGTTTTTAGGTGATCGCGTGTTGGGTTTAGTGATATCTGAAAAACTAATTAAAGATTACCCTAGTGCCGACGAAGGTTCTTTAGATAAGATGCTTAGTAGTTTAGTTAATAGAAATACATGTTTTATGGTTGCCAATAATCTAGCATTAGGTGATTTCATACTGCTGGGGAGCACAGAAAGATCATCTTTAGGTAATAAAAAGAAGAGCATCTTGTCTAATGCTTGTGAGTCAATTCTTGGTGCTGTATATCAAGATTCAGATTTCGTCATAGTAAAGAAATTGATTCTAGAACTATGGCGTGAGCATATTCATAATATTGATCAAAATTTAATTGATCCAAAATCTTTTTTGCAAGAATGGACATTAAAGAAATACAAAAAACTTCCAGAATATAAGACTTTATCTAAAGAAGGTCCTGATCATGAGCCAATTTTTGAAATTGAATTAAAATTTATGAATTATAAAAAGGCTTTTAGTAAAGCCAGATCGATAAAAGAAGCAGAAAAACTTGCAGCTGAGTCATTCATTCAATTAAATAAAATTATTCAATAAATGAAAAGTGGGAATATAGTTTTAATAGGTCCTACTAATTCAGGAAAGTCAACCTTAGTTAATTCGATCATGGGACGAAGAGTGACATTGGTTTCTAGAAAGAAACAATCCACTACTTTCAACCAAAAATTAACAAAAAATATATCAGAATTCGAATATATTTTACAGGATACACCTGGGACTTTTGCATCTATGAAAAAAATAAGCAACAAAGTTATTTCATCTCCATTTGCAGAAATAGACAATGCAGTAATTATATATTTAGTGCTTGATATATCAAAAAAAACGAAAACAGAATTTAAAAGAATTCAATCATCTTTAAAAGATAAAATTATAGATCAGAAAATTTTCCTTGTACTAAATAAAATAGATAAATGTAACGATGAAGATGTTTTAAAAAGTATTAATTTTTTCTCAAAGGAAAGTTTAATTCAGGAAATTTTCCCTGTATCAAGCATTAATGGTGATGGAGTATCAAGATTGCTAGAAAGATCTAAAAAATATCTTAAAATAAAAGAATCTAAATATCAATCCAAAGATAAGGTTCAGATCAAGAAAGAACTTTTTTATTCAGAGGTTACAAGAGAGAAAATATTAGACAAAGTACATAAAGAGATACCTTACCAATGTGATGTTATCACAGATAAAGTCGAAAATAGAAAGAATGAAATCAAAATATTTCAAACTATAGAAGTAAGAAGAAAATCACACAAAAGTATTGTCATTGGTAAGCGAGGGTCTTTGTTGAAAGAAATAGGATCATCGTCAAGAAAAGAAATAGCTAAACATGAAAATAAAAAAATTCATTTATTTTTATTTGTAAAAGTTGTTAGTGAAAAGAAACTATGAGGTGGTCTGGTGATGGCTTTATTTTGGGATTCAGTAAATATAATGAAAAATCTTATATACTTGAAATATTTACACATGAGCATGGAAGACATAAAGGTTTAATAAGAGGAATTCATTCTAAGAATCTTAGAGCTACAATTGAGCCAGGAAATGAGGTGCATGTTAATTGGTCAGGTAGATTAGAAAGTCACTTGGGTAATTTTACAATTGAGCCTATAAAGATGTGGTCTTCATATATTTTAAATCAAAGAGCGAAGCTTCTTGCAGTTACAACGATTTGTTCAATGATAATCTCAACTATGGCTGAGAAGCAGCAAAATATACTTATATACGAAAAAACATTAAAACTTATAAAAGATATATCTCGTGGAGAAAAGGATTGGATAAAAAATTATATATTTTGGGAATTAGATCTTTTATCAGAAATTGGCTATGGTCTTGATTTATCTGAATGTGCTGTAACAGCGCGAAGAGACAAACTAAAATACGTTTCTCCTAGTAGCGGTAGAGCTGTAACAATGGAAGGCGCCGGAAGCTTTAAAGACAAATTATTTTTATTGCCAGAATTTTTTATTGATAGCTCAATTGATCTTACCTTAGCTGATATTAAAAATGCCTTGGTACTTACAGAATATTTTTTCTTAAAACGTTTTTATGAACCGAATAATCTAAACTTTCCTAAAAGTAGGAATCATTTAAAGAATATACTTATAAATGAAGATAAAAAATATTAATTTTACTGAAGCATTGGAGGAGAAATACCTTGCTTATGCTTTATCCACAATTACTCATCGAGCTCTTCCAGATATAAGGGATGGCTTAAAACCAGTTCATAGAAGGCTTCTCTACGCCATGTATCAGTTGAGATTAAGTTCTAATTCAGGCTATAAAAAATCAGCAAGAATAGTGGGAGATGTAATTGGTAAATTTCATCCTCACGGTGATCAATCTGTATATGAAGCTCTTGTTCGTTTAGCTCAGGATTTCTCAACTCGCTATCCATTAGTTGATGGACAAGGCAACTTTGGCAACATTGATGGCGATAATGCAGCGGCAATGAGATATACAGAAGCAAGACTAACAGCGCTAGCTGAATTAATGATTCAAGACATATCAGAGGAAACGATTGATTATATAAGTACTTATGACGGAGTAGATTTAGAGCCAATAGTATTACCGTCATATTTTCCTAATCTTTTAGCAAATGGAAGTTCAGGCATAGCAGTGGGCATGGCAACAAATATTCCACCACACAATATAATTGAATTATTTTCGGCTCTAACAAAATTATTAAAAAATCCAAATTACACTAGCTCACAATTAATAAATATTATACCAGGTCCTGATTTTCCAACAGGAGGTGAAATTGTCGATAGTAAGACAGCTATCAGAGAAGCTTATTTAAAAGGAAGAGGGACTATTCGTCTAAGAGCAAAATGGAAAAAAGAAGACCTAGGAAGAGGACAGTATCAATTAGTAATTTATGAAATTCCTTATCAAGTAAATAAGTCAAAGATTATTGAGAGAGTATCTGAATTAATTGATTCTAAAAAAATAAATTATGTTGAAGCGATACAAGATGAATCTGCTGAGGACATTAGAATAGTTTTAGTGCCAAAAAATAGAACCTTTAAGCCAGAAGTAATTTTTGAGGATTTGTGTAAGAATTCGGATTTAGAAATTAGATTTGCTATTAATTTCAATGCAATAAACAGTAAGTTAGAGCCAAAACTCTTCTCACTTAAAGAGAGTTTAAAAGCATTTATTGATCATCGCTTTGTTGTTTTAAAAAAAAGAACCCAGTATCGTCTCACGCAAACTGAAAATAGATTGGAGATCTTAAAAGGCTTCCTAATAGTCTTTAGTAATTTAAATAAGGTAATTAAGATTATAAGAACAGATACTAATCCTGAAAAAAAACTAATTACTGTATTTAAAATCAATAAAAAACAAGCTGAGGCCATACTAGCAATGCGATTAAGACAGTTAAAAAAACTTGAGGAAAAGCAAATAAAGAATGAATATCAAGATTTACTAAATTATAAAAAAGAATTAAACCAGATTCTAAAGTCAAAGAGCAACCAAAGTAAAATATTAAACAAAGAGTTCAATGAAAGTTTAGAAGTATTTAAAAAAATAAATTCTTTTGCTGAAAGAAGAACTGTAATTAATGATGTGTATCAGGAACTTGACTATTCTCTAGAGGAATTTGACTCAAAGGAACCGGTAACAGTATTGTTATCTAAAAATGGTTGGGTAAAATCAATCAAAGGTCATCAGGATGACTACTCGTCTGTTAAGTATAAAGAAGGCGATAGTGAAAAGTTTATTGTTAAGTGTAAGAGTAATAATAAATTGGTTGTATTTTCCACTTTAGGTAAGTTTTATACCATAAATTGCTCTAGAGTTTCATCTGGTAGAGGGTTTGGTGATCCAATAAGTTTGTTAATTGACAAAAATGACAACGAAGAAGTTTTATTCTTTAAGATTTATGAGCAAGATAAAGAATTTTTAATAACCAGCTCTGCTGGTAAAGGTTTTTTTGTTAATTCAAATGACTTCATTGCATCTACAAAATCAGGTAAGAAAGTTATGAATTTAAAGGATAATGATCGAGCAGTATCATGTGCAGAGAAAAAAGGAGATTTGATTGTGTCTATTAGTGGTGAAAAAAAATTATTTAAATTATTAGCTTTCAATAGTTCAGAAATACCTAATATGCAAAAGGGACGAGGTGTTACACTTCAAAAATTCAAGTCAGGAAAAACTCTTAACGCTTTTTGTGCAGACTCAAATGAAGGGATAATCAATGAAAGGTCTAAAAAAGTTTTATTATCTGCTAAAGATCTGAAGAAATGGCTTGGTAAGAGGGCTCAAGCGGGTAGAATTGAGCCAAAGAATTTACACTCTAAAATCTGAAGTTAACTTAATTGTATTTAATGTCTCAATATCCTAATAGTTATTATGCAACAAGCCTTAGTCAGCAAAAAGATGCTCTTCCAACTTTAATTGATGACCATGAATGTGACCTATGTGTAATAGGAGGTGGTTTCTCGGGACTGTCAACTGCAATCGAAGCTGCCGAGCGAGGACTTAAAGTAATTTTATTAGAGCAAAATATTATAGGTTGGGGAGCTTCAGGTAGAAATGGTGGCCAAATTTGGAATGATGTTGCATGGGGAATTGATGGTATTGAAAAAAAATATGGCCTTAAACACGCCATGCAGCTATGGAACATATCACAAGCAGCAGTTGATCTTATCGATGAAAGAATAAAAAACTTTAATATTGAATGTGATAAGAAGAGTGGTGGAATACATGCAGCCACCAGTTTGTCAAAATTCAAAGAGTATGAAAATGATCTAAGATATAAATTAAAAACTTATAATTATGATAAGCTTGAAGTTCTTGACAAAGCTACAGTCGATCATGAAATTGGCTCTTCACTTTACTATGGAGGAATACTAGATAGGGGGGCGGGGCATTTACATCCGTTAAAATACGCTATTGGATTAATGAATGCTGCACTTTCATTAGGTGTTAAGGTGTATGAGAATTCTCCAGCAAAAAAGATATTACAAAATAGTACTGACATTGAAGTATTAATAGAAAGTGGAAAAGTTAATGCAAAAAAAATAGCTATATGTTGCAACGCCTATATTGAAGGTTTAAACCTCGGTATCGAAAATAAAGTTATGCCTTGTGAAACATATATTGTTTGTACAGAACCTCTTAATAGTGATTTGCAGCAAAATATTCTGCCTAATGATTATTGTGTCAGCGATACTAACTTTGATCTTAATTATTATAGACTTTCAGAAAGTAAGAGAATGATTTTTGGAGGAGCTGTAGGTTATTCTCTTAAAAATGTAGAAGGTTTAAAGAAAAGAACAAAAAAACAGTTAAACAGAGTATTTCCACAACTTAAAAATATAAAAGTTGATTATATTTGGGGTGGTTTAATTGCTATTACGGTCAATAGAGTTCCTGATATAGGAATGATAAATGAAAAGATATTTTATGCTCAAGGCTTTTCAGGGCATGGAGTTGCATTTACTGGTATTGCCGGTAAAATTTTGGCTGAGAACATTGTATCTGGTAAAACTAGTGAAATGGAAGCTTTCGAGAAGATTAAGCATAGAAATTTTCCTGGGGGCAGATTATTTAGAATGCCTTTATTGGTAACAATTAGCGCTATGCAGAGGATGATGGATATTTTTAATGTATAAAATTTTGTTTATAGGAATTGGAAAGATGGGATTTCCAATGGCTGGCTTTCTATCAGAGAAATATGAGGTTTCTGTATACAATAGATCTAAGGAAAAAATCAGCATTTGGAAAAAAAAGTATGGAGGAAATGCAGTAGAAAACCTTAATCAGCTTGATGAAAAATTTGATTTCATTATCTCATGTATCGGTAACGATGATGATCTGAGAGAGATTACTTCAAACGACACTGGATGTTTTAATGCAATTAGAAAAAATACAATTTTTATTGATCATTCCACAGTTTCACCAAAAATTGTCCAAGAGCTTGAACTTAAATTAAAAGAAAAAGAAGCTTTTTTTCTAGATGCGCCTATCTCTGGTGGTCAGTTGGGAGCTGAAAAGGGACAATTAAGTATCATGGTAGGAGGAGATAAAAACGCATTTGACAAAAGTGAGAGTATTTTTGAGGTATATGGAAAAAAAAGAAAGTACATGGGGTCATCAGGTTCAGGACAATTAACTAAAATTATTAATCAAATTTGTATAGCTGGTTTAGTGCAGGGCCTTTCAGAATCAATTTATTTTATGAAGCAAACTAAACTTAATCCAGAGGATGTTTTGGATGTTATTTCCTCTGGAGCAGCCCAATCTTGGCAAATGGATAATAGATTTTCGACAATGACTGAAAATAAATTTGATTTTGGGTTTGCGGTTGATTTAATGAGAAAGGATTTATCAATCGCATTTGATGAAGCCAAAAAATTTGGCATTGATTTAGAAATTACAAAGATTGTTGATGAATTTTACAAAGACGTGCAAAATATGGGTGGTAATAATTTTGACACATCAAGTTTAGTAAAAAGATTACTCAGTTAATTTAATAAACTTTGAAACTTCAGGAGCAAAGTAAGTAATTATAGCATCAGCTCCAGCTCTTTTAAAAGAAGCAAGCTGTTCAAGGACCACCGCTTTCTCATCAACCAAACTTTTTTCTGCAGCGAGCTTAATCAAGCTATATTCACCAGATACTTGGTAGGTAAAAGTTGGAAAATTTAGCTCATGCTTAATTCTATAAATAATATCTAAATAACTTATCCCAGGCTTTACCATCAATATATCTGCGCCTTCACTAATGTCCATAGAGGCTTCTCTGATTGCCTCGTCAGAGTTATTTATATTCATTTGGTAAGTTTTTTTATCTGATTTAAGGCTACTTGAAGAGCCTACAGCATCTCTGAATGGTGAATACATAGCAGATGCATATTTTGCGGCGTAAGAAAGTATTAAGGTATCTTGAAAATCTTTTTTTTCCAGTTGATTTCTTATCATCCCTATTCTTCCGTCCATCATGTCAGATGGAGCAATAACATCAGCCCCACATTCTGCATAAAGTAGTGCTTGTTTTACAAGTAATTTATTTGTTTCATCATTAAGTATTTTTCCACTGTCATTTATTAAACCATCATGTCCATGATCAGTATAGGGATCAAGTGCAACGTCACACATCAATCCAAAACTTTTGTTTGATCTTGATAATTGATCTATAGACTTACAAACTAGATTTTCAGGATTTAATGCCTCTTTACCATCATTAGATTTGAGTTCTTCAGGGGTATAGGGAAAAAGAGCAATTAAATTAATATTTTGACTTTCCGCAATATCTTTCACTTCATTTAGATTATCTATTGAATATCTATAGACATTAGGCATAGATTTAATCTCTTCTTTTTTATTTTTCCCTTCACATATGAAAACTGGCCAAATTAGATCATTAGATGTTAATGAATGCTCTTCAACCAAATTTCTAATCCAGCTAGACTGTCTGTTCCTTCTGAGTCTAGTACTTGGAAATTTTAAGATACTCTCTTTCATCATTTTATATTTTTTTTTGGCAGTATTATAAAAGAACTAGTTGATTTAATATAGTTATCATAACCTTCTTTTTTCTTTGCAATAGTTTTTTCAAGTAAACTTACTCCAGAAACTTTTAACAATAGGTACGTCATGATAATAGGAGATATAAATATTAATAAATTGTAAGAAATACTAAAACAAAATAAAGAGATACCCCACCAAAATACACTATCGCCAAAATAATTTGGATGCCTCGAATAAAACCACAGACCTTTATCCATAAGTTTATCTTTATTATTTTTTTCAGATTTAAATTTCGTTAGTTGAATATCAGAAATAGTTTCAATTACTATACCAAGAAGTGCTATAATTATTGCAATGACACCAAATACATTCAGACCTAAATTATTTGGGGCCGTACTGAGACTTTGCATTGGGAAAGATACAATACAAATTAAAATAATTTGTATTAAATACGCTGTATAAAAAAGACCAAAATCACCTCTGTACTCTCTTATCTTAACGTATCTAATATCTTCAGACTTTTTTATATTTCTTGAGAATAAATAAATACCCAATCTTAATCCCCACAGGCCAACAAGGGACAAGGCAATAATTTTTGGAAGGGAATAATCATTATCTAAGAAATAAATAATAGCTGTTGAAAAGAAGAAACTTGGACCCCAATAAATATCAATAAAATCAGCCCGTCTTGTTTTTAACGATGATAGCCATAGAATAGTAATGACTATAAAATTGAAGCTTAATATAATAAGTAAATTTTCAATCATAAGAAAACATATATATGTCTTTTAGGTTTTTAAACAATCATAAATTTACTCCCTTTGCTCATAGAGGAGGATCATTGGAAAATAAGGAAAATACTCTTGATGCTTTTGAAAAGTGTATTTCTATTGGATACGATTATATTGAAACTGATGTTAGAGAAACTAAGGATGGAAAGCTTGTTATTTTTCATGATGAAGATTTAAGTAGGATTTGTGGTCTACAGACGAAAATTAATCAATTAGAATATGAAGAAATAAAAAAAATAAAAATATTTGATGATCAACATGTGCCACTTTTGGATGAAGCTTTAATTTCATGGCCTCATTTGAATTTTAATATAGAACCAAAATCAACTCTTGCTGCACATCTTTTAATAAAGTCACTAAAATCGAATACAAAAAACCTGGATCGATTTTGTATTGGATCATTTAGTACAAATAAAATTAAATTATTAAGAAATTCATGTGGCGACCAATTATGTACATCAATGACAAAGCAAGAAACAATAATGTTTTATTTAGATAGTGTGCTACCAATTTTTAAGAACAATATTCCTTGTTTGCAAATACCAATGTTTTATTTTGGTTTTCAGATTGTATCTAAGTCTTTTGTATCCCACGCTCATAGCCTTGGAAAAAAAATACATGCCTGGACGATTAATGATGAAAATCAGATGAATCAACTTATTGATTATGGAGTAGATGGGATTATGACAGATCGACCACAATTGCTTAAGAACGTACTTATAAAAAGGTCATTATGGAGATAAGTCTATCAATTTCTATTTACAATATTTAGTATATTTTGTTTAATACTGATCAATATGAACGAAAATATAATAATATCTATAGCTTCAGATCATGCTGGTTATGATATGAAAGATAAAGTAGTTAATTTTCTAAAGGCAAAAAATATTGAAGTTATCGATAGAGGGCCTGAACAAAATGAACCCGTAGATTATCCAGATTTTGCAGAGAAAGTTGCTTCAGACATTTCCAACCAAACTGTAAATATGGGGATATTGATTTGTGGATCTGGCCAAGGAATGTCAATGGCAGCTAATAAAAAACCAGGAATTAGAGCGGCACTTTGCTATAATAATGAAATAACTAGACTTGCAAGAGCCCATAACGATGCAAATATTTTGACTTTGGGAGCAAGAGTGATAGATGAAAGTACAGCTATTAGTTGTGTCGACACATTTATAAATACAGAATTCGAGGGAAGTCGTCACATTACCAGGATTAACAAAATAGGATAAAATACAATATGAGCTTTTTTTCTTCACCACTTAAAGATATTGATAATGAAATTCACAAGGCAATTAACCTTGAGCTAGATAGGCAGCAAAATCAGATAGAATTGATTGCTTCTGAAAATATAGTTTCTAAAGCTGTTCTTGAAGCCCAAGGTTCCATAATGACAAATAAGTATGCGGAAGGTTATGCAAGTTCTCGATACTATGGTGGGTGCGAATTCGTTGATATTGCGGAAGACCTTGCAATAAAAAGACTTCAAAAATTATACAAGTGTGAATATGCAAATGTTCAGCCTCATTCGGGTGCCCAGGCAAATGGAGCGGTTATGTTAGCTCTGATTAAGCCAGGTGATACTATTCTTGGAATGAGTTTAGATGCTGGCGGACACTTAACACATGGTTCTGCACCGTCAATGTCTGGTAAGTGGTTTAATGCTATACAATACGGATTAGAAGACAATGGACTAATTGACTACGATGAAGTTGAAAGGCTAGCAATTCAACACAGCCCAAAAATTATTATTGCCGGAGGAAGTGCTTATTCAAGAATTATAGATTTTAAAAAATTTAGAGAGATTTGTGATCAAGTTGGAGCATTTCTTCATGTAGATATGGCTCATTTTTCAGGCCTTGTTGCTGCTGAGGAGTATCCAAATCCATTAGAATATGCAGATGTAGTAACTTCTACTACTCATAAGACTATTCGAGGGGCAAGAGGAGGAATGATTTTATCAAACAATTTAGAGTTGGGTAAAAAATTTAATTCTGCAGTATTTCCTGGTTATCAAGGTGGCCCATTGATGCATGTAATTGCTGGCAAGGCTGTAGCTTTTGGCGAAGCACTAAAACCAGAATTTAAGGAATATATTAAACAAGTAATAACAAACGCCAAGACATTAAGTGATACTCTTGTTAGCGGAGGTTTAAAGATTGTGTCTGGTGGAACTGATACCCATTTAATTCTAGTAGATTTAACTCCAATGGATTTAACAGGTAACTCCGCTCAGACTAGTTTAGAAGCAGCAAATATAACATGTAATAAAAATGGAATACCAAAAGACCCTAAGCCACCTAAAATCACTTCAGGTATTAGACTTGGAACACCAGCTGCAACAACAAGAGGGTTTAAGGAAAATGAGTTTAAGCTTGTAGGTGAACTTATACTTGAAACACTTGTTGGCTTAAAAAGCAATCCAACTGATAACAGCAATGTAGAAAAAGCTGTAAAAGAAAAAGTAATTAATTTGTGCAAAAAGTTTCCAATTTATAGTTAGGTTTTTTATGAAATGTCCATTTTGTGGGAATGAAGATACTCAGGTAAAAGACTCTAGGTCTACAGAGGACAATTCTGCTATTAGAAGAAGAAGGTTTTGCTCTGCGTGCGGAGCCAGATTTACAACATTTGAGAGAATACAGTTGCGTGAATTAACTGTTATAAAAAAATCTGGTAAAAAAGTTCCCTTTGATAGAGATAAATTAGAGAGGTCAGTTCAAATCGCGTTAAGGAAAAGGCCAGTAGAGTCTGAAAGAGTTGATCGCATGATTAGCGGAATAGTTAGAAGAGTTGAAAGTCTAGGCGAAGCTGAAATAGCTTCAGATGTAGTTGGTGAAATTGTCATGGAGGGCTTACAAAGTATAGATCCTGTTGCGTATGTGAGGTTTGCATCTGTATATAAGAATTTCAGAGAAGCCAAAGACTTTGAAGAGTTTATTGGAGTTATCTCGTCAAATAACGAATAGGTATTTAATTGAAAATTGTTGACTATATGCAGCTGGCAGAGAGGATGGCTCATAGAGCTATTGGTTCTACCTACCCAAATCCACCTGTTGGAGCAATAATTGTAAAAGACAAAACTATTATTGCAAGAGGCTGGACGCAGAAAAATGGCTCTCCACACGCCGAAGTTCATGCGATAAATCAAGTTAGAAATAAAAAGCAATTAGAAGGTGCGTCTATATTTACAACTCTAGAACCTTGTTCGCACATTGGAAAAAATCCACCTTGTGTAGATAAAATAATAAAATATAAATTTTCAAAAGTATTTATTTCTGAAATTGACAAAAATGCATTAGTTAAAGGTAAATCTATAAAAAAGCTTAGGAAAAGAAAAATCAAAGTTATTGTTAAAAATTTTGGCAAACAAACAAGATATATTAATAAAGTTTTCTTTAACTCATTAAATAATAATCGACCGCATATAACACTAAAAATCGCATCAACCGCAGATGGTAAGATTGCTACAAAATCAAAAAAAAGTAAATGGATCACAAACTCAGTTTCAAGACAACATGGCCATATGTTGCGAGCACAAAATGATTGTATGTTAGTAGGGAGAGGAACAATTGTAGAGGACAATCCTTCATTAGATTGCAGACTAAGCGGACTTGAGAGTTTTTCGCCTGATTTATTTATTCTTGATAGTACTATGAGTATACCAAATCATTATAAAATATTTTCTAATCATTCAAGAAATGTATTTGTATTTTACTCTGATGGAAAAAAAAGATCGAAATTAAATAAAAAAAATATTAAGTATATAAAAGTAAGTAAAAAAGGCTCAGAATTATCTTTAAGAGAAATATTAAATAAAATTACAAATCTCGGATACATGAGAATTCTTGTTGAAGGAGGGTCACATTTAAGCGGTTCGTTGTTAAAAAATAACTATATTAATGAGATTCAATGGTTTAGAGCTAGTAAAATAATTGGCAAAGGTGGAGTGGATGCGGTGTCAGATATGGGAGTCAGTAATATGAAATCTACAAAGAACTTTGTTCTTTTAGAAAGCAAAAATTATGGAAACGATAATCTAACTATATATAGAAAGAGGTAATTTAAATGTTTTCAGGAATTATTGAAAATAAGGGTTTCGTTTTTAAGTTTGAGAAACAAAAAGATTTCAGATTAGTGTTAGATACAAACCTTAAATACAAAGATATAAAAAAAGGTAGCTCAGTATGTTGTAATGGTATTTGCCTTACTGTGATAAGTAAGAAAAAGAAAAAAAAATACACTCAGCTCTCATTTGATGTTTCTCAAGAGACAATCAACTGTTCAAACTTTAATGTAATTAAAAAAGGCGATGAAATAAATATTGAGAAATCTTTGCGTGTAGGTGATGAAATTAGTGGCCACTTTGTATTTGGTCATGTTGATGATACTTCAAAATTGATCAGTATTAAAAAAGTAGGAGACTCACATGAAATAAAGTTAGAAATTTCTAAGAAGGTTAAAAAATTTATTGCAAAAAAAGGATCTGTTTCACTAAATGGAATCTCCTTAACTGTAAACCAAGTCAAAAATAATTTTATTGTTCTCAACATTATTCCCTTCACATGGTTGAATACTAATCTAAAAGGATTGAAAATAGGTGACAGAATAAACCTTGAAGTTGATATGTTAGCAAGATATGTTACGCAAAATCAGTAAAAAACAAACTTAAAAATGAATATGGAATTTATATCTTCCGTAGAGGAAATAATTGAAGACCAAAGAGCAGGTAAGATGGTTATAATGGTCGATGATGAAGACCGTGAGAATGAAGGCGATCTAATAATTCCTGCTGAAAAAACTGATGATAAAGCAGTAAATTTCATGGCAAAATATGGAAGGGGTCTTATATGTCTTTCTTTGACAGAAGAAAGAGTTAAGCAATTAGATTTGCCATTAATGTCTCAAAATAATGAAACGAGAGACTCAACAGCATTTACAGTTTCAATAGAGGCAAAAGAAGGTGTTACAACTGGTATTTCTGCTCAAGACAGAGCTATAACAATTCAAGCTGCAATAAATAAAAATATGACTAAGGATGATATTATGAGTCCGGGTCATGTATTTCCTCTAGTTGCCCGCAATGGAGGAGTATTAGTGAGAGCAGGTCATACCGAAGCATCCGTTGATTTAGCTAGACTTAGCGGAAATATACCAGCAGGTGTAATTTGTGAGATTATGAATGATGATGGGACAATGGCTAGAATTCCAGATTTGATTGAATTTTCAAAAGAGCATAATATTAAGATTGGTCGGATTGTTGATCTAATAGCCTACAGACGAGACAAAGACAAGTTTGTAAAAAAAATACATGACTCAAAAATAAACATAAAATCTAATTACGAATTCGATATCAAAATTTATGAATCATTATTTGATAGTACTGAGCAAATAGTTTTATCAAAAGGAAATATAAATAATGGAAAGCCAGTTATGGTAAGGGTCCACGTGACTGACTATTTTGATAATCTATTTGGTGAGTACGGTAGTGACGATGCCTCATTAAACAAGAGCGTGGAGGTTATACAAGAACACGGACGTGGCGTACTCGTTTTAATTAGAGATAGTGGTAAATCTATTATAAACAGACTTATTACCAACTCATCTTCCGGTGACAATAAATCTGAAAATGAAAAAGATGAACTAAGAATTTATGGTATGGGCGCTCAAATTCTATCTGAGTTAGGTGTAAAAGAAATGATACTTCTTACAAACACTGAATGGAAATTTATTGGTCTAGAAGCTTATGGCATTGATATAATTGAGACAAAATTACTAAACGAATTATAAATGATGAAAAAATATAAATTTCTTTTGGTTGCCTCAAACTTTTATCCTGAAATAACACTTAACTTACTAAAGGGTGCCCAAAAATATTTAGAAATAAATGGACATAAGTTTGATACTGCTTTTACTAAGGGGTCCTTAGAAATTCCAACAAAGATATCAATGAAATTAAAAAAACGTAAGTATGACGCTGTTGTGGCGATAGGTTGTATCATTAAAGGCAAAACTGATCATTACGAGTTCATTGCTAATGCAATTACTATTACATTACTACAACTTTCAATTCAAAATAAATTACCAATTTCTAATTCGGTTCTTACTTGCATGAATAAAAAGCAAGCAAGGGAGAGATCATCAAAAAAACTTAATAGAGCAATAGAGGCAGTCGAAGCGGCCATAGCAGTTCTCCAAGACTAAATTAATGTCTAATATAAAATCATTTCAAAGACTATTAGTGGTCCAGGCTCTTTATGAAATATCAATTAATGAAAATAGAAGACAAATACCTATTAAAGAAATATTTACTAATATAGTTGAGCAATCTGATTATGGAAAAAAGATGAATACTTCAAATTTAAAATTTGCGGAAAAAATTTATGAAGGAGTTACAGAAAATTTAGATAACATAAATAAAGTACTAAAAGTATCAATCAATAAGAAAGTAAAAATTAATAACATGGACAAGTTATTAATTTCAATTTTTAGGTCAGCAATTTATGAGATTTTATTTTCTAAAAATGCATCAAAAAAAGTTGTAATTTCTGAGTATTTGTCCATTGCTAATCGTTTTTTTGGAAATAACGAAACGGCACTAATAAACGGAGTCCTTGATAATCTGCAAAATTCTTACACTTGAAATAAAAGATTGCCAAACTCTGTAAATTTTGGCATTTTCACCCAACTATAATTATAGGGAGCTATTTATGAGCATAATGAATTTAATAATTTTTTCTGGCATATTGTCAATTATCTATGGGTTTTGGGCTGGTAATTCCGTTTTAAAATCAGATGCAGGTAACGAGAAAATGCAAGAAATTTCCTCAGCTATTCAGGTTGGTGCTCAAGCATATTTAAATAGACAGTATACAACAATTGCAATTGTTGGTGTGGTAATATGTTTACTATTATATTTATTCTTTCAAGACATTTGGGTCATAGGTGGTTATTTAATAGGTGCAATTTTATCTGGTGCAGCTGGCTATATTGGAATGATTATATCAGTTAGAGCGAATGTAAGAACAGCTCAAGCTGCAAATGAGAGTCTAGGAAAAGGATTAAATGTAGCATTTAAGGCTGGAGCAGTGACAGGGATGTTAGTTGCAGGTTTGGCGCTTCTATCAATTTCTGTTTATTATGTAATATTAGACTCATATTCAGTTTCTGACGAGACACTAAAACACGCATTAGTCGCTCTAGGATTTGGAGCCTCATTAATATCAATTTTTGCAAGGTTGGGCGGAGGTATATTTACTAAAGGAGCTGATGTTGGTGCTGATTTAGTAGGAAAGGTTGAGGCAGGGATACCTGAAGATGACCCAAGAAATCCTGCAGTTATAGCAGACAATGTCGGAGACAATGTAGGTGATTGTGCTGGTATGGCAGCCGATTTATTCGAAACATACGCTGTTACAATTGTTGCAACAATGGTTTTAGCTACGATATTTTTTACTGGCCCAATAGCAGAGATGATGACAATTTATCCAATGGCGATTGGTGGAAGTTGCTTAGTTGCTTCAATAATTGGAACATTCTTTGTAAGGCTTGGCCGTACACAGAGTATAATGGGAGCTCTTTATAAAGGTTTTATAGCCTCAGCAATACTATCGCTAATTTTTATTTATCCTGTCACACAAGTTATTTTGGGAGATATGTCTACGGAATTTACTTTCGGAACAACTACCTTTAATGGCATGTCTCTTTATGTATGTGCTTTTATTGGAATAATTATAACTGGATTATTAATATGGATAACAGAATACTATACTGGAACTAATTATCGGCCTGTGCAAAGTGTAGCTAAGGCATCTACTACGGGTCATGGCACAAATGTTATTCAGGGTTTAGCTGTTTCAATGGAAGCAACTGCCTTGCCTGCGTTAGTTATTGTGATTGGCATTGTATTTACATATCAGCTTGCAGGCCTTTTTGGGATTGCAATTGCTGTAACAGCAATGCTGGCCTTAGCCGGCATGGTTGTGGCATTAGATGCTTATGGGCCCGTTACTGATAACGCTGGTGGCATTGCGGAAATGGCTAATCTTGATGAAAGTGTTAGAAAAACAACAGACGCTTTAGATGCTGTTGGCAATACTACAAAAGCAGTTACCAAAGGCTATGCAATTGGATCAGCTGGCTTAGGTGCCTTAGTACTGTTTGCAGCTTATGTTGAAGATTTAAAACTTATACAAGAAATAACCCCTGATTTTAGCTTGGAAAACCCTTATGTCGTTGTAGGACTTTTAATAGGTGGATTACTCCCCTATTTATTCGCTTCAATGGGAATGATGGCAGTGGGAAGAGCAGGTGGGGCCGTAGTTGAAGAAGTAAGAAAGCAATTTGCGGATAATCCAGGAATTATGACTGGTGATGTAAAACCAGACTACTCAAGGTCTGTAGACATGTTAACTAGATCAGCAATTAAGGAAATGATAGTTCCTTCAATGTTGCCAGTATTATCACCATTAGTGCTTTATTTTGTTATATCTATGGTTGCTGATCAAAACGCAGCTGTTTCCTG
>CABYSM010000017.1 GCA_902521655.1 uncultured Pelagibacteraceae bacterium
GGGGAGCAAAATACTGAAGCTGATGCGCATGACCAGTTAGATTATTCCCTGGCTCATGAAGTTAACTTTATTGATACTGCAGAAATTTATGCCGTACCTACAAAAGCAAAGACACAGGGACTTACAGAGGAATACATTGGTTCATGGTTTAAGGCACGAGGGAATAGAGATAAAGTTATTCTCGCAACAAAGGTAGCAGGACGCTCAGGAATGTCGTGGCTGAGAGAGAATGAAGAGATTCCAAGACTGACTAAAGAACAAATTTTTTATGCCGTTGAGGGCAGTCTTAAAAGACTACAAACAGATTATATTGATCTTTATCAAGTGCACTGGCCTGACAGGCCTTTTGGTGCATTTTCAGGACGTCTTGAGTACAAGCACATGGATACCTCTGATTCTATTCCGCTTGATGAAACCCTTGAAGCTCTCGGTGAACTGGTGAAGCAAGGAAAGGTTAGGGAAATTGGTCTTTCCAATGAAACTCCGTGGGGTACGATGAAGTATCTTCAGCATGCTGAGGCCAAAGGCCTTCCTCGCGTAGCGTCCATTCAAAATGCTTATAACTTAGTTAACAGAGGTTTCGAAATTGGCCTTTCTGAAGTTGCTGCTCATGAACAAGTTGGGTTACTTGCTTATTCACCATTAGCTCAAGGAACATTATCTGGAAAATATTTGAATGGTCAAATGCCACAAGGGTCAAGAATGGCTTTGTTTGGCGACGGTCCTCTAATGTATAGATACAAAAATGAAAAAACTACTAAGGCAGTTGAAATGTATGTTGAAATTGCAAAAAAACATGAACTGGATCCCTCACAATTAGCTATCAGATTTTGTGATATACAACCTTTTGTCACATCTACCATAATTGGCGCGACGACAATGGAACAATTGAAAGCCTGCATAGACAGCATCCACCTTGATTTAAATAAAGAGATTATGAATGAAATCAGAAGTGTTCATAAGGAGATCCCAAACCCATCACCATGATTAAAAAACTTACAAAAACAGAAGTTACTCAAAAACTAAAACGCCTATCAGGCTGGAAAATGGTCAAAGGGCGCAATGCAATTACTAAAACATTTAAGTTTAAAGATTTTATGCAAGCCTTTGGTTGGATGACATCTATGGCCATATACGCTGAAAAGAAAGATCATCATCCTGAATGGTTTAATGTCTACAGTACAGTAGTCGTAACACTATCCACGCATGACTCTGGTGGAGTAACTAAACTTGATCTTGAGATGGCTCAAGAGATGAATAAGAAAAAATAATAAGACTTCTAAGATTTATAAAAAGAAGTTGTTAGTGCAATCTTCCCTGTAGCTTTACGTGCAAGAATTGTTTCAAGAGCTTCTTGTCCTCTTTCAAGTGGAAGAATTTCTGTAACTGGTGCTTTTAATTTACCTTCTTCATACCAGCTCGTCAGTTGGTTCATATTGTCTAAATGATTTTGTGGCTCTAGAGCTGTAAATTGTCCCCAAAAGACGCCTACAGCTGAACATCCCTTGATCAAATAAAGATTCATGGGGATTTTAGGTATATGACCCGCTGCCCAACCAATAACTAAGAAACGTCCATTCCATGCAATACTTCTTAATGCAGGCTCAGTAAAGTCTGCACCTACAGGATCATAAATAACATCTGGTCCTTTGCCGCCTGTTGCTTTAGCGATTTCACTTCTAAATTGTTTTACTTGATCACGGTCTGTTAAATCATAGCCTCCATAATTAATTACTTCATCTGCTCCGTACTGTTTGCACACTTCTAATTTCTCATCAGATGATGCAGCTGCTACGACCTTAGCGCCAAGAGCTTTACCAATTTCAACCGCTGATATACCAACACCTCCAGCCGCTCCAAGAACCAATAACGTTTCACCTGCTTTCAGTTGGCCTCGATTTTTTAATGCGTACTGTGATGTACCATAAGTTAATGTAAAGCAAGAAGCCGTCGTAAAATCCATACTGCTTGGTTTTTTATAAATTTGTCCAGCACTGACAATCACTTGTTCTCTGAAACCTCCAAAACCAGTCATGGCAACAACCTCGTCACCAACTTTCCAATCAGTAATGCTTTCACCGACTGCACTAATGGTTCCTGATATTTCACCTCCTGGTGAAAAAGGAAGCGGTGGCTTTACTTGATACTTATCTTGTATGATTAGGGTATCTGGAAAATTAACACCAGCAGCATGAACATCGACCAGTATTTGACTTTTTTTTAATTCAGGAACTTCAACATCCTCATAAACCAATGAACTTGGGGGGCCGAATTCTTTACAAACAATTGCTTTCATAATTATGAATCTCAATATAAATTACAGGCTATGAAATTTATTAATTTCAGACTTATTCTATCAATATTACTGCTGAGTTCAATAAATGCTTTTGCGGTCATCGATGTTGTGCATCTTGGCTCTTTTGGCAAAAGTGGAGCATGGCAAGCAAAAGAATTTAAAGATGGAACATCCAAAATTTGCTACATAATTTCAAAACCGATTGCGACCAATCCCTCAGATCTAAATCGCGGTGAGCATGCTTTAATGATTACAAATTTCCAGAATGATGGGACCTCTCATGAAGCCAGTGTAGATACAGGGTTCACCTTTAAACCGAACAGCATGGTTGAAGTCAGCATCAACAACAGTAACTACAAATTTTTCACTGTTGAATCAAGAGCCTGGCTAGCAGACGGCGAAAATGATCGGAAACTCATAAAAGATATGAAGAACGGAGCACGTGTCAAAGTCAAGAGTATCTCAAGTAGAGGAACTAAAATAACAGATACATATTCACTTATTGGATTTACAAAAGCATTAGCGGCGATCGACGAAGCCTGCTCATAAACAATCATGACAGATGAAAAATCAGACTTAATTGGGCTAAGTCAATCAGAGATATATGAATCTTTAATTGCCAATGATCTCATAGAAGCAAAAGATAAATTTCGTGCTAAGCAAATATGGCACTGGATTTATAATAAAGGTGAAACTGATTTTGAGAAAATGAGTTCGATTTCTAAAGAGTTAAGATCAGCACTCCCTCAATTTTATAAAATTAAAAGACCAAAAATACAAACGCATGAAAAATCTATTGATGGAACACAAAAATGGTTATTCAAACTCAACGATGGAAATCTCATAGAGACAGTTTTTATTCCCGAAGACAATCGAGGAACTTTGTGTGTGTCATCACAAGTGGGCTGTACATTGAATTGTACATTTTGTTATACAGGCACACAAAAGTTAGTACGTAATTTAACCAGTGAAGAAATTATTTCACAATTACTCGTGGCTAAAGATGAATTATCTGATTGGTCTAATAAACATGGGAGAAAGATTTCAAATGTTGTTTTTATGGGTATGGGAGAGCCTCTCTATAATTATAATAATGTCAAACAAGCAGCAGAAATTATGGGCGATAAAGAGGGAATTCAATTATCAACAAAAAGAATAACACTGAGTACATCAGGCATAGTCCCTGAAATAATGAAATGGGGAGAAGAGGTGGATTCAAGGCTTGCCATATCGTTGCATGCAACAAACGATGAATTACGCAATGAGATCGTACCGATCAATAAAAAGTTTCCCTTAAAAGAATTGATTAAATCTTGCAGAGAATATCCAAGAGCTAAAAATGCAAAGCGCATCACGTTCGAGTATGTGATGCTCAAAGGAGTCAATGATGGTGTAGCCGATGCACGTAAACTGGTTAAATTAATCTCAGGAATTCCAGCGAAAATTAATCTTATTCCCTTTAACCCGTGGCCTAATTCGCCCTATGAATGCTCTGATAAAGAGCAAATTAAGAAATTTAGTGACATCATTAAAAATGCAGGTTATGCAAGCCCTGTTAGAAAAACAAGAGGGCAAGATATAATGGCTGCATGCGGTCAACTCAAGTCCTCAAGTATAAAAGTAAGAAAAAGTGAACTAAGAAATCATGGATAAAGTAAATAAAGTAGTTCTTGCTTACTCAGGTGGGCTCGATACTTCCGTTATATTAAGATGGCTTAAAGAAACCTACTCGTGCGAGGTAGTTACGTTTACCGCAAACTTAGGCCAAGATGAAGATTATGATTTGGTTGAAAAAAAAGCAACTCAACAAGGTGTAAAAGAAATATTCATTGAAGATCTCAAAGAAGAATTTGTCCGTGATTACGTATTCCCAATGTTTAGAGCTAATCCACTTTATGAAGGCTACTATCTTTTAGGCACATCTATTGCAAGACCTTTGATTGCACAAAAACAAATTGAAATTGCAAACAAAGTAGGAGCCGATGCTGTATCGCATGGTGCAACAGGGAAAGGCAATGATCAAATTAGATTTGAGTTAGGTTATTATTATCATAAACCTGACATTAAAATTATCAGTCCATGGAGAGAATGGGATCTTACATCTCGAACATCTTTGGTTGAGTATGCTGATCAACACGGCATTGAGATTGCCAAAGATAAAAGAGGCGAACAACCTTTCAGTATTGACGAAAATGTTTTGCACTCTTCTGCTGAGGGTAAAGTCCTTGAAGACCCATGGGAAGAAGCTCCTGATTATGTATATACAAGATCGGTATCACCAGAAAATGCTCCCGATACTCCAGAAGAGATCACCATTGAGTTTAAACAAGGCGATGCTTGCGCTTTAAATGGACAAAGCATGACACCCTTTGAATTGTTGAAAGCCTTGAACGAGATGGGCGGAAAACACGGCATTGGTAGGGTCGATTTGGTGGAAAATAGATATATTGGCATGAAATCAAGGGGCATATACGAGACACCTGGTGGAACAATCCTCTATCACGCACACAGAGCCATAGAAAGCATCACATTAGACAAAGAAGCAGCTCATATGAAAGACGAACTCTCTCCCAAGTATGCAGAATTGGTCTACAACGGCTACTGGTTTTCACCTGAGAGAGAAATGATGCAATCTATGATTGATAAATCTCAAGCGAATGTAGAAGGCAAAGTCAGACTAAAACTCTATAAAGGGAATACCATGATAACAGGTCGAGAGTCCTCAATGAGTTTATATAATCCTAATCTAGCAACTTTTGAGTCAGATGATATCTACTCACAAAAAGATGCTGAAGGCTTCATTAAATTGAATGCTTTGAGATTAAGAGAGAAAAAATAATTAGTGTTGCTGTCGTATTGCGGCATCCACTGTGTTTTTCAATAAACATGCGATTGTCATGGGTCCAACACCGCCTGGTACAGGCGTAATTGCTGAAGCTACACTTAATACTTCATCAAAATCGACATCACCAACTAGTTTTGTTTTACCTGGATTATCTGGATGATCAACACGATTGATGCCAACATCAATAACGATCGCTCCTTCTTTAATCCAATCTTTTTTAACCATCAGTGGTCTTCCCACCGCTGCAACAACAATATCTGCTTGCCTGGTAAGCTCTTCAATATTTCTTGTTTTCGAATGAACAATAGTCACTGTGCAAGACTCCTCTAAAAGCAATTGCGCCATGGGTTTGCCAACGATATTGGATCTACCAATAATAACAGCGTGCATCCCCTTAAGATCAGCAACTGATCTTTTTAACATTAAATAGCATCCAAGAGGAGTGCACGGCGTAAATGTTTTATTTAAAAGGTCTCCACCAATTGAATTTCTGCCAACGTTTACTGCATGAAATCCATCTGCATCTTTAATAGGATCAATTGAATCAATGATTGCTCTTGAGTCTATATGTGATGGCAGCGGTAATTGAACCAATATACCATTCACTTTGTCATCTTGGTTAAGATCATCAATAAGCTTCAATAAATCACTTTCAGCAACACTGGTATCTAAAAAATGGTCTTCTACATCCATACCAATTTCTTTAGCCATTTTCGTTTTAGTCTTTACATAAACTTGACTAGCTGGATCTTCGCCCACTAAGACAACTGCAAGGGTTGGAACTTTGTTAAAATCTTTTTTAAAAGCCTCTACTTTTACGGCAGTTTCTGCTCGCAAATCAGCAGCAATTTGTTTTCCATCAATTAATTTATTTTCATCCATAATTTAAAGTGCAATTGTCATATAAAAATATTCAAAAAGTAGATTTCTAATAAAGTACAATATTAAAATTAAAACCACTGGAGATATATCAATCCCACTGAGATTTGGCAGAAAGTTTCTTATAGGATTAAGCAATGGATCGGTTAACTTTTTTGTTCCATAATAAACAGCAATGATAATTCTATTCTGAGTATTAAAGATATTCATCGCTAACAGCCAGCTAAAAATGACATTGATGATCAATATCCATGTATAAAGATTGATAACTTGATCAAAGAGAATAATAAGTGAATTCATGAATTAATATCTTTCAATAAGTAGTTATCTAAAAAGGAGTCTAACCATAAATTTATTTTTTTACCATGTTTAAGTCGATGAGTAAGTTGTTCACGTCGACTTTGTGCACCTTTTTCTTTCAACATGTAGCCTGCATAATACAGCCAACGAAGATGCATCTTTAAATTAACCTCAGGATGAAATTGTATAGCTAAAGCATTCTTATATCGAAATGCCTGCTCTCTAAATAGAGAGCCCTTAGCTAGAATTTTGCATGACTGGGGCACTGTAAAACCTTCTCGATGCCACTGGAAAAACTTTTTCTGACTTTGAAACATCTTATGGCCGTCCCCTGTGGGATCAATGTCAAAAAAACCAATTTCAAGTGTAAGATCATGAGATTTCTGAACTGAACCACCAAGGTTCTTGGCCAGCATTTGAGCACCTAAACATATACCCAGAAATGGCTTTTTAGATTCAAGTGCTTTAGATATCCAGTCTATCTCGTATTTTATATAATCAAGATCATCATTTGCACTCGGTGGTCCACCGTAGATGACCGCTAAATCATGCTCATCCATATTTTCTGGAAGCTTTTCACCAATGACTGGCCTTCTGACGTCCAGTGTGTAGCCACGCTTTCTTAATTTGATGCCAACGTCACCGGTACTTGATCTTGGTTGATGAACGACCATTAATGCAGTTTTTTTATTCATAGCTCAAGCTATGAAACTACATCGCGCTTAGGCCGCCATCAAGAACTATCTCTGACCCTGTCATGAATTTAGATTCTTCCGAAGCCAAATATAAAATGGCATAAGACACGTCATCTGTATCACCAATTTTATTCATTGGAATTTGCCTTGCTAATTTGGCGACAGCTTCCTCTGCGCCAAAAGCTTGCTTTATGGGATCAAGAATGGGCGTATTTACAAAAGCAGGATGAATTGAATTACATCTCACATCATATCCTTTTTTTGCACAAAATAAAGCCACTGATTTAGAGAGGTGGCGTACGCCCGCTTTGGATGAATTATAAGCAGCTGTATTCCAACCCGCAACAATACCAGAAATTGATGAGATATTAATAATGGAACCATGTCCATATTTACCCATAATAGGAACTGCATACTTACAGCCAAGAAAAACACTATCAAGATTTACGTTATGCACTTTTTTCCATATATCAAAATCAGTTGATACAACATCAGCGCCTAGACTAATCCCAGCACTATTTACTAAAATATTTATTTTTCCTTGATCGTTCTCTGTTTTATTTATTAGATCAATCCAAGAATCTTCTTGGGTGACATCATGGAAGGATGTTTGGAATTGAGACTGACTAAAGTCATTTAAACGCTCCGGCATCGAGTCCAATACTTCACGATTTACATCAGTAAGTACAACTTTTGCTCCTTCTTTGAGAAGCATGCGGGCGGCAGCGAATCCTAGTCCAGAAGCTGCTCCAGTAATAATCGCAACTTTGTCCTGTACTCGCCCCATTCTATCCTAGATCTAATTTAAAATAAGTGTCTTGAGAATTTATTTCTTCTGATGAATAATTGTTATAGCATTCAGACATACTGTGCTTTCTAAAACCTTTCTCTCCGGCTAATAAAAATTCATCACTTCCTAAATATACAACTGAAGTATTACTTAAACGATCAGATCTCACACATGTTTCTATATTTTTGTTCCTATATAAGTCTATTATTGAAATTGCACCGCCATTACCACTTATTGCAATGCGTCCATCATCAAGAGTAACCGCATTGGTTAAACTATTTTTTGAACCTATATTTAGTTTTTTAAAACCTAGGGTCTTACACTCACCTGAAAAAGAACCGCCTTCATAACACGCTAATGTTGTAATTGCGTCACCTGGTATTCTATCATCTTGCCCATATTGAGTAATTAAAGTTAGATTTCCAGACATACCCAAAAGAAGTGACTGTCCATCATCAACTTTTATTCCTGCCCAGTATGAACCCTCATAGTCAGTACTAACTGCAAGCCAGTTTAATCCTCTGTCATCTGAAATATAGTACTTCCCCAACTCTCCTACAGCGTATACTTCATTTCGAGCTGACTTCCTCCAAATTTGTGCATCAGCGTAAGTATAATTTAAATGTGGTTGAAACTCATCATCATCAAGAAATAAGTAACCCCATGACTGCCCACCATCAACTGTTCTTAGTGAAAGGGCGAAAGCACCAATTGCAATTCCCACCTTGTCATCAAACATATGTATAGAAAGCAAAGGTGCATCCCAATCAGGATCTTCATACTGCTTAATCCAAGTTACCCCTTGATCATTTGAATGAAGAATTGTTGCATCATGACCAGTTACCCAACACGATTGCTTACTTGAACAACTGATATCAGTTAATGTGCTTGTATAAGGTACACTTTCTGCCTGCGTCCAACTATCACCAAAATCGTCCGAATATAAAATAATCCCATGCTCTCCCACTGCATAAATTCTATTATCTACTTTATCCATTGCATTAATTAGTGACTGCGATGCTAGCAATGATTTTGCAGCATAGCCTGATCCATAATTAAAGTTCGATGAAGATACTGAACTTACATTGAGAAGTAAAAAGGTGAACAGGATGGAAAGTATGCGAAACATATTGTCTTAAATAAATTAAAACCCGACTTAAAAAGTTCAAGTCGGGTTTTATATTAAATTTTATTAGTGGTAAAGTCTTTTACCTTGCGTATCTTCTAAGACCATCTGGTGTATAGAAGCTAACCGCTTTTTCTTCACCATTATAGATTGATCCACGAGGCTGCATTGCTGGACCAAATAAGTTGGTTCCAACATACGTTCTCGTTGCAAAATCAAAAGTGTATTCACCTTGAACGTTACATGTAGTATCTGCAAGGCCTGTACCACCCATGTTACCTTGAACAGTTGTTTGATAACTTGCACGCATTAAATCTCCATTACCGTCGTACATGTCATGGTAAAGAAGCATTCCTGGGTTACCATCCATATAGTAAAAAGTTCTAGACTCATATAGGTGTCTTTGACCAGGTTTTAATTGCGCGTGAACAATGTGAACATCCATTTCCTCAAAACGAACAACATCCGGATTTGGGTGATTAGGAACAAATGTGTTTTCAAGAGTTGAATCAGCAAGCATGTCGTTGTTGTTCGGAACAATCATTTTTTTCACGCCTTCATAAGACCAATCATATTTATCTTGTGCACCATTAAATCCACCATAAGAATCGATCGTTTGAATACCACCACCTGCAGCTGTAAGTGAGTCATAAGAAATATCTGGTGCTCTTCTTACTCTACGTGTCGCCGGACTGTATTGCCAAGCTTTACGAGGTTGCATGTAGCTATCAATGAAGTCATGCACAAGAGTTACTGTACCCGCAGTTCTTGGTGGGCCTAAGTTTTTTTGCATGAACAATGCAAATATATTCTTGTCGGCATACATTGTTTTTGTTTTTGGATTTATAGGAAAAGAAATCGAAGTTTCTTGTTGACCTGTTGTTATGGCTCCATCAGCTGTTACACGGGCTGAAGTCTGAACTCTGTCAACTGCACTAACTGCACCTGCAAACATTCTGTAATTCCATACAAAGTGTTGAGCGTGAGAAGGATCTGGAAAAGGTATTTGTCCCATATTTGGCACCTCAAATCCCTCATTATCGTTAATCATAGTACCATTTGACTGACTAATAGCCATTATATCTGCGTCCATTGTACATCTACCACCTGACTCATATACATCCATACGGAAAGTATCAGGGTATGCAGAAAACATATTGATCATACCTGGAGTCAACATAGAAGAATATTCTGAAACGTTATCAGCTGTCACAGAGTATTTTACATGCCCATCAGCAGATGCAGATGATACTGAAAATGCCAACACAGACGTTAGAGTTATTATTAATTTTTTAATGTTCATTTTATACATTATTCTACCTTCCCTTAATTAAAATGCATAGGATACTGAAGCGGATAAGTAATCTCTATCAAAACTTAAATTATCCATTTCATCACCCAATTGATTAACGTAGTTCAATCCGACTTTCACGTCACCTTTAGTTAAGTTTCCACTCAAAGAAAGAGATTGTCTACCAGGTACAAATCCACCAAGAGAAGTTGGTCCATAACCGCTAAAGTCATGAGACCAGACGAATGATGGTGAGAAAGTCCACGCAGTATTAGAAACGTTATTATACGTTGCAGAACCAATCAGACGATATGTCATTGACGTCTCATCAATTGTATTTTTGCTTTCGCAATAACTACTGTTTCCAAAAAGTGGATCCGTTTGAGATGATCCAAGGTGAGTTGCTGCGTTAAGAACTCTTGCAGTACCGTTAAAATTAGTAGCTCCATATGAACCGCCTGAAGTAACGCCGCCACATCTGTCACCTCCAACACCGTCACGGTAGCCTCCACGATTAACTCCACCACGTGCAAAGTCAAGATCGGCAACGTGAACAACTCCTAGCTCAGTAAGGAATACCGCTCCATCAGCTCCCATCCCTCTAACAATAGGATGAGATGCAGTGAATGTACTTGTTGTTCCAAATGTTGCAGTCCAAACATCATATTCTAGATACGGAGTTGTGTAGTAATCACCAGCAGCTATAGTTGCTAAACTAACTCTTGGTAAAGTCGATCTGTTAAAGCTTTTTAGAGACGTGACTACATCTCCCCACTCTTTTGTGTCATCGCCAGTTCCAGTTCTGTATGCAGCGATTGCGGCAGCTTTAGCACCACATTTTACTGCAGCATTAGCATAATATTCTTGTGCCATTATCGCTTGAATCTGTGCCAATGTACTAATTGCAGCAGCGGCTGCGGTATTTTGATCGGCAGTTGCTGAATTTATACCAAGATCCTTGTTATAAGCATCTCTACATCCTCCTTGTATACTTTGAGCAACACCGATTGATAATAATCCTGTCGTACCTGCAGAGTCACTTAGTTGCTGACCTTGATCTCCTCCATTTGTTGCTAGAGGGAAGTCAGGTCTATAAGTAACTTCACCTTGGTAAACAACACCATTCACATTTGTTGATGCACTGAATCCCATAGCATTCAAGTTTTCAGGATAGATAAACTCATATTCAGCCATATTCAATGGTGTAGTAGCTGCACCTAGTAAAGCTGCAGCTGCGACCTGAGTTGCAGAAGTATTAAACTCTGAGCTCTGAGCATTGGTATAACACTTTGAAGCGTCATGATATAGTTTACCATTTATTTCAGTATAGTTATAAAATCTCAAGGCTTGAGATTTTTGAGCTTCAGAGTATGCAAAGTTACTTAAAGTTGCAGGGTTACTACTTCCAAAGAGTGTGTTTACTGCTGTAGGGTTCTGATAAGCGCCACATGCAGCCTCGCCGTAAGCGATGTCAGTTAGTGCAGCTCCCATCGTTGCAAATTGACCTAAGGCACCAACCGTTATGTCTGTTTCAATTTTTACATCACCTACACCAGCGTTTGCTCCAAGGTAATTTCCTGCAGCAAAACTTGCTCCGGTATTACCACCACCTGCAGCAGCTGTTCCAGCTATTGTAAATAGTCCTGCAAGGTCACCAGCGTGAATACCTTGCTGACCTTTAAATCTCAAGTAAGGTGCTTTACTGTCATACTGAGAGAAATAAAATCCAACATCGACACCTTGGCCAACGTTATCAAGATAAGTTCTTAAAGCTATACCAAATTGCTCGTTACCGTCAGCATAAATATGCTTACCGCCGTGAGCATCAAGCGTTCCAGCTTTTCTTCCTTGCTTTCTAGTATACTCATCCCAAGACGCATAAGCAGCGGTTACACCAGCTAAACCAGCAAAAGTTGTTCCAACTCCGACTAAGCCTACTGTTTCTACGTCACCTGATTGTCCACCAATTGCTGTAGATAAAGCAGCAGCAGCACCAGCGGCAGCAGATTTTAAATAGAGGTTTTGGGCAACAGTGAAAGTATTATGTTTATTATCAGTTAAAGCTGACAATGTGCCAAATGAATTTTCAAATAAGAACATATTTCCAGTCGCTGCTCCGCCTGCACCATTATAATAATTGATCGCATTTTGATTACAGCCTAGATCTTGCTGACCAGCACCACTGCCAGATATTAAAAGCCTGCAAGCCTCTGATTGTTCCTGACTGTTTTGTCTGAAAGCAGAAGTGAATAATAATCGATCACCACTAGCTACCTCATTACCAAAGAATGTTCCGGCTTCATCTAGCTCTACGTGTGTTTCACCAAACTGATAGTAGGCTTCATATGAAAGGCCACCATCAAGATAACCAGATAGAGAAATTTGTTTTGCCGGAACGAGTGCCTCTCTAATTGAAGATCCGGGAACTCTTAACTTTGTAAGGTCAATAGAATTTGTTGTAAGTCCATTCATACCAATTGGAATAAAAGTAGACTCACCCCAGTTGGTTACATACTGGCCAATGTTAAGTGTTGCATCCATCGCAGCGATGTCAGTTGTGATGTATGCATCAAGTACTTCAATATTAGTTTCAATTTCACTTAACGCATCAGAGGTAAAAGGGGCCCATGTTGGGTTAGTGAAAGAAGTTATTGGGTTGTATGATCCGACAAATGATAAGTTGACGCTTGTACCGCCATCCGTTCTTCCAGATATTTCTGTGAATACTCTAGAAGTTGAATCAAAAATATCACCACCTTTAAAGTTCATATTTCCATCATCACCGTTAGCACTTAACAGACTTCTGGTTCCCCCAGAAGTTGTGTCAGGTGTATTGCCATATCCATCAGTATATTGCTTAGCACATCCAGGCGTATCGGAATTTAGTAACGCACTCTGTTGTGCAGCAGTCATATTTTCAATTGCAGAAGCAAAAGCTGCGCTACCGTTACCTGCAGCAATAGAACCAGCTTCGGATACACAGTCTCTTTCTATTCGAACTGATAGTCCTGAAGTTACAGTAGTGTTTACGTTACCAGAGAAACCTGGGTAACTAAAATCAGTAGAACTAGAAAAGCTCGTGCCTGCAACTAATAATACTGAAGCGGTGATTAATGTTTTTAGTTTTGACATCATATTTTTTCCCCCTAGAAAAAAATAAAAAATTTTCATTTCATCTTGAATAGAATTATGTCGTAAAAAACAATTTCTAATCAAAGAATTTCGCTATTTGACTTAATTAATGCCTTTTAGTCAAGGTTTTAAATAGCTTTATTGGCATACTTATTCGTAAAAAGATAATCACTAAAATTATATTTTACTCTGAAAATTCGCCAAAAATAAGGTTAAATTTAAATATCCCTAAAATCTAATGATAATATATGACTTATCATTGCTATAATTAGTTAGTATTTAAGTGATAGTTTTGTCACATGACTATTTTGTAATCATTTTTAATAAATTATCCTGATTTGGCTCACTTGCATTCTTAACCTTGTCAAAACCTGATTTAATTAAAATTTTTGAGATCTCCTCACTCAAAGTCAAAAAGTAAATAGATTTACAGTGATTTTCTAAGTTTGCTTTTTTGGTAAGTTCTAAAAATTTTTTTGCATTCTGCTGAGAATACAAAAGACAAACCTTAATCATATTTTTCTCAATAAGTTTCTGTGTAACAGTATTGAATGATTTTTTAAAATTCATATTATAGAGTACTGTTCTTTTGACGGGTAACTTATATTGATTAAGTTTCTGAAGAAGGTTTTGATTAATTTGATATCCAGAACAATATTCAATACCTTTATAATTTTTCTTTTTATAAATATGGACCAACTTTTTTTCAATAAAACTAATCATTGTTTTACTGTTTTTTGCACAATGAAGAATATTATTAAAACCAGCTTTGTATAATTGTTTAAAGGACTTTCTTCCTACAACTATTATAGGTTGATGTGTAGAAATATACTTTGATTTTATAAATATTTCAGTAGCTCGTATACTAGTTAGTAGTGTTACATAATTTTTTTTTATTTTGATTGTAGATTGAATTTGCATAGAGCTACTGAGAGAAAAGATGTGACTTTTAAAACCTTTCTCAGTAAGTAAACTTTTTAATATTTTTGCCTCCTTAAGAGGGCGTGTAATCAAAATCACTTTTTAAATTATCCAATTCATTTATTTTCGTTTGCCCTACGGTATTAATGATTTCCTCACCGAGTTCGTCACATAACTTCACATAATTTTCTTTTGTATCTTCCTTTGATTTTTTAAATATTTTATTTCCATAATGATCAAATATTTCAAATTGAATTGTTATATTATTTTTATTTATGTTTGCATAAATTGACACAGGGCTGTTGCAGTTCGCATTGATATTTTTTAAAACTCTTCTCTCAGCCATACACTCTGTTTGAGTTTGAGGGTCATTAATAGGTGCTAATATTTTTTTTACCTTACTGTTTTTAAGGGCCTGAACTCCAACAGCTCCCTGGCAAGCGGCCGGCAAAAATAAATTGTGCTCTAATACTTCAGTAACCAAATGATCTAAATTTAATCGGGCTAATCCCGCAAGACTTAATATGACAGCATCATATTCGTTATTTTTTAATTTCTGAATACGTGAGTCAACATTGCCTCTCAGTAATTTGATTGATAAATCTTTTCGCAAACTCAGAACTTGTGAGCGTCGGCGAATAGAGCTGGTTCCAATTATACTGCCCGCCGGTAAATCCATAAAGCTTTTTCCAGAATTACTTATTAATGCGTCGTTTGATTTATGTCTTTGCATCCAGCAAATTATATTAAGATCTGGGTAAACATCCTGAGCGGGCACATCTTTCATTGAATGCACGCCAATATCAATTTTGCCGGATATAATTTGCTCCTCAATTTCTTTGATGAAAAGCCCTTTTCCACCAATTTGGTCCAATCGGTGGGTATTATGGACATCTCCAGTTGTTTTGATTGTCTTTATGTTAAATACATCTTTGTCTAAATTTGGGTCTTGTTTCAATAGTTCCTTGATCAGGAGATTAGTCTGAGTTTTAGATAAGTTACTGCTGCGTATCCCTACTACAATTTTCTGCAATTCAGACATACATTAAAATATCGATCATTTTCTACGTTAAGTTTATAATTAAAGATATAATACTTAAAGTATACCTAATTTAACTGGATTTTTATAAATTATGACTATGAAAAAAATCAGGGTACTTGGCATAGAGTCAAGTTGTGATGAAACATCAATATCAGTTGTAGAGAAAACGGGAGGTAAGATTAAAGTTCTTTCAAACATTGTAAAATCTCAGCTAGATGTTCATAAAGATTATGGGGGTGTTGTCCCAGAACTCGCTGCAAGAGCTCACTCAGACGTCATTCATAAATTAATTAAGATGGCTCTTGATCAGGCAAACATTACATTCCGTAGTATTCATGCTATTGCCTCCACAGCTGGTCCTGGTTTATTAGGTGGATTGCTAGTTGGCGTCGTTGCTGGGAAAACTTTAGCATCATCGCTCAAAAAACCATTCATCGCAGTCAACCACCTAGAAGGTCATGCTCTTTCAATTAAACTCGAACAAAAGATTGAGTTTCCATATCTCTTATTATTAGTGTCTGGTGGGCACACTGAGTTTACAATTATCAAAAAATTTAATAGCTATAAACGTATTGGCACAACCATCGATGATGCTTTAGGAGAAGCATTTGACAAAACTGCACGTCTTTTAAAAATGGAATATCCAGGTGGGCCCGAGATCGAAAAGTATGCCAAAGAAGGAGACGAAAATAAATATAAGTTACCCTTACCCCTTATTAATGAAAAAAATTGTCACTTCTCTTTTGCTGGTCTGAAATCAGCGGTGGCTAATGTGGTTGCAAAAAATAAATGTACTGAAAAATTTAAAAAGGATATGTCGGCCTCTTTTCAAAAAACTATAAACACAATTTTATCTAGCAAAGCTCAACATGCTATCGAGCATTTTCAAAATATTAACAAATCTAAAGACACTACAAAAATTGTTGTTGCAGGAGGAGTAGCTGCCAACAAAAGTCTTCGCAGTGCACTTAGAAAATTAGAGTCAAGTCATCAATGTGAATTTCTTTTTCCGTCCATAAAATATTGTACTGACAATGGAGCGATGATTGCACTAGCAGGCATAGAAAGATTTGAGCGAAACATGTTCAACAAGCTCGATTTCAAACCAAAACCAAGATGGCCACTTGATAAAGATGCTTTATTCATGAAAGGAAAAAGAATCGTTGGCGAATAAAAAAGAGTTTAAAATTGGAGTCATTGGAGCTGGTGCCTGGGGTACAGCGCTTGCCAATATATTGGCACAAAAACAAAGTGTGAAACTCTGGGCCAAAGAAAAAAGTGTCTGTGATAACATTGAAAAGCATAGAGAAAACAAGAGATTTCTACCAAAAATAAGATTAAACAAAAAAATAAATTGTACGACAGAGATCAATAATATTTCTGAATGCGAGATATTATTTTTAGTAATTCCCGTTCAATATCTCTCTGGAGTTTTAAGCAAACTAAAAAATTTACTAAATGAAAAAACTATTTTTGTATGCTGCTCAAAAGGACTAGAAATGAACAGCTTAAAATTGCCAAGCCAAATTGTATCATCTATATTTCCAAAAAATAAAATTGCCATTATCTCGGGACCAAACTTTGCTGCAGAAATTGCAAAGGGATTGCCTGCTGCAACGACAGTCTCATCTAAAAGCGAAGAAGTAGCAAAAAAAATTGCAAACCTCATTAAGTCATCAACACTACGACCTTATTTATCCAATGACATTATAGGATCGCAAATTGCAGGTGCGCTAAAAAATATATACGCCATAGCCAGTGGTATTGTTGTTGGAAAAAAATACGGAGATAATGCAGTCGCCTCAATCATTTCAAGAAGCTTTGCAGAAATAACAACAGTTGCAAAATCAATGAATGCAAAAAAAAGTACACTCGCTGGCCTTTCGGGTATGGGCGATTTATTTCTTACATGTTCTTCTAAAGAATCCAGAAACTTTTCTCTTGGAATTGATTTAGCAAAAGGAAAAACATTAAATGAAATTATTCAAAAAAAATTTTCAATTGCTGAAGGCGTGTTTACTGTTCGAGCATTAAAGAAACTTGCAGACAGAAAAAAATTGGATTTACCAATTAACGAGGCTGTATATAGAGTGTTGTACCGAAAAAAAAATATTGATCTTGCCATACAAGAACTTTTAAATAGACCCATAACGAAAGAATAAAAATGCAATATTGGTTAATGAAATCTGAGCCAGAAACATGGTCTTGGGAACAGCAAGTCAAAGCTGGTGCCAGAGGTGAGGGCTGGGACGGTGTACGTAATTATCAAGCATCCAACAACATGAAGAAAATGAAAAAGGGGGATCTTTGTTTTTTTTATCATTCAGTAAAAGAGCGTGATGTCGTAGGCATTGTCAAAGTTGTTAAAGAGTATCACCCAGATCCAACTGATAAGTCTGAACGCTTTGGTATGGTAAGCGTAAGCGCAGTGAAACCGCTAAAAAAAAGAGTAAATCTCACTCAAGTTAAAGATGATAAAAGACTTAATCACCTCGCATTAGTCAAACAATCACGATTATCCGTAATGCCCATCGATAAGAAGTCCTGGACTATTATTTGCAATCTAGGTGGTATCAAATAAGATATTTGGTCTATGAGCGATAATGAAAAATTTGATGTCAGTGCTGATTGGTCTGCCAACGCCCAGATAAATCAAGATAAATATAATGAGTGGTATGAAACATCATTCAACAACAATGAAGATTTTTGGAACGAGCACGGCAAACGCATAGAATGGATAAAGCCGTATACAAAAGTGAAAGATGTATCGTTCAACAAGGATAACTTTTCAATCAAATGGTACGAAGATGGCTCGCTTAATGCGTCAGCTAATTGTATTGATAGACATTTGAAAGAAAAAGGGGATCAGACAGCCATCATTTGGGAAGGTGATGATCCAAAAGACTCAAAACACATTACTTATAATGAACTTCATAAAGAAGTTTCAAAATTATCTAATGGGATGAAATCCCTTGGTGTAAAAAAAGGTGACCGTGTAACGATCTATATGCCAATGATTCCTGAAGCAGCTTACGCTATGCTTGCCTGTACACGCATTGGTGCTATTCACTCAGTAGTGTTCGGAGGTTTTTCCCCTGACTCACTTGCAGGACGCATCAGTGATTGTAAATCAGATATTGTAATCACAGCTGATGAAGGGTTAAGAGGCGGCAAACCAATTCCATTGAAAAGGAATACAGACGATGCCATCAATATTTCTGGCGGTGTGAGGCATTGTATTGTTGTCAAGCGAACGGGTGGTGCGATCGATTGGCATGATGACCGTGATGTTTGGTATCACGAACTATTAAGCGACGCATCAGATGATTGTCCACCAGAAGAAATGAGTGCGGAAGATCCTTTATTTATTCTTTATACATCGGGCTCAACAGGAAAACCAAAAGGAGTGATGCATACCACTGGCGGTTACATGGTGTACGCCTCCATGACACATCAATATGTATTTGATTACAAACCAGGTGATGTTTATTGGTGCACGGCTAATGTAGAGGTATCGCCAAGATTGCTGTATTCATTTTCTGCAATCTTTCTTAAAATTCTTCGCATGATTTTACCAGACCGCGTCTTTGGAAGACCGGGCGCCCATTGAATAAGATCGGGTGATGCAATGGGTCCGATTTCTTTTCGGACCCAAGCAACCAACTCTTTATATAACTCATCAGAAGTTTCTTCGCCTGCGTTTAAAGTTACGTAAGCGTAAATTCCCTGACCTTTGATGTCATGAGGATAACCAACAACCGCTGCTTCACTTACTTTTGGATGCGCAACCAATGCAGAT
>CABYSM010000018.1 GCA_902521655.1 uncultured Pelagibacteraceae bacterium
TTTTTATCTCTGGCTTTCTGACTGGCATATTTTGTATCATTTTTTCTTCAATTTTTTTATTTTCAATTTTCTCTTCTGTGGACGGATCTTTTACTTTTTCATTTGATTTTTCTTCTTTTGGTTTTTGAATTGGTTGATTTAATTTTTGTTCCTCTTTTTTGTTTTCTTTTTCTGGTTTTTTATCCTCTTTCTTTTTGCTAATCTGAGGTACGTTTGTTTTTTCTGCTATTTCGATCAGTTCAACTTGAATAACAGGTGGCATTTCAAGTTCATCTTTATTAAATAAAGGGAGTGAGACTATTGTAAAAAAAAGGATGAACAAGTGAAGAGATACTGATCCTACAACTGAAATTCTCATATTTAAGTCCCATTAATTAATTGCTTACAGGTTTTGTAATTAAAGAAACTTTTGAAAAGCCTGATCCAGACAACTCCCCAAGTACTCTCATTACTTTTCCATAGTCAATTGCCTCGTCTCCTCTGACGTATATCTTTGTATCTAATTTATTATCAGTTATTGCTTTTATTTTAGGAATTAATTCACCCAGTGCTATTTCTGTTTCTTGAATATAGATTGTACCGATCTCATTGATTGTTACTTCCATTGGCTCATCATCAGATTGCAAAGAGTCAGCATTGCTTTCAGGAAGGTCTACTTGTACGCCAACTGTTAATAATGGAGCTGTGACCATAAAAATTATAAGTAGAACCAACATTACATCAACAAAAGGTGTAACATTTATATCGCTAAAGGGTTTTGAACGAGTATTTCTAATCACTTAATAAATTTCATATTTATTTTGCACTAAGTCCTCTTGAGAAAATGACATTAAAGTGCTCTTTAAATCTATACATTCGGGCATTCTCGTCATTCACTTGACTTGTGAAAATATTATAGGCTATTACAGCTGGTATAGCTGCCAGAAGTCCTAGAGCTGTAGCAAAGAGAGCTTCGGCAATTCCTGGTGCCACTACTGCTAAGGATGTATTTCTTGATATTGCAATTGACTGAAAAGAATTCATTATCCCCCAAACCGTCCCAAATAGTCCGATAAAAGGTGTTGTTGCTCCTATAGTTGCAAGATAGCTAAAGTATAGTGAAAGCTTTTCATTTTGATAATCAATTGCGGCTTCCATAATTCGATTAATTCTATCAGTAATGCTATCGATATTTTTTTTAGTATCTTTATTAGATTTTTCAATTTCATCTACTGCCTCAAGAAAAACATACTTTATAGGACTCTCTGAAAGATGGTGGGTGGTTGATGCAATTTCTTTGATGGAACGTCCCGACCAAAATTCTTCCTCAAATTGTTTGCTGATTTTTTTTAGAGACCTAAAAAGTCGTATTTTATGGATAATTATTGTCCATGAGAATATTGATGCAGCAAATAATATTAGAATTACTAATTTCACTACTAAGTCAGCCCTAAAAAAAAGCGACATTAAAGTGAATTCATCGTTTATTTGACTTGTACTTATTAGAGCTTCGTTTTCCATAATCTTATTTTAAAACTAAAAATTGTCTTAAATAGGGCATCAAGTGTCAGTCTTCTTGCTTTCAAGTAAGATTTTGTATAGCTCCATAAAGTCATCTAACCTTAAAACGCACAATGAATTACCAGTTGTTTCCCTATTTCTCCTTGTAATTACCACAGGAAATGAATCTGATTTAGATGTTTCAATATTTTCTTCTACTTGCTTAATTGACTCATGGATTTTAAATTTTTCAGTTCTCTTTGCCTCGACGTAAATATGGGGAGTATTTTTTAAATCACTTCCACCTGACGATTTTATTGCTCCACCTCCAGACAGAGGCATCCGCTGCACAAGATCATCTCCACCAAAAACTTTTTCATTAAAATATTTGGCTAACTCTCTTTCATATCCATCACCTTTTCTTTTTGGAGAGCTACCTGACATAAAAACGAATCAAAATTATCAATTCATTAAAGACTAATTAATATATTCGGATTTTAAAAGTTAATTAATTAAGCAATTCTGCTTAATTCTTCATCACTTGTCTCAAAATTTGAGAAGATCTGCTGAACATCTTCATCGCTATCAAGCTCGTTTATTAAATTTATAAGTGATTTTAACTTATCGCCATCAACTTTTACTAATACATCTGGTCTCCATTGAAAACCAGATGAAACTGGCTCACCATATTTAGCAGCTAATAAATCGTAAAACTTTGACATTGTATCAGGCAAGCATACCGCTTCATATTCATCCTCTTCTACGAAACAATCTTCTGCACCATTTTCAATTGAAAAGTTAAAAAATTCATCCTCCGTTCCAACATCTTTATTAAATTTCAAAAAACCATAATGTTTAAATGCATGTGAAACTGAACCTGTTTCACCTAATGATCCACCAAACTTTTGAAATGATGATCTTACATTGGATGCCGTTCTGTTTCTATTGTCAGTAAGTGCCTCAACAATTATAGATGTACCTGCAGGACCAAATCCTTCATATCTCATCTGGTCATAATTAACAGTATCTTTATCCAAAGACTTTTTAATAGCACGATCAATATTCTCTTTTGGAAAACTCGATGCCTTTGCAAGTTGAATTGCTGATCTTAATCTGGCGTTTTGATCTGGATCTGGGGAACCTAACTTTGCTGCAACAGTTATTTCTTTAGATAACTTAGAAAATAGTCCCGCTCTTTTTTTGTCTTGCGCACCTTTTCGGTATTGAATATTTTTAAACTTAGAGTGTCCCGCCATCTAACTTCCTATTTTTCCACCAATACGAATTGATTGAATATTTTTAGCAAGAAAATTATTATCCTTTGATTCTATGATTACGCCGCATAATGTGCCTATACCATCGGCAGGAGGCACTCGTTTCCTTTCAGTGTCTTGTGTTGCAAATTTCCTGACAAATTCTTTTTTTTTAGTTCCAATAACGGAGTCATAATCACCACACATACCTGCATCTGTTTGGTAGGCCGTTCCATGCTCCATGATGTTGGCATCAGCTGTTGGAACGTGAGTATGCGTACCTACAACTGCAGTTACACGTCCATCAAGATGATGGCCCATGGCCATCTTTTCACTCGATGCTTCAGCATGAAAATCAACAAAAATGAATGATAAATCGTTTACGTCAATTTTTTGCAATACCTCTTCAATTTTAAAAAAAGCATTATCACAGGAGCGCATAAATAAGTTGCCCATTATGTTAATAACTGCAATTTTTTCCTTATTGGCCAGTTCATAAATATTAAATCCTAGTCCAGGTGATCCCTCTGCAAAATTGTAAGGTTTTAAGAGATTTTGATCTTTATCGATGTAACTAGTTATCTCTTTTTGATCCCATAAATGATTTCCCGTGGTAATGACATTTACACCATACGAATACAACTCATTACATATATTTTCTGTAATACCAAATCCGCCAGCGGCGTTTTCACCATTTGCTATTACAAAATCAATATTGTGATCTTTAATCGCTTGCGGGAGATGATCTCTTAAGGAATGCCTGCCGGACCTTCCCATTACATCCCCTAGAAATAAAATTTTCATATTGCCTTATATAAATAACTTTCTGTTAAAATCCAATCAAGTTTTTGATCATGACTTTCTATGGGAATTTGATTAGCTTTTTGAAAAGAATATCCCAGTCCCACTTTAATAATATCTTTTTCTTCTTGGGAAGAAAAATATTTATCATAAAAACCTCCTCCATATCCTAATCTAAAACCACTTTCATTAAATGCTAGTAAAGGCACTAAGACTAGTTTTGGAAATATAATTTCATTGGTTACTTCAGGTTCTAAAATATTATATTTATTTTTGATTAATTTAGTCCCAGCGCTAAATTTAAAAAAATTAATTTCTTTTGATTGAGAATTAATTTTCGGCAAGCAAATATTAATATTATTTTCAATCAGGTATTTGTTTAGAGAATTAGTGCTTAATTCAAAATTATAATCAACATATGAACCGACATAATCACTATTAATATTATTTAATAGTGGACGCAAATGAACATGAGACATATTTTTTTTTTCATAGTCTCCTGATAGTTGTTTTCTTCTATTGATTAGAAATTTGCGTATTATTTTTTTTTCTAGATGACGCTCTGAATTAATCATTAATGTAAATGATTACAAAAACTTTTTAACTTGCTTGTGAAAGCTTAGATAGTAAGTCTGTTAATTTTTCGTTATTGGACTCAATATATTTTTGACTTTCCATTTGTTGCTGATCTAATATTTTTTCTTTAGAACTAATGCTTGTTTGAAGCTCTTCAATCTTGGTCAAATTTGAACTTAATTTTTGATTAAGATCGTGTATCTCATCAGCAATTAATAATGAAGCCATTACCATTAGCCTAGTTTCGCCAATTTTTCCAAATCTCTTGGTCAATTCTCGGACTTTGAAGTCAATTCGAGAACTTAGTTGCTTTAAGTGATTTTCCTCACCCGGATCGCAAACTATTGCATAATCTTGATCGTTAATATTTACAACTATTTCAGGCATCAACTATGAATCCAATATGTCTTTAATTGAATAAATATTTTCATCAAGCTGTGATGAAATATTTCCAGCGATATTTTTAAGCTCTAGAAAATCAGATTTTAGGATTTTAATTTCATTTTCAAGGTGATTATTTTCGCTGAGAAGCTTTGCATTTTCATTTTCCAGAGATGAAACTTTTTTTGCTTCTTGCGACAATTTTTCAATTTCTTTACCAAGATTAGTAATTGTATTACTGAATTGATCTTTAGTATCTTGATATGTTGACATGTCGCACCCTTAATCTTTAGGGGGAGTTTAACTGTCTTTTTTATTCCCAGTCAACTTATAAAATCATAAAAAAAAATAAATTTTCTTTGTGAATAAGATATTATAATTTAAGACTCTTTCTACGTTATTGCTTATATTAGGCTCATTATTGGTATTAAAAATAAATGTCTCGAAACTTAAATCCCTCATCTCTTCCTCACGAAAATATGGCAAATGCTATAAGATTTTTATCGATTGATGCAGTTGAGAAGGCTAAGAGTGGACACCCTGGATTACCAATGGGTATGGCTGATGTTGCCACTGTTCTTTTCACTAGATTTCTAAAGTTTAATTCTACTGTCCCCAAATGGCATGATAGAGATAGATTTGTATTGTCTGCTGGTCATGGCTCAATGCTTTTGTATTCCCTTCTGTATCTCACCGGATACCGTGATATGACCATAAAGGATATCAAAAAATTTAGACAACTTGATAGTAAATGTGCGGGTCATCCAGAATATGGGCATGCTCAAGGCATTGAAACAACTACCGGTCCTCTAGGACAAGGAATAGGAAATGCTGTTGGTATGGCATTAGCTGAAAAAATATTGAGTGGCCAATTTGGACAGAAGATTATCGATCATTATACATACGTTATTGCCAGTGATGGTGACTTGATGGAAGGTATATCTCATGAGGTTGCATCGTTTGCAGGTCATTTGAAGTTAAATAAGCTAATTGTTTTTTTTGATGATAATGGAATTTCAATTGATGGGCCTGTTAAACTCTCAAATTCTGAAAATACAATTGATCGTTTTAAAGCCTATGGATGGAACGCGATAAAAATTAACGGTCACAATAAAGATGAAATTATCAAAGCGATTTCAAAAGCTAAAAAATCAAAAAAACCCACTATTATTTCTTGTAAAACAAAAATTGGTTTCGGCTCACCTAACAAGCAAGGTAAATCTTCCTCTCATGGCAGTCCTCTTGGTGAAGAAGAAGTCAGCTTAACTAGATCCAAACTAAAATGGCCTCACAAGCCTTTTTCGGTTCCAACAGATATATTAAATGAATGGAAAAAGTCTGGCAAGAGGTCAACTGATGTATATAAGAAATGGAAAATAGATTTTGAAAAACTCTCCAAAAAGAAAAGAAATGAATTTGAAAGAAGAATTAGCGGAAATATTTCAAAGAAAGTTAACCAGCTTTTAAGCAAGTTTAAAAAAGACTCAATTAAGAAACCAATTGATATAGCAACTCGGCAAGCCTCTGAGATGGTGATTAACCAAATTGCACCCATCATGCCCGAATTAGTTGGTGGATCTGCGGATCTTACTGGTTCAAACAATACTAAAGGGAACAAAGTGGATGTTATTAATTCAAAAAATTACCGAGGTAATTATATCTATTATGGAATAAGAGAGCATGGAATGGCAGCCATAATGAATGGCTTATCATTACATAAAGGTATTATACCATTTGGAGGAACATTCTTAATATTTTTAGATTACTGTAAGCCTTCTCTTAGACTTGCAGCTCTTATGAAGCAGAGGGCCATTTATATTTTAACACACGACTCAATTGGCTTGGGTGAAGATGGCCCTACTCATCAACCAATTGAACAGCTTGCATCCCTAAGGGCAACACCAAATGTAAAAGTATTCCGGCCTGCTGATGTTATTGAAACAGCTGAAGCATGGGAATTGGCTTTATCAAATCAAAAAGGGCCATCTGTTATTGCCCTAACTAGACAGAAGCTGCCTATGCTAAGAAGGAAATATTTCGCAAAAAATATTAGTTCTCAGGGCGCATATGAAATTAAAAGCAACTCTAAAAATCCAGATATTTCAATCTATGCCTCAGGCTCTGAGGTAGACATTGGGATTCAGCTAATGGATTTACTAGAAAAAAAGAAAAAGAATGTAAGAGTGATTTCAGTGCCGTGCATGGAGCTATTTAAAATTCAAAATAAGACATATCAAAAAAAGATTAGAGGAAATTCGAAGTTAAATATATCAATTGAAGCAGGCTCAAGTTTTGGATGGAGTGAGATCTGTGGAGGAAATACCGTAAATATATGCATGAAAGATTTTGGAGCCAGCGCTCCTTATCAAAAACTTTATGATTACTATGGCTTCACAGCAAAAAAAATATTAAAGCAAGTAATTAAAAAAATATAGGAGTTATCAAAATGGCAGTAAATGTTGCAATTAGTGGGTTTGGAAGGATTGGTAGATTAGTTCTCAGATCAATTATCGAGAGTAAACGTAAGGATATTAATGTTGTTGCAATAAATGACTTAGCGCCTGTTGATACAAACGCATTCTTACTAGCGAATGATACAGTGCACGGACCTTTAAACGAAAAAATTTCTGTAAGGAAAAACAAAATGACCATTGGAAGGAAAACTATTTCAGTACTTAATGAAAGAGATCCACAAAAACTTCCATGGAAAAAAATGAAAATTGACGTAGCTCTTGAATGTACTGGTTTATTTACCTCGAAAGAAAAAGCATCTATGCATATCAAAGCTGGAGCAAAAAAAGTTCTTGTCTCTGCCCCCTGCTCTGAAGCTGATAAAACAATAGTATATGGGGTAAACGAACAAGAAATAACTCGCAATGATCTAGTTGTTTCGAATGCATCTTGTACTACGAACTGTTTGGCACCAGTAGTTAAAGTTCTTCACGAAAAATTTGGAATTGTTCATGGATATATGACTACCATTCATGCATTTACAGGCGACCAAAGTGTTTTGGATACATTTCATCCTGATTTAAGAAGAGCTAGAGCTGCGTCAATGTCAATGATACCTACATCAACAGGTGCTGCCAAAGCGGTTGGGTTAGTGATGCCAGAATTATCAGGAAAACTAGATGGAACGGCAATTAGAGTACCAACTCCCAATGTATCACTTATCGATTTTAAATTTGTATCAAAAAAAACAATGAAAGTTGATAGCGTAAATAAAGCCATGACTGCTGCGTCACGATCCAATAAGTTGAAAGGCATACTTAATGTTAATTCAGAGCCACTGGTTTCATCAGATTTTAACCATAATCCTGCTTCATCAAATTTTGACCTAACTCAAACACAAGTCATTGAAGGAAAGTTTGGAAGAGTTTTAAGTTGGTATGATAATGAGTGGGGTTTCTCAAATAGAATGTGTGATACTGCAGTAGCAATGAAAAGATCAAAATAGTAATGCTGGATGTCTCTTATCTAAAAAAAATTACTGAGAAAAATAAAACTGTATTAATAAGATTTGACCTTAACGTTCCGCTTAATTCTATTAACAGCTATATAAGTGATAGAATAATCAGAATAAAAAAACCTATTTTAAATCTGTTGAATGGAAATAATAAAGTCATTATTTTATCTCACTTGGGTAGGCCTAAAGGAAAAATAAAGGATGAACTATCATTGCAACAAGTAGTTCCTCAGCTAGAAAGAGTACTTGAAAAAAAAATAAATTTTTTACCAGATTGCATTGGAAATGAAGTAAAAGACAAAATTAATTCGCTTGAAAATGGAACAATTATTTTATTAGAAAACTGTAGATTCTATAAAGAAGAGGAAGAGAATGATCATGACTTTGCAAAACAGTTATCTGAGTTAGCTGATGTTTATATAAATGATGCATTCGCCTGTTCGCACCGCGCACATGCATCAATTGAGGCAATATCGCATTTCATGCCTTCATATTGTGGCGATCTTCTTGAAGAAGAAATAATTAATTTGCAAGAAGTTATTCATGAACCTCTTGGTCCCGCTCTAACAATAATAGGGGGTTCTAAAATATCCACAAAAATTACTGTTCTTAAAAATTTATCAAAAAAAATGGACACCATTGTTATAGCTGGTGGTATGGCAAATAACTTTTTGAAATATCATGGATATAATATCCAAAAATCATTGCATGAAGAAAATGTCGATCACTTAATTGGAGAAATATTGGATTTTTCAAAAAAAAATAATTGTAGGTTAGTTTTGCCAATTGATGCAGTCACAGCTGATAAAATTTCAAACAAAGCAGACACTAAAGAGTCTGATATTAATAATATTGAAGAACAAAATATGATTCTGGATATAGGCAAAAATACAGTGAAATTAATAAAAAATGAAATTAGTAAATCTAAAACTGTATTCTGGAATGGTCCACTTGGAGTATTTGAAACTTCTCCGTTTGATAGGGGCACTGTGGAAATTGCAAAATTCATCAGCAATCTAACTACAAATAATAAAATTAGGTCATTTGCTGGTGGAGGTGATACAATTTCTGCATTGGACTTAGCCAGCGTAAAAGATAATTTTTCTTATGTTTCTACTGGCGGTGGTGCATTACTTGAGCTAATAGAAGGTAAGAAATTGCCAGGCCTAGTTGCATTAGGAATTTTATAATAGGAGATAAAATGATACCAAAAACATTAGAAGAGATAGCAAGCTATATTGTAAAAGATGGTAAAGGAATACTTGCAGCTGACGAAAGCGCTGGAACAATCGAAAAAAGATTTATGTCAATTGACGTGGAGTCAACTGAAGACAATAGAAGAAAATATAGAGAAATGCTTTTTAGATCTCCTGCTATGGCAGAAGCTATCGGTGGGGTAATTCTCTTTGATGAGACTCTAAGACAAAAAGCGCAAGATGGATCATATTTAAAAGACGTAATCTTGAACCATGGGTCCCTTCCTGGAATTAAAGTAGACCAAGGTGTAAAAGAACTGGAAGAGAGTTCTATTGAAAAAATCACAACTGGGTTAGATGACTTAAATGAACGTTGTAGAGAATATGATACATTAGGCGCTAAGTTTACTAAATGGAGAGCAGTAATCAATATTGGTAATGGCATACCGTCTGCAAAGTGTATCAATGAAAATATGTTAGCTTTATCCGAGTACGCCCTAATAGCTCAAGAAAATAATATGGTGCCAATAGTAGAGCCTGAAGTCATTATGGATGGTCCACATACAATAGATCAATGCTACGATGTTACTAAGAATACATTATCTGTACTTTTTGAAATGCTTGATAAAAAAAATATAAATATTAGGGGCACCCTTTTAAAACCTAACATGGTAGTTTCAGGAACAGAAAATAGTCATCAAGCAAGTTATAAGGAAGTTGCAGAAAAAACTCTTGATTGCCTAAATTCGTCAGTGCCTGATGAATTGCCAGGTATTGTTTTTCTATCAGGTGGTCAATCTGACATTGATGCAACGGCACACTTAGATGAGATGAATAAAATTGGTGGGTTTAAATGGAAACTAAGCTTCTCTTATGGAAGAGCATTACAGCAAGCAGCATTGAAAGCTTGGTCAGGTGATGATAGTAATCTAGAGCATGCGCAAAAAGCATTTAGCCATCGTGCGATCATGAACATGAAAGCTTCTTTAGGTGAATGGAGCGAGTCACTTGAGGCTTAATTAAATGAAAATTAATGGAAATTCTGTAAAACCGGGCATGATTTTAGAGCACAAGGGTGAGTTGTGGACTGTTGCCAAATCACAATCTGTAAAGCCTGGCAAGGGTGGAGCATTTAACCAAGTTGAAATGAAAAATATTAAAACTGGATCAAAACTAAATGAAAGGTTCAGAGCCTCTGAGGAAGTGGAGCGTGTACGGGTAGATGAAGAAAAGTACCAATATCTATATAAGCAAGATGAAAAACTAGTTTTTATGAATACGGAGTCCTACGAACAAATAGAACTGGACTCAGAAATTGCTGGAGATCGGATGATTTTAATGAGTGAAAATGATGAAATTATAATTGAAATGTACAATGATAAAGCCATAGGAATACAACTTCCTAAAACACTCGCCTTTATTGTTAATGAAACGGAGGCGGTTGTTAAGGGTCAAACAGCAGCATCTTCAAATAAACCTGCGATATTAGAGAATGGCATAAGAGTAATGGTGCCACCTTTTATTGAACAAGGTGAGAAAATTGAAATCAATACTGAGGACTTAACCTATTCAAAAAGAGTTGACTAATGAGTTACTCAGATCCTTATATAAATGCAATATTCCTTGCTTCACGAAAAGTAAGTAAAAATCTCATAAGAGACTTTGGAGAAGTTGAAAAATTACAGGTATCTTTAAAAGGAGTTTCTGATTTTGTTTCTTTGGCAGATACTCGGGCAGAGAAGCAAATAATAAAAGAACTTACTTATTCTTATCCTAAAATAAATATACTTGCTGAAGAAAACGGAACTATAAAAAACTCAGACGATAATATGAGATGGATAATTGATCCTCTTGATGGAACAAGTAATTTTGTTTTTAGTATCCCCCATTTTGCGATTTCAATTGCTTTAGAAAAAGACAATGAAATTATTGTAGGTGGAGTTTATCAGCCGCTAACAGATGAATTTTTTTGGGCTGTAAAAGGAAGGGGTGCTTTTTGTAATAACCTAAGACTAAGAGTATCATCAAGGGAAAACTTAAAAGACTGTATGATTGGAACAGGCATTCCTCACAGAGGAATGAAAGGGCATGAAGAGTATCTGCCTGGACTTGGAACAGTAATGGAAAATGTATGTGGTGTTAGAAGATTGGGTGCTGCATCTTTGGATCTAGCGTATGTTGCTGCTGGCAAGTATGACGGTTATTGGGAAAAAAACTTAAAGCTAGTTGATATCGCTGCAGGATCATTAATTGTAAAAGAGGCAGGCGGAAAAGTAACTGACTTTGAAGGAAGAGAGGAATATCTTAATTCAGGAAGAATTCTTGCAACTAACTTTAGAATTCATGACCAACTTCAAAGAATAATTTAATTAAATTTTTAGACCAAATCTATTTAAAATTTTCTTTTCAAATTTCCAAAAATATTGAAATTGTCCAAAAGGAAGGGCAACTAATAACAATAATATTTGATATATAAAAAATAAAAGAATTATTCTAATTGGCCAAAACATTATTGGATTTAAGTTTTCCTCTTTCAAACCAATGAGGTCAAAAAATTCAACTGTTATATAAAGTGATAAAGATCCTGTGATTGCAAATACTGTCATTATCACTGTAAACTGCCAAAAACTCCTAATATTAAGCCTTTTCATCATTGCATTAACTATTCTCATAGAAATTCACTAAATAAATATTGATCAGAATTATTATATAGGTTAATTAACCACAAAATTAACTAATTGAAATGAAAAAAGATAAACATCCAAATTATCATACAATTAACGTTGTAATGACAGATGGTACAAAATTTGAAACTAAGTCCACATGGGGAAAAGAAGGAGATACAATTTCTCTTGACATAGATCCTTTATCCCATCCTGCGTGGACTGGTGGGCAGCAAAAAATTCAAGATAAAGGGCAAGTAAGCAGATTTAAGAAAAGATTTAGCAATCTTAAAACTTAGACTACAAACCTTGAAATCAAGATAATCGTCACAATATGTATCTTGCTGATGGCAATTATGCATCAGCGAAAATTGCCTAGCTTAATTTAAGTAGGCTAAAATTTTAATCGCTTAAGGAGGATTAATTATGACTACATTTGACTTATCACCATTACTGCGCTCAAGCGTAGGTTTTGACGCATTTGACAATATTTTTGACTCAGTCTTTAACATGAACGAGTCTGGAAGTGCTTACCCGCCTTACAATATTGTGAAATCAGAAAATAATTATACTATAACACTTGCAGTAGCTGGCTTTTCAATGTCTGACTTAGACATTTCTGTTCAAGAAAATGAACTAATAATCAGTGGCAAGACCAATGATTCTCAAAATAACGTTGAGTTCTTGCATAAAGGTATTGCTGGGAGAAGCTTTGAGAGAAAATTTCGACTAGCGGACACCATCAAAGTATCTGATGCAAACTATGAGAATGGTTTATTGCATGTATTTCTTGAAAGAGAAATTCCAGAACATCAAAAACCAAGAAAAATAGAAATTAATAATAAAATTAATTAATATTAATAAGGAGCTGCTATAAAAATATATCAGCTCCTCTATATTTTTATGAAAGCAATTACTTTTGACAAATTTGGAGGCCCTGAAGTCCTATATGTATCTGACAATTTAGAGACACCAATAATTAGTGATGAAGAAGTATTAATTAAAGTTCATGCAGCAGGGATAAATAGACCAGACATATTGCAACGCATGGGTCAATATCCACCTCCTAAAGGTGCTTCAGAGATACTTGGACTAGAGGTTTCAGGACGTATTGTAGATTGTGGCAAAGGTATTGATAAAGAACTTCTAAATGAAAATGTTTGCGCTCTAGTAACGGGTGGTGGATATGCAGAATATGTGAAGTGCCATAAATCAACAATTCTACCTATTCCTAAAGGAATTTCGCTAAGTGATGCTTGCACTATTCCTGAAACTTTTTTTACAGTATGGACAAATTTATTTGACCTTGCGAAGCTTAAAAAGGATGAAACACTACTTATTCACGGTGGCGCCAGTGGTATTGGACTAACTGCTGTTTCAATGGCAATGGCTTTTGGAGTCAAATGCATTGTTACAGTAGGATCTGATGTAAAAGAAAAATATTTAAATTCTCTAAATATAGATCGAGTAATTAATTATAAAACTGATGATTTTGAAAAAATAATTCTCGAAGAGTATAAAGGTGTTGATGTAATTCTGGATATGGTAGGAGGAAATTACTTCCAAAAAAATTTAAATATAATGAATCGTTTTGGTAGACTAATTAATATTGCTTATCTTCAAGGATCAAAGATTGAAGCTAATCTTCTTCCAATTATGCTAAAAAGATTAATTATTTCAGGATCTACTCTAAGAACAAGAGCAAACAAAGAAAAGGCTGAAATAGCCGAAAATCTTAAAAAGAATATTTGGCCCTTGATAGAAAATAACAATATTAAACTTCATGTTGATAAAAAATTTGATATCGATGATGTCTCAAAAGCTCACCAATACATGGAAAATAACAAAAATATAGGCAAATTACTGCTAAATTTTGAGTAAAGCTTTGAAAAAGTGATAAACTAACATATAAGGATTTTTTTAATTACAGAATATGAAAACAATTAAACTACCACTTATGCCAAAGGCTACTGCAATTTGGCTTGTAGATAACACTTCTCTCTCTTTCAGGCAAATTGGAGATTTCTGTGGCATGCACGAACTAGAAATCAAAGGTATAGCTGACGGCGAAGTAGGTGCAGGAATTAAAGGATTAAATCCAATCACTAGTGGCCAATTAACTAAAGAAGAAATAGATAGATGTGTTGCATCCGAAGAAGAAGAACTTCAAATCATTGAAAATGAAATCTCTGAAAAAACAGAACAATCTAAGAAAAAAAAGAAATATACACCCCTATCTAAAAGACAAGATCGCCCAGATGCTGTTTATTGGTTAATTAGAAATCACCCCGAGTTGAAGGATTCTCAGGTAGCTCGTTTAGTAGGAAGTACAAAAAATACTATAGACGGTATAAGAAAGAGAACGCATTGGAATATGGCAAACATCAGACCTCAAGACCCAATCGGTCTTGGTCTATGCAGGCAAATAGAATTAGATGAAGCTCTTGAAAAAGCTGAACGCTCAATCAAGCGTGCTGAAAAGAAAAAAGCAAAAGAAGAAAAGCTAAAGTTAGAGGAAATGAATATTCAAAATGATGAGAGTCTCTCCTCTGTAAATACAACTATAGACGAATAAGTTTTACTGATGAAAAGTTTGCCACTCGTTAGCATAATAATGGGAAGCCAATCTGATTGGCCAACAATGAAACATGCATCAAAAATTCTAAACACTTTTAAAATCAAACATGAAGTAAAGATTATTTCAGCCCATCGCACTCCCAAAAGATTGTTCATATACGCGGAAGAGGCTGACAAAAGAGGCATAAAAGTAATTATTGCAGGAGCTGGAGGAGCCGCTCATCTCCCTGGTATGACTGCATCAATAAGTAATTTACCTGTGCTGGGTGTTCCCGTTGAATCTAAAAAATTAAAAGGATTGGATAGCTTGTTATCAATAGCGCAAATGCCAGCAGGAGTTCCTGTGGGATCACTTGCTGTGGGTGAATCAGGAGCAAAAAATGCTGCCTTATTAGCAATCTCAATATTAAGTGGAGAAGATAAAATTCTTAAAAACAAATATAAGAGTTGGCGTTTAAAGCAAACCCAGTCAGTAAATATCAAACCCAAAAAATGAGTTTAAAAGTTTCCACCGTTGGCATCATTGGTGGTGGACAACTAGGCATGTTCTTAGCACATTCCTGTGGTAAGTTAGGACTTAGAGTGTTCGTTTACTCAGACAGCAAGAAAGTTCCTGCAGAAAAATATGCTGACAAGATGTTTTATGGCTCCTTTGAAGATATTGAAAGTTTGAAAATTTTTAGTAGTGAAGTAGATCTTATAACCTATGAATTTGAAAATGTATCAACTGAAGCTCTTAAGAAATTAAAGAGAAAGAAAATATATCCACCTATTTCTGCGCTGACTATTAGTCAGGATAGAAAAAAAGAGAAGCAATTCTTCTCAAAAAATAAAATTAATCACGCAGGAATTGGTCTTCTAAATAAAAAGCAAAATTTGAAAAAACTAGAATCTTCAATTCAGTATCCTGTAATATTAAAAACAACTAGATTTGGCTACGATGGCAAAGGGCAAGCGTTGGTACAAAATACTAAAACTTTAAAAAGACAATGGAAAGAAAATAACTATCAGGACTGTATTATAGAAAGAAAAATTAATCTTAAAGAAGAAGTTTCAGTTATATGTGCGAGAGACATTAAGCAAAATTTTTATTTTTATCCGACATTCGCTAATATGCACAAAGATCATATACTTTTTGAAACAACATCGCCTAGTAACATAGATGCGAAAATTGAAGGAGAGTTATTAAAAATATCAAGAAGAATTATTACAAAGCTAAATTATATTGGATTATTAACGATTGAATTTTTTCTTGATAAAGAAAATAATATTTTTGTTAATGAAATTGCTCCAAGAGTTCACAATTCTGGTCATATAACACTGGATAATGCGAACATAAGTCAATTTGAGTTGCATATAAGAGCCATTACAGGAAAAAAAATTCTTAAACCCAAAATACTTAAAAAAGGACTTATGAGAAATCTCATAGGTAATGAAATAAAAAAAGTAAGTAGAATAAAATATATGAAGAGGTATAAAGGCTTCAAAAAAAGTATTAAGTATGACTATGGCAAAAAGATCATAAAAGGTAGCCGGAAAATGGGTCACATTAATTTTATCTCATAACTAAATTTAATTTTATTTGGCTAGACAAAGGAATTCCAAGATGGTAAAAACCCTCAAATTTGAAACGCTCTTAAGGAGGGCAGAACAATAGTTGAAGTAAGTGTAAAAGATAATAACATTGAAGGAGCTTTACGCATCCTCAAGAAAAAAATGCAAAGAGAAGGTATTTTTAAAGAAATGAAAATGAGAACTTACTTTGAAAAGCCTAGCCAAAAAAAATTAAGAGAAAAAGCGGAAAACATTCGCCGTTCTCGAAAAATGGCTAGAAGAAAATTATACAGCTAAGAATAGCTATAAAGCCTTAACGATACCCTCAACCATTTTTTTAGCATCAGAGAAAAGCATCATTGTATTATCTCTGTAAAACAGTTCATTATCTACCCCTGCGTAACCTAAGCCTCTACCCCTCTTAACAAATAAAACTGTATTTGCATTTTCTACATCAAGTATTGGCATTCCATAAATTGGTGAGGATGGGTCAGTTTTAGCTATAGGATTAGTTACGTCATTCGCTCCAATTACAAATGCTACATCTGCTTGAGAAAATTCTGAATTAATATCTTCCAATTCAAAAACATCATCATATGGAACATTAGCCTCTGCTAACAAAACATTCATATGGCCAGGCATTCTTCCTGCAACGGGGTGAATTGCAAAAGTTACTTTGACACCATTTTTTTTCAAGGCATCAGTCATCTCTTTTAGTACGTGCTGAGCTTGAGCTACTGCCATTCCATAACCTGGTACGATTATTACAGATCCTGCATTCTTCATAATAAATGCTGCATCATCAAAGCCGCCTTCTTTTACTGGTCGTTGCTCAACATCTTTATTAACTGCAATATCATCGCCCCCAAAACCACCTAGTATTACACTTATGAATGATCTATTCATTGCAGCACACATTATATATGAGAGTATTGCGCCAGACGATCCAACTAATGCACCAGTAATTATTAGAGCTGTATTCCCAAGTGTAAATCCAATACCCGCTGCAGCCCATCCTGAATATGAATTAAGCATAGATACAACCACTGGCATATCAGCGCCACCAATCGGGATAATAATTAAGAAGCCAATTAAAAATGATAACGCGATAATTGTTAAATATATCTTTTGATCTTGGTTGAAGCAAAAATAAACAATACCTGCGATGATTATTATCCCAATAAGTAAATTGAGCATGTGTTGGCCTTTAAATACTATCGGAGAACCAGACATTATTCCTTGAAGTTTACCAAATGCAATGACTGAGCCTGAAAAAGTGATTGCACCTATCACTGCTCCCAAAGACATTTCGACTAAACTTAGAGTTTTTATATTTCCCAAGGTCCCAATTTTAAATGCCTCAGGCGCATAAAATGCAGCGAGTGCAACAAATACAGCGGCTAAGCCTACAAGGCTATGGAAACCAGCAACTAACTGTGGCATATCTGTCATTGCAATTCTTTTAGCAATAATTGCCCCTACTATTCCACCAATAGAAATTGCAACTATAACAAATATTACCGTTTGAAAACCTGAGGTAAAAAAATTAACCGAAAATAAAGTTGCTAAAATAGCAATTACCATTCCTAATATACCAAAGATATTTCCCCTTCTAGAACTTTCTGGAGAAGAGAGTCCTCTTAAGGCGATAATAAAAAATACACCAGATACAACATATGCAATAGCAACTAGATTTGTGAGCATTTATTCTTTATCCTCTTTCTTTGGTTTTTTCTTGTACATCGCTAGCATTCTTTGAGTTACTAGAAACCCCCCAAATATATTCACAGCGGCTAAAAGCACAGCAAGGAAACCAAAGCCTTTAGAGAGATTTCCTAAAAGTGATAGATCATTGCTGAGGACTAGAGCAAATAATCCACCAACAATTATAACTGATGATATTGCATTAGTGACTGCCATCAAAGGTGTGTGTAAGGCAGGTGTAACGCTCCATACGACGTAGTATCCAATAAAAATCGATAAAACAAATATTGTTAGTCTAAAAATATTTGGATCAACTATTTCCATTATATAAACTCCTCATTGGTTATTTCTTTATTCTTAGTGACAAGTATGCCTTTTACAATCTCATCTTCCCAATCAATGCTTAATTCTTTTGTCTCACTATCAATCAATAAATCTAAAAAATTCAAAATATTTTTAGAAAAAAGGGATGAGGCATCTTGAGAAATAGTTGATGTAATATTTTTTACACCCACAACTGTTACTCCGTTCACATTATTTGTTTCGCCGGCTGTTGAGCATTCACAATTGCCTCCACTTTCTGCTGCTAAATCAATGATTATTGATCCTGGCTTCATAGAATTTACTTGCTCTTTTGAAATTAGTAGTGGGGCTTTTTTACCTGGTATTAAAGCTGTACATATTGCAATATCTTGAGATGCTAAGGTTGCAGAAATTAGATTTGCTTGCTTTAATTTGAATTCTTCACTCATCTCCTTTGCATATCCTCCAGATGTCTCAGCATCTTGAGCTTCATCATCTTCAACCATTACAAATTTGCCACCCAAGCTTTCAACCTGTTCTTTTGCAGCCATTCTGACATCAGTTGCCGAAACAATTGCTCCTAACCTTTTTGCTGTCGCAATGGCTTGCAGTCCTGCAACACCTGCTCCAAATACCATGACCTTGGCAGGAGCTATTGTTCCCGCTGCTGTCATCATCATTGGCATTGCTTTATTAAAAAGATAAGTCGCATCAATAACAGCTTTGTATCCTGCCAAATTTGATTGTGACGATAAAATATCCATAGATTGAGCTCTTGTGATTCGAGGCATTAACTCCATTGCGAATGATGTCACCCCTTTATCTTTTAACTTATTAAGTGTTTCACTATTATTATATGGGTCAAGCGATGCAATCAGTATTGATCCCCCATTCATGAATGTAATTTCATCGTCATTTGGTTTATTAATTTTAAGTATTAGATCAGATTTACTAAGATCAGCAATTTCATTCGATATTGATGCTCCACTTTTAACGTAGTCTTCATTAGAGAAATTTG
>CABYSM010000019.1 GCA_902521655.1 uncultured Pelagibacteraceae bacterium
ATTTGTTTATCAATAAGAATTGCGTAATTACTATGGTTGATAAAATTATTATCTAATAGGAATTGAAACAAAGTATGAATATTGCTTTCTTGACTTACTTGCGAGCAAAAGGGTCCTATAAATTTCACAGAAAAATCAGCTGCTGTATCAATTTTAATTTTATCGGAAATACTTATTCTTGTGATAATGGAAGATAAATCGTGATAACCATTTTTAAGTTTTTTAATTACTTCAAGAAATAAATTAATTTTTGCGTATGATTGTAATGTATGCTTGTGCAATGATATCAGATTCCTTTAAGTAGTTTTCTATGAATCTTTTCTTGAAGAGGCTCATCAATATCTAGTTCTATTGCTTTTTTCCAATAATATCTCGCTTGTATTTCATTTCCAAGCATCCAAAGTACGTCTCCGTAATGATCATTAACTGTGGGATCATAAGGCATCATATCAATTGAAAACTCTAACAAAGAGAGCGCATCTTCATATTGCCCAACTTTATAATAATACCAGGCCAGACTATCAATAATGTAAGGATCGTTGGGCTTTAAAGAAATTGCCTTTTCAATCATTTCCTTGGCTGTAGATAAATTTTGATCCATATCAATATAAGAATAACCTAAATAATTTAATACATCTGGCTGTTCTTCATAAAGTTCTAACGCATTGATAAAGTTTTGTTCAGCCAATTTCCAATTTTTTGTTCTTTCATGAACTATCCCAATATTGAAATAAACTTCCCACAAGTTATCTTTATCTAATGCTTCTCCTAAATCGAGTGCTGTTCGATACGACTTAATTGCGTTGTCCCAATCCTTTTCGTATCGATAAAAATTACCGAGTGATAAAAATATTTCAAAATTTTCTTCACTTTCTGAAAAATTTTTTAAGTTATTGATAGCTTTTGTACTTTCATCTTCATAACTATATGTTTCCGAAATTTGAATTGCTGCAAAATGTCCTAGATAATGAGTTTTAGGTATTAAGCTTAAGATATCTCGAGCTTTATCTTGATCTTGTGTTTGACTCAAGAATGTTGCAAATATATATTTTATCTCATGCATATTAGGTGATGTCTCTAAGGCCAATTGAAACAACATATGGGACAATTCTTGATTAACGTTTTTGATTAATGATTGTGCGTTGAATAAAACAATACCAATTCCCTGTAATGGATTCTGAATAATTCGATTATTATTGGATTTAGTAAACTTCTCTATAAAAGCATCATCATAATCAGACAAATATTCACTTACAAAATTGTTTTTTTCTTTTACAAGATTATTTCTGTTCAAAAAATTTAAATATAACTGCATTACATAAAGATCGTTTTGCATAGACAGTGATTGCTCATAAAAAATTTCTGCTAATTCAATCTCATCAGCAAAGTCATATATGAGAGCCTTATGAACCAAGGTAAGATATTGATGATCATCAGATGATATCAGGTCGATCAATGCCATGCTCTTATCAAGAGAGGGACTGTCGGCCCAAACCCATGCTCTTAAAAGCCTAACAAAAGTACTGTCTGATATTTCTCCTCTCCATATACTGGCAAAACTCTGATCAGCAAAACCTTGCTTGTAAGAGTTTAAATATGAAATGCCATTTACGAGATGACCCTGAGGTGACTGATTGTTCATGCAGCATGAGTTTACTTTTTTATCACAGCCTGCCTGAGCTAATTTAAATGAATAGTTATTGGCGCTGTACAAGTCACCATCTAAGATACTAAGAAGTAGTAATCGATCTAAAGCTAATAGATCATTTGGGTTTGATCGGTGTAATTTTTGATAATACCTTTTGGTTATTTTATAATCATTTGAATTACTTGATATGTTTGCAACTAAATAATCACCTATTTTTGGTAAATTTGTTTTAGCGGCATTCGCTGAGCTGAAAGATAGAATAAATATTAAGATGAAAGAGAGTAGTCTTATAATACTCATACTCGTCTAATTTTACATATTTGCATACTTTGGCCCACCTCCACCTTCAGGTGTCACCCAATTAATATTTTGCGACGGTTCTTTGATGTCACACGTTTTGCAGTGAATACAATTTTGACTATTGATCACAAATCTAGGTGTTTCATTCTCATTATCTTGATGCACTTCGTAAACTCCTACAGGACAATATCTTTGTGAAGGTTCGTCGTATTCGTTCAATGTATAACTTATCGGCAATTCACTATCTTTTAGTTGAAGGTGAACAGGTTGATTTTCTGTATGGTATGTGCCCGTCAAATAAACCGAGCTTGACCTATCAAATGTTAGTACCCCGTCAGGCTTAGGGTATTCAATTTTTTTTGCGTCTTTAGCTTTGATAAGTGTTTCATGGTCAGCGTGCTTGTGGGATAAAGTGAATGGCATTTTTCCCCAAAACAACCATTGATCAATTCCTGCTAATATGACGCCTAAAATTGTTCCAAATCTGGTAAAGAAAGGCTTCACGTTCCGTGCTGCATGAAGTTCTTTATAAAGCCAGCTACTATTAAATTTTTCTTCATAAACTGATAAATCAGACACTTTTTCGGAAATAAATTCATTGATAGCTTCTGCGGCTAGAATTCCACTTTTCATAGCAGTATGCGATCCTTTAATCTTAGGCATGTTTAAAGTGCCGGCATCACATCCAATAAGTAACGCACCTGGCATATACATTTTTGGTAAACTTTGAAGTCCACCTTCAATTAATGCTCTTGCTCCATATGAAATTCTTTTGCCACCAGATAACATTTTTTTAATGGCTGGATGTGTTTTAAATCTTTGAAATTCTTCAAAAGGTGAGAGATATGGGTTTGAGTAATCTAAGCCAATAACATACCCAAGATAAATTTGTTTATTTTCTGCATGGTAAACAAAGCTGCCACCGTAAGTATCATTTTCTAAAGGCCATCCAACTGAATGTAAAACCATTCCCTCGTCATGATTCTCTTCAGGAACTTCCCATATTTCTTTTAAACCAATTCCATATTGCTGAGGATCAGAATTCTCTGATAAATTAAATTTATTAATTAATTGTTTACCCAGATGACCTCTGCATCCTTCTGCAAACACAGTAACTTTGGCATGCAGTTCTATACCTGGTTCATATGAGTCTTTTTTTTCATTATTTATATCAAGACCCATATCATTTGTCGCAACACCTCTTACTTTCCCTTGCTCATCATAAAGAATTTCTGAAGCTGCAAATCCAGGATATATCTCAACACCCATACCTTCAGCAACTTGCCCAAGCCATCTACATAAATTAGCAAGGCTGGTTATATAATTGCCTTTGTTATGTTGAACAGGAGGCAACAAAAATGATGGAACAGAGAAATAACTTTTTTCGAATAGAACTAAAAATTTCTCTTTTGATACTTTAGTTTTTAAAGGGCAACCTTCCATAGACTGCCAGTCAGGTAATAGTTCATCTAGTGCTTTGGTTTCAAATACGTTTCCACTCAAAATATGGGCTCCGACCTCTGAGGCCTTCTCAACTATGCACACGTTTGCATCAGCATTAATTTGCTTTAATTTGATAGCAGTTGCTAGACCCGAGGGTCCCGCTCCGACGATAACTACGTCGTACTCCATCGCTTCTCTTTGAGTATCAGTCTCCATTATTAACTATATATTTAGTTTATAAGCATTATAATTCAATTTGTTTATGACGAAGTTAGATATTCAAAATACTATAAAACTACTAAATCAATATAAATTAAGCGGGGTTGATGAAAATATAGGAAATATGGCAAAAAATAGGTATGGAAAAGGAACAATAAAATCGCCTGATAAGCTCCAGTCAAAAGAAGAAACAGACTTTCCTCAGCATGAAATCGAAAAAGATATTCTCAATATTGATAGTCTAGAATCATTAAAAGAATACATGTCAAATTTTAAAGGCTGTGAACTTTATAAAAGCGCAACAAATATGGTCTTTTCAGATGGAAACCCAAGTGCAAAAATTATGCTTATAGGTGAGGCTCCAGGTCATGATGAGGATATTCAAGGTAAACCCTTTGTTGGAAGAAGTGGCAAGCTGTTGGATAAAATGCTAGAGGCCATCGATCTAAATCGAGAAAAAGTTTACATTGCAAATATTGTTCCGTGGAGACCACCAAATAACAGAAGGCCAACAGACGAAGAGATTGAGATATGTTTACCAATGATAAAAAAGCATATTGAAATAGTAAATCCAAAAGCAATTTTGTTATTAGGAAGCACTGCTACTTATGCATTAATTAAAAATAATGAAGGGATTACCAAGATTAGGGGAAAGTGGTTAGATATAGAAATTAATAAAAAAAAGTATCCGATACTACCTACATTCCATCCAGCTTTCTTATTAAGACAGCCAGCTCAAAAAAAGTTTTCTTGGGAAGATTTAAAAAGTTTAAAGAAAAAAGTAAAAATATAAATTGAAATTTGACCCTCAGAAATTAATTGCTTTTGAAAACAACTTTTCCTTGCCCATTGCTGGTATTGATGAAGTTGGTAGAGGTCCACTTGCTGGTCCAGTAATTGCAGCAGCCGTAATACTTGATAGAAAAAATATTCCAGAAGGAATTAATGACTCTAAAAAAATTCCTAAAGCTAAGAGAATATTGTTAGCGGAGAAAATAAAAGAGAATAGTATTTATGCCTATGGAGCCGCATCCGAGATAGAAATAGATGATATCAATATCTTACAAGCTTCATTATTAGCAATGAAAAGAGCAAGTGATAGACTATCGGTCGTTCCGAAAACAACACTTATCGATGGTAATTTCAAACCAGATATAAAAAACAACACCATTAGTATTATTAAAGGAGATAGTAAGTCTGTTTCGATTGCCGCAGCATCTATTCTTGCTAAAGTTTATAGAGACGAAATTATGCTTAAATATTCAAAGCAATTTCCAGAATATGGCTTTCAAACCAATTCAGGTTATGGAACAAAAGAGCACCTTTCAGCTCTAAAAAACTATGGAATTACCCCAATACATCGGAAATCTTTTAAACCAGTACACAATATATTGAATTAAGAAGATTATTTAAGTTATTGATTCTAAATACTATTGACCTGGATTCTATTTTGAATCATATTACCCGCTATGAAAACGGTCCATGAAAATACTACAATTAATTCTGACAACATTATCTGTGGTGAGACAATTGAAGAGCTAAAGAATCTTCCTGACAATAGTGTTGATTTAGTATTTGCAGATCCTCCATATAACTTACAACTTGATCAAAATCTATACAGACCAAACAATTCAAAAGTTGATGCCGTAGACGATGAATGGGATCAGTTTGAGAGCTTTGAAGAATATGATAAGTTTTCTCATGCCTGGCTTAAAGAAGCACAACGAGTATTAAAACCAACAGGTACCATTTGGGTTATTGGTTCCTATCATAATATTTTTAGGATTGGTTATATCATGCAGAACTTAGGTTATTGGATACTCAATGATGTTATATGGCAAAAAGCAAATCCAATGCCTAATTTTAGAGGTAAGCGTTTCACTAATGCTCATGAAACTCTAATTTGGGCGAGCAAAGATAAAAATTCTAAAAAATATACTTTTAATTACGATGCTATGAAGTCACTCAATGAAAATATGCAAATGCGCTCAGATTGGTATCTTCCAATATGTAGTGGTCATGAAAGGCTAAAAAATGATGAGGGTAAAAAGCTACATCCTACACAAAAACCAGAGGGACTTTTGCACCGAATCATTATTGCTTCAACAAACAAGGGTGAAGTTATATTGGATCCGTTTTTTGGAACAGGAACTACAGGAGCCGTAGCGAAAAGATTATCAAGAAAATATATTGGTATTGAAAAGGATAAGAACTATGTAAATTCCGCACAAAAACGCATAGGTAAAATTAATTCGTATGAAATTGAATCGTTAAATATAAGTCAGTCAAAGAAGGCAGAGCCTAGAATACCTTTTGGGTGGTTAATAGAAAGAAAATTAATTGAGCCAGGTACCCTGCTATATGACAATAAGAGAAAATTTAAAGCTAAAGTGAGAGCTGATGGTTCTGTTATTAGCTCTAACAACACAGGCTCTATTCATCAAATTGGCGCTGAAGTTCAATCGGCATCAGCATGTAACGGATGGACTTTCTGGCATTTTGATGTTGAAGGTGAATTAAAACCAATTGATATTCTAAGGCAAAAACTTAGATCGGAATTAAATTAAACTTTTTCAATGTTTTCTTGCTCATTGTGGTTACAGCATAATCACTTAATTTATCAACATTAACCCACTTCAAATTAGAAGAGTTGCTTGATAAGCATTTATTATTATTCCTGGCGTAATAAGCAACGTTTTGAATATCCATATGGCTAAAAGAATGTTTAAAATTTATGGCTGTCTTTTCCCAATGTGCATTTGGAAATGGAGTTTCTTTTCTTGAAAACTTAATAGATTTTGCTTCCCATGGTGTTGATGGCAACTCCCATTGATTAGAAAGAATTCCCTCACTTGATCTTTTTTTCAATAATACAAATCTGTCATTAAAAATTGAAATAAATGAAATGCAGTTCAGTTTTCTCTTTTTAACTTTCACTTTAGGTTCAGGAATAGAATGAACTAGCTTCTTATTATATGCAGTACATTTTTGAGATATGCAGCAAACATCACAATTAATTTTTTTTGCCTTACACACTAATGCACCTACTTCCATAATTGCTTGTGTATAATCTCTATTATTTTTGTTGGGACAAATCCTATTAGCAATTTCATCAATTCTTTTTTTATTTCCGTCAAGGGTTCCTGTTAGGCCATAAAATCTTGCTATTACTCTTTTTACATTTCCATCTACTGCTGACGCTTTCTTGTTAAATGCTATTGATCGGATCGCCGCAGAAGCATATTCTCCGATACCAGGTAAGGTTTTAAGTTCATTTTCACTTTTAGGAATATCACCCTGATGTTTAAGCATAATTATTTCTGCAGTCTTAAGCAAATTTCTTGCCCTTGAATAGTAACCCAATCCTTGCCATTGAATTAATACATCATCAATATTAGCTTTGGACAAAGTTTTTATATTCGGCCAGATCTTAAGAAACTTATTAAAATAAGGTATGACTGTAGAAACAGTAGTTTGCTGCAACATGAACTCACTCACGAGTACCCTGTACGGATAGTCTTTATGTGATAGAGATCTTCGCCAAGGTAAATTTCTTTTGTTTTTTTTAAACCATAAGATCAAATTTTCTGAAAAATATTTATCTTTATTGTGAGTTTTCATGCTAATTTCTAATATGTCTTATAAAAAATTTAATGGACCTCAAATTCTATCAAATCTTCTACCAAATGACGCAAAGAAATTATTAAAAAACAGAGGATTTTTTGAACTAGAACTACTTTCAAATTGGGAGAAAATTGTTGGTACAAGTTTTAACAAATTGTCCTACCCAACTAAAATCAAAACAACGAATTCGAGCCCTAAAGGAAAGGGCAAACTTGTGGTTAAAGTCGATAGAAGCATATCTTTTGCTTTTGAACATGAGCATAAAAAAATTGTAGATAAAATAAATTTATTTTTTGGCTACAATGCAGTTGAGAAGATTGAAATAATTCAAATCAATTTAAAAAATAAAAAATCCGGAAAAGATATTAATTTCAATCAATTAGATAGTGAAATTAAAGAGAAAAATAAGACATATGAAGAGCTATCAGATTTTCCAGAACTAAAAAAAAGCTTTGAAAAAATTGCTTCAAAAATTTCTAAGACGAAATTTTGACAAATTCTTTTTGTACTTAGAATTGTACAATAAAACCTATTAAAATTGGTAAAAATTGAGTATATTCAACATGTTGTGTATTGTTTTAGTCATTGTATACAAAATGTAGGCTATAGTTATTAAAAATGAAAAATATTCATAAATTCTCTATCTTTCTTGTGTCACTCTTGGTGTCTTATCAATCGCTAGCCATAAGTAGCACATTAACAGGAATGCAGCTTGGAGATGATGCTGCTCCATTGACTATTGTTGAGTACCGTTCTTTAACTTGCAGTCACTGTGCAGATTTCAGCAATAATATTTTTCCGGAAATTAAAGAGAAATATATTGATACGGGAAAAATTAAATTTGAGGTCAGACCCTTTGCGTTGAATGCAATTGATTTAAATGCTTTTAAGCTACTACACTGCACAGACGAAAAAGATTTTTTTGCTATGGAAAAACTTTTATTTCAGGATCAAAAAAAGTGGATTGTTACAAAACAAAGTGACCGAGTGTTAGAAAACAGCACAGATGCATTAAGAACATATTCTACATTATTCAGCATTTCTGAGGACGAATTCAATTCCTGTATGGAAAATGAAGAAATAACAGATTTTATTTTGACAATGAGAATAGATGCCGTTGAGGATTATGATGTTTCCTCTACCCCATCTTTTATAATAGATGGAGACCTCTATTCGGGAAATATGTCTTTTTCAGAGTTTGAAAAGATAATTGAGAAAAAAATTAATTAATGAAATTTAAAAAAATTAAAATCTTAGGCTTTAAATCTTTTGTTGACCCAACCGAGTTAAATATTGAACAAGGTCTTACTGGGATTGTAGGCCCTAATGGATGCGGTAAATCTAATGTAGTTGAATCGTTAAGATGGTGTATGGGAGAAACATCAGCAAAAAGTATGAGGGGCTCGGGAATGGAAGATGTGATTTTCTCAGGTACTGCAGATAGACCATCAAGAAATAATGCTGAAGTCACGATTTATTTAGATAATGAAGATAGAAAGGCGCCATCAGAATTTAATAATCAAACAGAAATTCAAGTAAAAAGAAAAATTGAGGTAGAAAGAGGTTCTGATTACAAAATTAATGGCAAAGACGTTAGAGCAAGAGACGTGCAGAGGCTGTTTGCAGACCTGTCTACCGGAGCTCACTCACCTTCTCTTATTAGCCAAGGACGAGTTGGGGCTCTAATAAATGCAAAACCAATAGACAGAAGGTCAGTATTGGAGGAAGCGGCTGGGATTTCTGGCCTTCACTCTAGAAGACATGAAGCAGAACTAAAACTCAAAGGTGCTGAAAATAATCTCCAGCGAGTTAAAGACTTGATGAAACAACTGAATACTCAAATAAACAATCTGAAAAAACAAGCAGAACAAGCTGAAACTTACCGATCCATCTCCTCTGAAATCAGTAAATTAGAGGGCATAGTGCTGTTTTTAAAATGGACCTCATTAAAGGAGTCTTTCGAAAAGTCTGATGAGGATTTGAAAACAAGTGAATCACAAATTCAAAAATTTACTCTAGAGGTTACCCAAGCAACTAACGAGCAACTAAAATCTAATGAGAAGATAAAGCCTCTCAGAGAAAAAGAGATTGAAGCCGCTGCTAAGCTTAATCGAATTAATCTTGAGAGAGACACTCTGGATCAAGAAGAGGAAAGAATAAAAGATGAAAAGAAAAACCTCGAAAATTCGATACAACAAATAATTAGTGACAATGAAAGAGAGCAATTTCAGCTTGAGGATGCAATCAAAGATCTTGAGGCTTTAAAATCTAGAAGGGATACAGAAGGTAATGGTCAGAATACAGATGAAATAAGCAACGAAACAATAGACCAGCTAAAAGTAGAAAAAGAAAAATTAGAAGCAAAAATTCTAGATCTCGATCAAGAGATAGAACAGTACAATCAAATAAAAAATTCTAAAAGAGATGAATGGCAAGATACACTCATAACTTCAGAAAACTTAAAATCACGAGAGTCAACTCTTAAAGAGGTTGAGGGCTATGATGATCCACATAATTGGACATCCAAGTTTAAGGAGAAATTCTACTTCCACTTAAAAGAGATAACCGAAAAGGTAATAGGCGCAAATCAGGCATCTCAAGAAGCAAGAAATGTCTACGATAGGTCGAGTAATGAAGCTAAAAAAGCTGCAACCTTGTCATTGGAACTGAGGGAACAACTCAGACAAAAAGATGTTGAACAAAAGCAAAGTGATTGGACCTACGAATATCAAAGATTAAGTAAAACAATTAGATCGTCCAAAGAGCAGATAGAAAAATTAGCATCCAGAAAAACAAAATCTGAAGAAGAATTAAAAAAAATTTCAAATAGGCCTGAAGAAATTGCTCAACGAAGAGGGCAATTGATTGAAACAAAAGGGTTTGCAGAAACAGAAAGGCAGTTTGCTGCCGATAGACTTGCTGAAGCAGATAATGAGCTCAAAAAAATTGAGGCCAAACTTCGAAAAGCACAAAATGATCTAGCTAATATTAGAGAGTCAAAAGGAAGAACAGAGGCCACAAAAGAATTAGCAGAATCCAGATTGAAAGAGCTAGAAGATGAGTCAAAAGAAAAGTTTAATTGTGTACCGCATGACATCGTGAGTGTTTTAAATATTGCCGAGGATCTGGATACGATGAAAACAAATGCAGATAGAACTGAAATGAGATTAGACAGATTAAAGCAACAACGTGAAACAATGGGTGCCGTAAATTTAAGAGCTGATTTAGAAACAAAAGAAATCGATGATGAATTAGAGAACATGACAAAAGAAAAAGAAGATCTCGAAAGTGCAATTAAAAAAATGAGAATCTCAATTGAGGATTTAAATAAAGAAGGTAGAACAAGGTTATTGAAAGCTTTCGATACTGTAAATAGTCACTTTAAAGATGTATTCGTAAAATTATTCAATGGAGGCAAGGCTCATCTTGAGCTTATTGACTCGGATGATCCGTTAGAAGCTGGATTAGAAATGATGGTCAGTCCGCCAGGTAAAAAATTGCAATCGATGTCTCTACTTTCAGGCGGAGAGCAAGCTCTTACTGCACTATCATTAATATTTGCAGTTTTTCTTACCAACCCATCACCGATATGTGTACTTGATGAGGTCGATGCTCCACTGGATGACGCTAACGTAGAAAGATTCTGTGGCCTGTTAGACAGCATAACAGACAAGACCAATACTAAGTTTTTAATAATAACACACCATGCCCTGACCATGTCTAGAATGGACAGACTATTTGGTGTTACGATGGCTGAGCGAGGAGTTAGTCAAATAGTTTCCGTAGATCTTAAGAAAGCTGAGGAAATTGGGGCTGTTGCTTAAATGTCATCTGATCAGAATGACATTCGTAACCTGCAAGAAAAAATTCAAGCAGCTAAAAAGTCATCCTCACCAGACGCTCCAAATACTCCTAAACCCATAGGAAAAATCATGAAAGTGGTGGTAGAAATTGTCGCAGCAATGGCCGTTGGCCTTGGCATAGGAATCTTGGCAGACAATTATTTTGAGACGCGACCCTTATTTATAATTATATTCTTCCTGTTGGGCAGCGCAGCGGGAATTCTTAATGTTTTTAGGGTTGCAAAAAGCCTTCAAAATAACTAAAAAATAACTCAATGGCTGCAGATAATCCTATAGATCCAATACATCAGTTTGAAATCTCTAAAATTGCTGAGATGCAAATAGCAGGCATAGATATTTCATTTACCAATTCATCTCTATTCATGGTCTTCGCGATAGCAGCCACGATGACTCTTTTTATATTAGGCTTATCAAAACGGTCCATCATTCCAAATAGAATGCAAATGCTATCCGAGTTATCATACAATTTTATCGCCAACATGTTGCGTGATCAGGTCGGAGATCAAGGACGAGCTTATTTCCCATTTATTTTTTCTTTGTTCATGTTTATTTTCTTTTGTAATTTTATAGGCCTTATTCCTTATACATTCACAGTAACAAGTCATCTTATTGTTACCTTTGCATTTGCTGGTTTAATTTTTCTAGCGGTAACCATAATTGGTTTCATGAAGAACGGCCTTGGTTATCTTAGAATATTCTATCCATCAGGTATTCCAATATTTCTAGCACCTTTAATTGTTCCAATAGAAATCATATCTTATTTATCTAAGCCAATCAGTTTATCCGTAAGATTGTGCGCAAACATGCTTGCGGGTCACAGTATATTAAAAATCTTTGCAGGATTTATCGTGATGCTTGGCTTTCTTGGCTTTGCTCCATTAATTTTTCTTGTCGTTTTATATGCACTTGAAACATTAATTGCAGCTCTTCAAGCATACATATTTACTATTTTAACTTGTATCTATTTAAATGATGCCCTTCATCCGGATCATTAAATTTTAATAAACAAAGAAAGGATAACAAAAATGGAAGTAGAAGCAGCAAAACTTATAGGAGCAGGATTAGCAACAATTGGCGTTGCTGGATCTGGAGCTGGTATAGGAACAGTATTTGGAGCATACGTTTCAGGTATATTTAGAAATCCATCAGCAGCACCACAAGCATTTGGACAAGTACTTTTAGGATTTGCACTCGTTGAAGCAATCGCACTATTTGCTCTCGTAATAGCATTCCTAATTCTTTTTGGTTAAAACATAATGAAATTTTTTCTTAAAATTTTTATTTTTGTTTTGCCCTTATCTGAAGCTTATGCTGAAGGTCAGAAATCTGCTGGCCTTCCGCAAATGAATATTTCAACTTTCCCATCACAATTATTCTGGCTGATAGTTACTTTTACAGCTTTGTATTTATTCATGTGGAAATTTGTGATCCCAAGGCTGAGCACAACAATAGAAGAAAGAAAAGATAAAATTTCTAATGATATTAACGATGCTGAAAATCTTAATTCTGAAGCAAGTAAAATTTTAGAAAATTATGATGATAAAATGAATTCTGCATCTCTTGAGTCAAATGAAATAGTCTCAAGTTCAAAAGCCACTATGAATGAATACTTAGATAAATTAAAAAAAGATAATGAAATCAAGATTAATGCAATGATTACAGAGTCTGAAAAGAAAATTCATCAACAAAAACAACAGTCTGAACAGGAAATTAAAAAAGCTACTATTGATACTATTAAATCTATCGTTTCTAAGTATGTTGAGACTGTTCCTAGTGATGATGAAATCTCAAAAAAGCTTAATTGATATGGAAATTTATAACTAATGTCATATTTATTTTCTGATCCTTCGTTTTGGGTATTTGTAGCGTTTCTAATTTTTATAGCAGTCGCACTTTTCATAAAAGCGCCGTCAATGATTGCAAAGCTTCTTGATGGTGAAATTGAAAATATTAAATCTGAATTAGATAATGCAAGAAAACTAAAGGAAGAAGCGAATTCTCTCGTTGCTGAATACGAAAGAAAAGTTCAGTCAGCAGATGAAGAAGCAAACAACATCATTAATCAGGCTAAAGAAATTGCAAAGAATCATGAGGAAACTTCTAAAGCTAAAGCAGAAGAGTTTATAAAAAGAGCTGAGCAGCAAGCAATCGATAAAATATCAAGAGCAGAAAAAGTAGCCATTTCTAAAGTAAATGAGGAGATAGTAGCGAATTCGGTCAATATTGCTGAAAAAATTATCATTGAAAATATTAATGAACAGAGCTCAAAAAAATTAGTTGAGCAATCAATAAGCCAGATAAATAAACTCAAGACATAAATCATTACTTAATTAACTTATTCTGAGCTATAAATATAGTTAATGGCTGTATATACACAAATATCAATTGATGAACTCAATGTTTTTTTGAGCAAATATAACATTGATAATATAAATAAGTTTAGTGGTATCAAAGGTGGAACCTCAAATTCAAACTACTTACTCACTGCAGATAATAAAAAATTTATCCTGACTATTTTTGAGGAAAGAACAAATCAAGAGAATCTTCCATTTTATTTTGATTTAATGAATCATCTCAATGCCCAAGATATCAAATGTCCTGAGGTCATTAAGGATAAACAGGGTAATTTCTCAAATTCTATTAAAGAAAAGCATGCTGTTATTACTTCATTCCTAACAGGCAGTTCTTTAGAGAAAATAAAACCTATTCATTGTTCTAATCTAGGCCTAACCATCGCCAAAATGCATAATGCCTCTGAAAAACTTAGTATAAAAAGAGAAAATGAGCTTGGTTTCGATAAGCTTGGTATTATTATTGAAAAGTTAAAGAGATATAAAAAGCATATTGATGATGAAAAACTAAAATTTATAGAAGATGAATTCTTATTTTTATCAAGGGAAATAAATAAAGACTTACCATCAGGTATAATTCATGCAGACTTATTTCCTGATAATATTTTTTTTGAAGAAAATAATCTAACAGGTATTATTGACTTTTATTTTTCGTGTAATGATTTTTATGCATATGAGATTGCTATTTGTCTCAATGCCTGGTGTTTTGAGGATAGTAATAATGAATTCAATCCAACCAAAGCTAAGTACCTATTAGGAAGTTATAACCAAGAACGAAAATTTTCTAATGAAGAAGTTGAAGCCCTGCCTCTGTTGGCCAGAGCATCTGCATTAAGATATTTGCTGACAAGACTTCTTGATTTTTATTCTCACGAAGACAGTGATTTAATTTTAAAAAAAGATCCAAATGAGTATATTTCTAAGTTGAGGTTTCACCAGTCAGTAAGAAAAGCAAGTGAATATGGACTCTGATATTTTACATATATACACAGATGGAGCCTGCTCTGGAAATCCTGGACGAGGTGGTTGGGGGGTTTATATTGAAAAAGGTATTGAGAAAATTGAGTTAAATGGATCTGATGAAGACACGACCAATAATAGAATGGAATTAGTAGCTGTTATTCAAGCTCTTCGGTACGTTGATCAGAATTCAAAAATAAAACTTTTTACAGATTCAAAATACGTAATGCAAGGTATACAAGAATGGATCTTAAAATGGAAAAAAAATGATTGGAAAACTGCAAACAAAAAAGATGTCAAAAATAAAGATCTTTGGATGGATCTTGATGAACTTGTTGAACTACATAATATTGACTGGATATGGGTTAAGGGTCATTCTGGTGACTTTGGAAATGAAATAGCTGATAAATTAGCTACTTCCGCAATATCAAATTAGATATTTTCGAGCATATTATCTGCACTACTAACACTTACTTGTCCATCTTCGTCTTCAACAAAAAATTTCTCTACCGTGCCATCATTGATTAATATCGAACATCTTTGAGTTTTTGTTGATGTGCCAAAGCTATCAGGAAAATCAGTCCCAATAGATTTCGAGAATTTTGCCTTGCTGTCTGACAAGAATAGAATCTTTCCAATGGAGCCTGACATTTCTTCCCAAGCAGACAATGTGAAAATATCATTTGTAGCAAAGCAAATAACTTCATCGATTCCTCTAGCTTTCATTTCATCAGCTTTATCTATGAATCCAGGCAAATGATTCCTAGAGCAAGTCGGTGTGAAAGCGCCAGGAACACCAAACATTACTACTTTCTTGTCTTTACAATAGTCTAATACAGAGAGAGGTTGTGGGCCTTTTTCACTATCCATTTTTACAAGCTTAATATCTGGAATTTTATTTCCTATGAGATCTACCATAGGCGCATACTATAAACTTTCATCTTTAATACAAGATAAAAGGAGGTGATCTTCCCAATTACCGTTTATCTTCAAATACTTTCTTACGAGTCCTTCAATAGCAAAGCCATTATTTTTAAGTGTTCTAAGAGATCGCTTATTGACTGGCAAACATGCAGCCTCTAACCGATGAAGATCTAATTCATCAAATATGAACTTTTTAATTAAATTTATTGCTTCACTCATTAGACCTTGACCCATTTTTTCTTCACAAATCCAATATCCGATTGAACATGACTGCACAACGCTTCTTTGAACATTGTTGATATTTATTTCACCTATTAAATTTTTAGTTTTGCTTTCAAAAATTAAAAAAGAGTAAGCACTGTCATCTAAAGCTAGCTTCTCGAAAAATCTAACTCTTTTTACAAATGAACTTCTTTCAAGTTCTGACGGTGACCAAAGAGGTTCCCACGGTTTGAGATAAAATTTATTTTTTTCTTTTAATGATGACCAAGCTTTCCAATCCTTATACTCGGGAGGTCTTAAAAAAACATTTTTGCCTTTTAACTCAAATTCAATTCTCTTTGGGTAATATGTAGTTAAAAATGACATTTAATTTTTATTCTTTAAAATAAATTTTTTTACTTCATCCGTATTGTTTTGGATGGAGTGAATTTTTTCATCTTTACTAAATAAATCCTTGTAATTACTTAATAAATCAAGATTTTTTCCAACAGCCATTTCAACTGTCTCTGAAAACTTTACAGGATGGGCAGTTGATAATGTGAAATTCATACGATCACTATCATTTGTCTTTCTTGAGGCATTTATGCCGGTAGCTGTATGAGGATCAACGAGGTATGAATGAATTTCATGAACATTCGATATTATTTTGTTAACTTCTTCTTGATGTGTACTTTCAGATGCAAAGATATTTGAAATAATATTTAAGTCCTGTTGCTCTACTGTTAATTTTCCCTTTTCTTCAAATAAATGCATTGCTGATGCTGTTTTTTCATTTGACTGACTCATGATATCAAATAAAAGTCTTTCAAAATTACTTGCTATTTGTATATCCATACTTGGGCTTGTTGTTTTTTTTACACTTTCTGTCTGGTAGATTCCTGTATTTATAAATCTGTGTAAGATATCATTTTCATTTGTAGCAATTATTAATTTATTTATTGGTAGTCCCATCTTATAGGCTACATATCCTGCATAAATATCACCAAAATTACCTGTAGGAACAGAGAAGTTAACTGTTGGTCTAGATGCATCAAAATAATTTATATATGTATAATAATAGTACACGCACTGAATTAATATTCGCGCCCAATTAATCGAATTGACTGCAGATATATTATTTTCAGAACTGTATTGAGTATCCTTAAGAATATCTTTTACAATTTTTTGACAATCATCAAATGTACCGCCAATTTCACACAAAAAGATATTACTTTCTGTCACAGTCGACATTTGACGTCTTTGGAAATCTGAAATTCTCTTACTAGGATATAAACAAAATATACTTATGTTCTTACTTTGCTTTACTGCATTAATTGCTGCAGATCCAGTATCACCAGAAGTAGCGACAATCAAATTTATTTTCTTATTTTCTTTTTCTAAAAAATGATCAAATAAAGGAATTAGTAATTGCATTGCAAAATCTTTGAAAGCAAGTGTAGGACCATTAAATAACTCAACTAGTATTTCGTTATCACTCAATTCTTTAAATGATACTAGGTTTTCCGATGAGAACTGCTTTGAATAGGAAATATTAATAATATTTTCCAGTTCAATTATAGAAATAAAATCCTTAACAAATGGATAAAGTATTAATTTTGTAAGGTCTTTGTAGCTAATATTCTTATCTATTTTATTAACGTCTATTTGAGGCCAATTCTTTGGTACGTAAAGTCCACCATCCTCTGCTAAACCAGCAAAAAGAACTTTCTTGAACGTCTCCTCATTAGTTCCTCTTGTGCTTCTATACTTCATTTTCAGTATTTCCTTGCCTTATATAATAGATATACATGATCAATATAACAATTGATAGCAAGAACCATGTAACTGCATATTGCAAGTGATTATTTCTTATGTTTGAAGGCTCAAATTCAATTAAAAGATTCTCAAATTTATTTTGATCGGTAATTTTAAGAATGTATGCACTTGATTCAATTTTATGAAAATTATCCATCTCGTCAGTATTTAGGAGGTACCATATGCTTGCTGAATATTCATTATCAGGTATTAAGGGTTTTCTCTCTTTAGAATAAATTAATGCTCCATTAACAATAAACTCCTTATTTGCATCCATAAAATCGAGATTAAATTTTTCCTTAAAGTCATAAGGTATCCATCCCAAGATCACATAAACATATTTTGCATCCTCAGTTTTTAAAGGTAATACAATTTCAAACCCTGACATACCGTTTAAATTTGATTTAAAAAAATACATAAGTTTTTCTTTTATAAAAAAACCTTTTAACTCTACTTGCATAAATTCAAATTCTTTATCTATGCCACCTTCAAAAGGAAATTTTTCCAGTTTGAGCATGTAATTTTTTTCAACTGAATTAATTATGTTCGTCTTCCACTCTAATCTTTGGGTTTGCCAATAACCAAGCAGTAAAAGAAAACAAATTGTTACTAAAAAAATAAAATGGAAAGAGAAATTTTTAATCAATAGATAGATTAAGTTTAATAATAGCCCCAGACATATATTGCAGCGAATAGGAATAACCATACAACATCTACAAAGTGCCAGTACCATGCAGCTGCTTCAAAACCAAAGTGATGGTCGGCCTTAAAGTGCCCTGCGATTGATCTTCCTAAGCAGACAATAAGCATCACTGTACCCATCAATACATGGAAGCCATGGAAACCAGTTGCCATATAGAAAGTTGCTCCATAAATATGTCCTGAAAAAGCGAAATCAGCATGCATATACTCATAAACCTGGAAGCCCGTAAAAATTATGCCAAGACCTACTGTGCACCAGAGACCTTGGATCAGCTCTTTTCTGTTTCCCTCAGTTAAAGCGTGGTGCGCCCAGGTCACGGTTGTACCTGATAGCAAAAGTATAAGTGTATTTATTAGTGGTATATGCCAAGGATCCATTA
>CABYSM010000020.1 GCA_902521655.1 uncultured Pelagibacteraceae bacterium
TTATATGACATTAAATATTGATCATTTCATTAAAAACGATGAATCAAAGAACTTAAAAAATAACTTTTATTTTGTAAGCTTAAAATATGGTGCATAAGGGTTGACGAATATTTATACATTATCTGTTGATATGTTGGGTAGTGAGACAGAAATAAACGACATTTTAAAGGGACTAAATCAGTCGCTGCTGCGTAACTTAAACTATAAGTTCCAATTATATGGATATGAAAAAGCAATAAAGAAAAATATTGAAAAGTATAAAAGGCTTATAAATGTATCAGAAATAATTCATTGTGATTCTTATATTACAATGAGCGATAAGCCTTCAGATATTTTGAGATCAAAAAAAAACTCAAGTATGTCTCTTGCAATTAAATCTGTAACAGAAAATACTTCGGACGCAGTATTGTCTTTTGGCAACACGGGTGCACTAATGTCTTTGTCTTTATTAAACATTAAAACTTTAAAAGGTATTAAGAGGCCGGCAATAGCGTCAATATGGCCTAACGTAAAAGGTGAGTCAGTTGTTCTTGATTTAGGGGCAAACACTAAGCTTGATTCTCGTTATTTAATAGATAACTCAATACTTGGAGCAAGTTTGGCTTCTATATTATTCAAAATTGACAATCCTAGTATTGGATTGCTTAACGTGGGCAAAGAAGAAAATAAAGGCAAAGAAGAAATTAAATTAGCTTCGGACCAATTAAATGAATTATCAAGAAATCTTAGCATGAATTTCCATGGTTACGTCGAAGGAAATGATATTTCACTAGGAAGAACGAATGTTGTTGTTACAGATGGTTTTACAGGTAATATTTCATTAAAAACTGCTGAGGGCACAGCGAAACTTTTTCAAAGTCATCTTGACGATGCTTTTAAGAGTTCAATTTTATCTAAAATGGGTTATTTTTTATCCTCTTTAGCTATGAGATCTGTTAAAGATAGATTAGACCCAAGAGTGCATAATTGTGGCATTTTGATGGGTCTTAATTCTTTGGCAGTTAAATGTCATGGACATTCTGAGTATAGAGGTGTTTCCTATGCGGCTGATATAATATTTTCACTATTAGATAACAACGTAAATAAAAAAGTAAGTGATTATGTATCCGAAATGCATAATAAATTGATGAATTAAAAAAAAATAATTAATATATTGTTATAAGTAATTATTATTACTATAATTTTTTGTATGGATAAAACTACAACAAGATCAACATTAAGCGAGGCTGTATTTAAGAATGTTGGTCTATCCAGAAATGAGTCAGCAAATTTGGTTGATTCAGTTTTTAGCGAAATTTTAACAAGTTTAATTAAAGGAGATGATGTTAAAATCTCATCCTTTGGAACATTTATTATCAGAGAGAAAAAAGAACGTATAGGAAGGAATCCAAAAACTGGGGAGGAAGTTCCTATTACCGCAAGAAGTGTAGTAACATTTAGAGCTTCAAATGTTCTGAAATCAAAAGTTAATGTAAAAAATAGATTAATTATTTCGGAGTAGTTGCTTAATGAATTCAAAATCACCTGAAGCTTTTCGTACAATCAGTGAAGTTTCTAAAGACCTTTCTTTGCCACAACATGTTCTCAGGTTTTGGGAAACAAAGTTTATGCAAATAAAGCCTATTAAACGAGGGGGTGGTAGAAGATATTATAGACCAGAAGATATAAGGCTTTTAAAGGGTATAAAAAGCTTACTATACAATGATGGATATACAATAAGAGGAGTTCAGAAAGTAATAAAGGATAATGGAACAAAAAAAATATTACTAAATGAAGTTCGAAATAATTCCTTTACAGATAATGAAATAAACACTACTCAAGACAAAAATAATAATATATCTCAGCATCATTTAGGAGATGGTAAAAGAAAAAAATTAATGAAAGTTTTAAATAACTTAGTTGATCTGAGAAAAAAAATTAATGAAGGTGAATAGATGGCTAAAAAATCAACAGTAAAAGTTAGACTTGTTCCTGAAGACAAAGCTGACAGTAAATTTTATTATTATGCTAAGAAGCCTACTTCAGGTCTAAAGGCAAAAGATAAATTAAGAATGAAAAAATATAATCCTGCAACAAAAAAACACGAGTGGTTTGTAGAAAAAAAATTACCACCGCACAGTAAATAATTATTTTTTAAATTTACTTTTTTCAAATTTAATAAAACTATTAATTATTTCCAGCCATATACTGCTTAATAGTTTTGGATTGCCGCCAAGCTTTTTTGTTTCTTGAGAAATTTTTCTTGTTATTTCGCTTATCCTTTTTTGATCAACTATTTCTGAACGTTTCACTTTTAGCTCTAATGCTTTTTCGACTAACTTGGATCGCTTTACCATTAGTGGAAGCAATTTGCTATCGATTAGATCGATTTTATTTCTTATGAGTTTCATGTGAGGAGTATTGTTCTTTTTAGGTTTCATTTTTTCTTAAATGGTTTGAGTATATATATTGAAGGAAATACCCAAATAATTCCTAGTAGAAAATACACAATAAATTCAATTAGCCAATGATTAAAGTTGATTTTAGCTAAAATAACCATAACTAATAAACAATATATCGTGATTGCAAATATAAATATAACAACGCTTATTGCTTTTTTCAATTTCGTCATGCCAAATATGTAATAAATATGAACAGTAAAATCAATACATTTTCAATTTGGTTGTTATCTTTAATAGCCTTGATTTGTGCAATAATTTTAATTGGAGGTTATACAAGAATTTCAGATTCTGGACTTTCAATTACAGAATGGCTTCCAGTTTCAGGTATCCTTTACCCGCTTTCTGAGGCTACTTGGAATATAGAGTTTGATAAATACAAGTTAATTGATGAATTTATGTTAGTTAATAGTTCAATGACTTTATATGAGTTTAAGATCATTTATTTCTGGGAGTGGTTTCATAGAGCGTTCGCTAGACTTATAGGAGCTGCTTACTTAATCCCTCTTTGCTTTCTTTTATTTTATAAAAAAATTGAAAAAGAATATTACAAGTATGTCATTGTTATTGGCGTTCTTTTATTTGTTCAGGCGGTTATAGGTTGGTATATGGTAAAAAGTGGCTTATCAGAAAGGGTTGATGTAAGCCAATACCGTTTAGCACTTCATCTAACAATGGCATTTATTATTCTGGGTTTAACTTTTTATACTTTAGTATCGTATTTATTAGATAATAAATTAATAAATAATAGCTCAATCTTTATTAAAAAATATAAAACTTTATTAATTATACTTTTTATATTTATTTGCTTTCAAATATCCTATGGTGCCTTTGTTTCAGGCACTCATTCAGGACTTCTTTATAATACTTGGCCATTTTACAACGGGAATATACTTCCCTCTATTGAAAATACACACATAAGATGGATTATAAATTTCTTTGAAAATGGAGAGTATATCATTTTTATTCATAGAACTTTTGCCATAATTATTTTACTTTTATTATTCTATTTGAACTACTCAGTAATTATGAAGAGAAAATCAAATAGCTATTACCGCGTAATTATTTTTTTTAATATTACGTTTGTCTTACAAATAGTTTTGGGTGTTTCGATGACTTACTTGAATATTCCATGGCATTTAGCCTTATTACACCAAGGTAACTCAATATTAGTGTTCTTGCTATCTCTTTTTATGTTACAATTGAGTTTGAAGTCACCCCAGTAAAATATACTAAGGTGACCAATAAATGACTAAGCTGCGTCTAATGCATTTTTTAGATCTTCGATGATATCATCGATGTGTTCTATGCCTATGGATAATCTCACATAACTAGGAGTAACGCCTGCTGACTCCATTTCTTCGTCAGAAAGCTGCGAGTGAGTAGTTGATGCAGGATGAATAGCTAGACTTCTTGCATCTCCGATATTTGCTACATGGTAAAACATATTTAAATTATTAATAAATTTTTCACCACTAGCCTTGCCACCCTTAAGTTCGATACCACAAAGTGCGCCGTGACCTCCTTTAAGATATTTATTTGCTCTTTCACCTGCTTCACCCTCATCAAGCCCTGCGTAAATAACTCTAGAAACCTTATTATGACTTGAGAGGTATTCAGCAACTTTAGCTGCATTAGAGCAGTGTTTTTCCATTCTTAGTGAAACTGTCTCGAGGCCTTGTATGATATTAAATGCACTCTGAGGACTCAAGGCTGCACCTATATCTCTTAAGCCAACAAATCTTGCCCTAACTATATAAGCAATTGGACCTACAGCTTTAGCAAATTCTGTCCAAACCATTCCATGATAACTCGGATCAGGATCATTTAGATTAGGTTGCCTTTTAGGATCTTTTCCCCAATCAAACTTACCACTATCAACGATAATTCCACCAATAGTTGTTCCATGCCCACCAATAAATTTAGTTAATGAATGAACAACAATTGTAGCTCCGTGCTCTATTGGCTTACATATTACTGGTGCCGCAGTATTATCAACGATTAATGGTATATTATATTCGTCCCCTATATCTGCAACTTCACGAATAGGAAATACTTTTAACTTTGGATTTGGAAGAGTCTCAGCATAGTATGCCCTAGTATTATCATCAGTTAATTTCCTAAAACTCTCAGGATCTTTTGGATCAGCAAATCTAACTTCAATTCCAAGATCCTTCATTGTATTAGCAAATAAATTCCATGTACCACCGTATAAGTCAGTAGAACTAACAATGTTATCGCCAGCTTTTACCAAGTTTTGGATACTTAGCATAGAAGCAGACTGCCCTGAACTCACACAAAGAGCACCAACACCACCTTCCATTGCAGCAACTCTTTTTTCAAGAACATCAACAGTTGGGTTCATAATTCTTGTATAAATATTTCCGAAGTCTTTGGCGCCAAATAAGTTGGCCGCATGCTCAGTATTATGAAATTGATATGAAGTTGTTTGATATATAGGCACCGCTACAGATGTTGTCGATGGATCACTTCTATAGTCGCCACCATGTAAAGCTATTGTCTCAGGATTGACTGAGTCAGCAGGTACAAATTTATTTTTAGCCATTTCTCTTTAATTCCCCTATTAATTTTTATTTAATCGACAATAATTGATGTTAAAGCCTATAAAGTCCAATTACATCGACGTAAAATTTAATACCGGTTTAAGGATTATGTAAACTTATATATAAAGTACTATAGTACCATTTGTTAATATATTGATTAAATTGATGAAATATATAATGATTGACAAATTAATAAGTTATTATTAAAAAGATCGCAAATGACTACATCAAAAATATTAAAACAAACAAAGTCTCTAGCTAAGGAAAATATTAATAAAAATTGGCTGATTGTTGACGCTGAAAACATTGTCCTAGGTAGATTGGCATCTGCTGTATCTAAAATATTAAGAGGTAAACATAAAACAAGCTATACACCTCATGCTGATTGTGGAGACAATGTAGTAATAGTGAATGCTGAAAAAGTTAAACTAACAGGAAATAAACTAGAAGATAAGGTCTATTACCGTCATACAGGCTATCCTGGAGGCATTAAATCCATTACTGCAAAAAAAGTTCTTGAAGGAAAGAATCCTGACAGACTAGTACGACTTGCAGTTAAAAGAATGATACCCTCGGGTCCTTTAGGTCGTAAACAGTTATCAAATATGAAGGTTTATGTTGGAAACAATCATCCGCATGAAGCTCAAAACCCTAAAGCATTAAATATAAAAGAGTTAATATAGTAATGAGTGATACTACAAATACTGAAACTATTCTTAAAAGTGAAACCACCGAAGTTCAACCAGTTATAGATAAGCTAGGGCGATCCTACGCGACTGGTAAAAGAAAAAATGCTGTAGCAAGAGTCTGGATTAAGTCAGGATCAGGCAAAATAATAATAAACGGAAAAGAGCTGGACAAATATTTTTTAAGACCAGTTCTAAGTATGCTAGTTAATCAACCATTAGTATTAACTGATAAAAAGCTTGCAGTAGATACGACCGTAACTGTTAGTGGTGGAGGTCTGTCAGGACAAGCTGGAGCAGTTAGACATGGAATTTCAAAAGCTCTTACACTTTTTGATCCAAACTTAAGACCTGCCCTAAAGACTGAAGGTCTTCTGACACGAGACTCAAGAATCGTTGAAAGAAAAAAATACGGTAGACGAAAAGCTCGAAGAAGATTTCAATTTTCTAAAAGATAGTTTCGAAGTCTTTAACTGGATTTCATTAAGTCTATCAATTAATAATTTTAATTTGTAAATGAAAAATGTAGTAATATTAGGTGCTAGTGGATTTGTTGGTCATGAACTTTACAATATGTGTAAAGCGCATCCAAATATAAATCTATCAGCTTTGTCTGCCAATAAATCAGCTGGAGAATTGGTTGATGATAAAGAATTAGGGCAATCACTTAGATACCAAACAATTGAAAACATAGACTTTGATAATGTTGATTTCATTTTCAATTGTTTACCTAATATGCAGATGCATAAATTAATTCATAATCTTAATAAAAATATAAGAATTATCGACCTTTCAATTGACTTCAGGCTGGATGAAAAGAAAGAATATAAACATTGGTACAATTTTGATCATGAAAGTTTTGAATTAAATGAAAATTTTCAATTTGGCCTAACAGAATTTAATAGAGAGAGTATAAAAAAAAGTAAACATGTTGCTAATCCAGGCTGTTATGCAACAAGTGTATTAGTTCCATTAATAGAATTGGTTTCAAAGGATGCAATTGAGCAAGATGATATTATAATAGATGCAAAATCTGGATATTCTGGCGCGGGAAAAACAAAGCCCAAGCATGAGCTCATAAAAGAAGTAAGTGAAAATATTGCAACATATGGAGTTGGTGACCATAAACACATAGCTGAAATAAATCAGGAATTATCAAAAAATACTAAAAATAAAGTTGAAGTTTTTTTTGCTGCGAATCTTATTCCAGTTGAAAGAGGTATCTTAAGTAATATTTATGTAGACCTTAATAATAATACATTAAATGATCTTCACAAAATTTTAGTTGAAAGGTTTGAAGAAGAAAAATTCATTAAAGTACTTCCGATTGGTGACATTCCTAAAACTAAAGATGTAGTTGGTACAAATAATTTAGTAATTGGTTTAAAAAAAGGCTATAAAGAAAATAAAATTTGTATAGTCAGCGCTTTAGATAATCTGTTAAAAGGTGCAGCTGGACAAGCGATACAAAATTTTAACGTAATGAATGATTTTGGTGAAGGTGAAGGGATATTAATGTGATAAAAATTAATTTATTAGTTATATTTTTATTTTCATCTTCTCTTTTTATTAGCTGTTCAAAAATTGAAAATTTCTCTTTTTACGAGTACTTCATAAATCCAGATATTTCTGACATTGATATGGGTAATGATATCACAAGTGATAAACCTGATATTGAGAGCGTTCCTGAAATGGTAGTAATCAATGAGTAAAGTTTTGGGTATAGGAATAGCAGGATTAGGAACTGTTGGAACAGGTTTTTTGAAGCAACTAAAAGGCTTGAAAACTACAGCAAAAAAATCAGCTAATATAAGGGTTGTTAAAATTGCCGTTAAAAGTCTTAAAAAGAAGAGAGATCTTCCTATTAAACAATTACCTTTGACTTCAAATACATTGAGTCTTGCAGAAGATGACTCCATTGATGTTGTTGTTGAATTAATTGGTGGCTCTAAAGGAATTGCTTATAATTTAGTAAAGAAATCTCTAAAAAATAAAAAGCACGTCATTACTGCCAACAAAGCACTTATGGCACTACATGGTAATGAATTAGCCAAGATCGCAGAAAAAAATAATGTATCACTAAATTATGAGGCCGCTATTGCTGGGGGAATTCCGATTGTTAAAGCAGTAAGAGAAAATTTACGCTTCAACAAGATTAAGAAAATATATGGAATACTTAACGGTACTTGTAATTATATTTTGACAAAGATGGATAGGAGTCTTGGAGACTTTAAAGATGTACTTAGCGATGCACAAAAGAAAGGGTTTGCTGAACTTGACCCTACCTTTGATATTGAAGGAATAGATGCAGCGCATAAAATTACTCTATTATCATGTTTGGCATTTGATGTGCCAATAAGTTTTAGTTCAACATATATTGAGGGCATTGCAAAAATTGATACCAAAGATTTTAAATATGCTACTGAATTTGGCTATGTAATCAAATTGCTCGCAGTCAGTTCAAAGGTTAACAACAAAGTTGAACAAAGAGTCCACCCATGTTTTGTTAAACAGGCATCAGATATAGCTAAAGTAGAGAATGAATTAAATGCAGTAATCGTTGAGGATAATGTTATTGGCAAAAACATGTTTCAAGGGCCAGGAGCAGGAGCAGGTCCTACAGGAGCATCGGTCATGTCTGATTTAATGGAAATAGTAAAAGGTACAATTAATTTACCATTAGGCTCACCAGTTAACGCAAAGAAAAAACTTATTTTTCAAAAAATTGAAAATTTATCATTTCCATATTACGTAAGAATTGTAGGCAAGGATCGTGCAGGTGTTATGGCAAAAATTTCAAGAGCTTTATCCAAGAAAGGTATTTCTATTAAAAGCATTATCCAAAAACCATCTAAAAAGACAAAATATGCGGAAATAATTTTAATCACACACAAAGTTAAGGAATCATCTCTGAAAGTTGCTTTAAATCAAATTAAAAGATTACCAGAAGTGGCAGCATCTGCTAAATTCATCAGAATCGAAGATTCTTTATGACCATTATATCAACACAATATGCATCAGGAATAGTTGCGGCAACAGAAAAAGCAGCAATTGCTTCGTCTATGCTAATTGGTCTTGGAGACGAAAAAGCGGCAGATCAAAAAGCCGTGGATGCAATGAGAACTGCACTAAATCAAATTGACTTTAAGGGAAGAATAGTGATTGGGGAGGGCGAAAGAGATGAAGCGCCCATGTTATATATAGGAGAAGAAGTTGGTACAGGAAGGAATCATGAAGTTGATATAGCTTTAGATCCTCTTGAAGGAACTACAATTACTGCAAAAGGCATGCCTAATTCTTTATCCGTAATTGCAGCCGCTCAAAGGGGTGGACTTTTATACGCGCCTGATACCTATATGAATAAAATTGCGGTTGGTGGGGATCTTCCAGATGGTATTATTGATTTAGACGCTACTACTAAAGAGAATATGCAGAATATTGCTGATGCCAAAAAAGTTCCAATAAATGAAGTTACAGCATGTGTCTTAGAAAGATCTCGTCATGATAGTATTATCGAAGATCTTAGGTCAATTGGGGCAAGAATAGTTTTAATTCCCGATGGAGATGTGGCTGGCATTATTATGACTACTCAGGAACATAGTCCTGTAGATATTTATATGGGTGTAGGAGGAGCTCCTGAAGGTGTGCTTGCAGCTGCTGCATTGCAATGTATTGGTGGCCAAATGCAAACAAGACTTGTAATAAACAATGAAGTTGAAAAAATCAGAGCTGAAAAAATAGGTATAAAAGACTTAAACAAAAAATACTCGCTTGATGAGCTAGCTCATGGGGATATTATTTTTTCAGCAACAGGTGTAACCGAAGGAACAATGGTAAGAGGAGTAAGAACGAATCAAAATAATTATGTAACTCATTCTTTAGTACTAAGAACGGGTGAATCTTCGTCACAATACATAGAAACATATCACGATATTAGTTGATAGATGTCTGATAATGAATTTAGCGTCGATATACAATCATTAACAAATAAAATCTGGAAACTAAAAGAATATAGTGATCGTCAAATAGATTTTATTTCACAAAAATATGGACTGAGTAGATTAGTTTCAAAGTTATTAAATATAAGAAATATATCGGAACAAGACATACCAAGTTATATAAATCCATCTCTAAAAGAAAGTTTACCCGATCCATATAATTTAGTAGATATGGAAAAATCATGTGACCGACTGTACCAAGCTATTTTAGCTAATGAAAAGATAGCAGTATTTGGCGATTATGATGTAGACGGCTCAACTTCAGCGTCATTATTAATAAATTATTTTAAGAAACTATCTATAGATCTTGATTTTCATATACCCAATAGATTTACAGAAGGCTATGGGCCCAGTAAGGAGGTATTTTCTAAGTTTAAAGATAAAGGGGTCAAAGTAATTTTTACAGTTGATTGTGGAACAATGTCTCACGAAGAGATTGAATTTGCTAATCAAAACAAGCTTGATATTATTGTGCTAGATCACCACCAGCCAGAAATTAATCTTCCCAAAGCATTTGCATTAATAAATCCAAACAGGCTTGATGATACATCTGGATTGAATTATTTAGCTGCGGTAGGAGTAACATATATGTTTATCATTGGAATAAACAGAAAGCTTAGGAAAGAAGGTTGGTTTAAAAAAAATGATATAGAAGAACCGAATCTTATTTCATTTCTTGATGTTGCAGCTTTAGGAACAGTATGTGACGCTGTTCCGTTAAAAGGGTTAAATCGTATTTTAGTTAATAAAGGTTTAGAGGTGATGCAGAAGCTTAATAATCCAGGATTAAGAGCCTTAGCAGAAAAATCTAATATAAAGCAGAAGGTGTCTGTTTATGATTTAGGCTTCAAATTGGGCCCCAGAATAAATGCTGCAGGTAGACTCGGAAGGTCAAGTTTTGGGACAGATTTATTGACAGCTAGTGAGAAACTAAAAGCTGATCAGATTTCAGAAGAGTTAAATAAGTTTAATTCTGAACGGCGAACAATTGAAAGTTATGTATTAGATCAGGCTATTGAACAAGTTACTGAGGAAAAACTTAATAATAAAGTTTTAATTGTTTATGGTGAGGGATGGCATGAAGGAGTAATAGGAATTATTGCTAGTCGTTTAAAAGATAAATTTAATAAACCTACTGTTGTATTTGCAATTAAAGATGACGTGGCCAAGGGATCTGGTAGATCTCTGAAAGGAATTGACTTAGGAAGATTAGTGGTTGCTGCTCAGCAAAGTCAAATAATTTTAAAGGGTGGCGGTCATGCAATGGCTGCTGGTCTAACAATGGAAAAAAATAAAATAGATGAATTAAGTCAATTCTTTGAAAAGAAATTGAATAAGGTTGATGCAATTGAGACAAACTTCGCCACTATGCTAGCTGATGATAAACTTAGTATTTCAGCAGTAAATTTAGAGGTACATGATGAGATTGAAAAAGTCGGACCATTTGGCTCAGAGAATCCTGAGCCAAATTTTATATTTGAAAATATTAAGCTAGCTTCTGTGGATCAGATTGGGGAAGATCATCTCAAATGTCTCATAAAATCAAATGAAAGCTCTTTCATTGAGGCAATGGCATTTAGAAGTTTAAACACGAAGCTTGGAGATGAATTAAAAAAGAATAAAGGTGGAAATATTTCAATATTTGGAAAGATAAAAATAAATGAATGGAATGGTAGAAAAACTCCTCAACTGCATATAATTGATATAGCGAATTCCCAAATAAACTAATCAGTTATTGATTTCATATTATTATTAGATATATAAATGGCATACGGTCCCTTCGTCTAGCGGTTAGGATATCTGGTTTTCATCCAGAAGATCACGGGTTCGAATCCCGTAGGGACCGCCATGTCTGTGACAATATGGCATTATAAAATCATCCAGAAGCATTTACATAGGCCTTAAAGGCATTATTTATAGAGTATGATAAATAAGATGTTTTCACATTATCAGCCAAAAAATTTCAGTGACAAAGTTGCACTTATATTTACTAAAATGCTAAGGTTTTTTGCAGATTTTTTTTTCAAGAAAAGGTATGGTCATCGCGCAGTAATACTTGAAACTGTCGCGGCTGTACCTGGAATGGTCGCAGGTATGCTAAACCATTTAAAAAGTCTTAGAAAGATGCAGGAGGGCCGGGGTTGGATTAAAATACTCTTGGATGAGGCCGAAAATGAAAGAATGCATTTAATGACCTTCATAAATATTGCAAAACCATCTGCATTTGAAAGATTTTTAGTCATATTTGTTCAAGGAGTATTTTTTAACCTATATTTTTTCATGTACTTAATCTCCCCTCGTACATGTCATCGGATAGTTGGTTACTTTGAAGAGCAAGCAATCATAAGCTACACTGAGTACTTAGAAGAAATTGACAGTGGCAATATTGAAAATACTCCCGCGCCAAAAATTGCAATAGATTATTGGAACCTATCGAAGTTTGCTAAACTTAGAGATGTAATTATTGCTGTTAGAAATGATGAAATGGGCCACAGAGATGTTAACCATGAATTTGTTTCTATTATAGATAATGAGGTTGCAAAAAAAGATATATTTGATGGTAAGGAATTAAAGACTAAGAAATAGGTTAATATAACTAATCAATAAATTTATGTTGCAATTTGGAATCTTCTTACACTCACTAGTAGTGGGATTTATGATATTCTTTATGGCAGTGGTCTCACCAACAATTTTTAAAGTACTGGATGAAACTAACTCTGGAGTATTTCTAAGACAACTCTTTCCACGTATGTTTCTATATGGATTAATTGCAATGTTACTTGCATTTTTAACAACTTTAAATAGTCAGTTAAATATTTATTGGATTATATCCGCTATTTCCTCAATTTTTTTTGCGATAAATCTATATATAATTACACCTAAAATAAACTATCATCGAGATGAAGTGAAATTAGGAAATTCTCTATCTGAAAAAAAATTTAAACAATTTCATTTATTCTCAGTGGCACTCTTTATTTTACAGCTACTTGGATCGTTATATTTATTATTAATTTATTATTATTAGGAGTAGTTATGAAGATTTTAAAAACATTTGATAATGCAAAACTTATTATTGTCGAACTTGAAGTTAACATGGGAGATAAAAAAAGGAGTGCACCGACACTATGTGCTTCAATTGATGATAAGATAATTCCATTAAGTTCCGCTCACGATGGCAGGCCAATACTAATGAACCTAGATAATGCACTACAGCAATAATGCTTAGGTTGTGAACTGAGTTATAAACGCTTCTGCTTTAGATAAGATTTTTTTCTTTCTTTCATTTTTCATTTTATCATAAACACTTACCATCATGTTCAGTCTTGGGTTGCCACTAAAAAATTTTCTATTTTTATTTATAAATCTCCAATAAAGACCATCCACCGTCTCACACCATTCACCTTTTTTAAAATCCATCATCTTTAAGTAATAACTCGAACCACAGATGTATGGCTTTGTCGCAAATATCCCCCCATCACTAAAAAGCCCCATGCCATAAACATTCGGTACCATTACCCATTCAGAGGAATCAACAAACATCTCCATGAACCATTTATAAACTTGTTTGGGTTCAATCTCACATAGATTCATTAGACTTGATAAAACCATCAGTCTCTCAATATGGTGCGTCCAACCATATTTCAATGCATTTTTAATTGAATGATCCAAGGGTGGTATTCCAGTTTCACCCGAGTACCATTCTTTTTTAAATTTTCTCTTATGATTAAAAAAATTTCCCTTTTCCATTTCTATTGAGTAATTCTGATAAATGCCCCTCATAAATTCTCTCCATCCAATTACCTGTCTAATGTAGCCCTCTAAAGAGTTTAAATTAACTTTAGTTCTTAATTTTTTTAATCTATCAACGATCTTTTCAGGTGTAATTAATCCACTATTGATTAGAGGACTAAGTGCGCTGTGAAATAAAATATTATCTCTTTGACTTACTGCATCCTCATAATCGCCAAATAGGTTTAATTTCTCTGTTAAAAAATCATCTAGCCACACTGTTGATTCTTTATGTGTTGTAGGCAGCCAAAAATTTTCAGTATTTCCTGGATGATTTTCAAATGTTATATTTATAAATTTCTTTAAAACTTTTGTATGCTTAGTTTCAGAAGCTACTGGACGTTTTGGCAACTTAACAGTCTGCGGTAATTTTTTTCTATTATCTTTATCAAAACTCCATTTTCCTCCAACTGGTTTTTCGTCTTTAACTAATAAGTCAAATTTAATACGACTCATTTTGTAATAATTGGCCATTAAAGGTTTTTTTTTGTTTTCTAGATATTTTTTAAAATCATCTCTTGAATTAAGAAACATAGGGGAGGTGACGATTACTCTTTCTAATCCAATTTCTTTTACTATTTTATTAAGCTTTTTTTCAAAAGGCTTGTCTTCAACTTCAAAAGAGAAAACTCTCTTTGATTTATTTTCCTTGATTGATTTTTTTAATTTATCTTCATATTTATCAGAAAAATTATTTTTACAATCATAATAATCAGTCTCGAAACCTTTAGATTTTAATAAATCATTGTAACTGCGCATTGATGATAAGAAATGAAGTATTTTTAATTTATGATGCTTCTCATAAGTGCAAAGACCCAAGTCTTCAGCCATAAATATTTTACAATCTTTGTAATTTTTTAGGTATTGAGGATCAAATAACTGATTTCCTAAAACTATAAATATATCATTCATATATTTATATTATTTTAGAGATTTAAAGCTTTTTCAATTTCATTTATGAATTTTCGTGAACTTGGTTTAGTTAAGGCTGTAAAACCAGCAAGTGCATTTCCATTTTTATCAATAATAATTTTGTGAAAATTCCATCTGGGCACTCCTCCGATAAAACCTAATTCTTTTTTTGACCACTGAAAAAAAGGGTGAGCATTTTTTCCTTTTACAACATTTTTCTCTGTAAGTGGAAAGGTGATATTAAATGTGCTCTCACAAAATTCTTTAACTTGCGCATTATCACCAGACTCTTGATTTCCAAAATCATTAGAAGGAACCCCTATAATAATCAATCCCCTATCTGAATAAGTATTATATAAATCTTGCAAACTTTCATATTGGTAGGTGAAGCCACACAGGCTAGCGGTATTTACAACAACAATGGTTTTCCCTTTATAGTCAGATAATTTGATTATATCTTCCTCATTAATTGATTTAAAAGAGTGGTCGTGTGCATTCTCTGTCATAGCTGTGCTCATGTATAAAATAAGAGTTATTGTGATTAAAACAAAATATTTCATTAGAAATTTATTAAGATATGTACATAAACGCTAGCAAAGTAACCAATTGCTATGATTGGCGTCCATTTCAAATGACCAAAAAAAGTATACATCCCTCTTGATTGTCCCATCAAAGCAACTCCAGCAGCAGAACCTATTGAAAGCATACTTCCTCCAACGCCTGCAGTTAGTGTAACTAATAGCCATTGTGAGTCAGGCATTGAAGGCTCCATAGTTAGAACAGCAAACATTACAGGAATATTGTCGACAATAGCTGACAAAATTCCAACTAGTATATTCGCATTGGTTGCCCCTAAATCTGTATACATGAATTGAGATACATATTCTAAGTAACCTATAAAGCCAAGGCCTCCAACAGATAAAATTACACCAAAGAAAAATAATAATGTATCCCATTCAACATGTGCGACATTTTCAAAAAAATCATATTTTTTTTCTTCAACGTTGGTTGTCTTAATTTTTATATAAAAACTATAAAGTTGTAGGTAAGCTAATCCAGTCATCATTCCAAATACAGGAGGTAGATGTAAAAAGTTATGAAAACTAACCGCAGTAAGTATTGTTAAAAGCCCTAAAAGAATTATAACCTTTCCTCCATACTTAATTTCAACAATTTCTTCAGCAACATTAGGTTTATGATCTGATACAAAGAAATGCATTATGCCTGCAGGGATTATGTAGTTTACAATAGATGGAATTACTAATGCAAAAAATTGAAGAAAATCAAGTTGGCCTGCTTGCCATACCATTAATGTTGTAATATCGCCAAATGGGCTAAATGCGCCTCCAGCATTTGCTGCAACTACGATATTTACACACGCTATCCCAATGAACTTAGGGCTTGAAGATCCAACGGCTACTACAACAGCACATAAAACAAGTGCAGTTGTCAAATTATCGGCTAACGGCGAGAGAAAGAAAGCAAGAACTCCTGTAATCCAGAACAATTGTCTGTAGCTGAATTGATTTTTAATCAACCATGCTTTTAGAGAATTAAATACATTTCTTTCTTCCAATGCATTTATGTATGTCATCGCGACCAATAAGAAGAAGGCAAGTTCAGCGTATTCAAGAAAACTATGTCTAATTTCGTGTTCAACCATTTCATAATGAGGTGTGCCTGAATACGCAAACGCAACTATGCCCCATATTAGACCTGCAGCAAGAACAACAGGTTTAGATTTTCTTAAGTGAGTAAATTCCTCAGCCATCACAAGGGCATAAGCAAAAACAAAGATAGCTAAAGCTGAGAATCCAGCCCAGTGATAAGTTAAATCTAATGAATGTTCCATCTATTCTTCTCCAATATTTTATGCGCTAAGAAGAAATAAATAAAACAAAATATCAATAAGATCAATGATGCTGAATATGCTTCGTCCATTCTATAGCTTCCCATTAGTCTATATATTGTTTGCGTAAGGGTTGACAAGTCATTCGTCCCAAAAAAAGAAATTACGACTAAATCACTTGCAGACAATATTGAGGATACACAAAAGGCTGTAATTATGGATTTTTTTAGCCTTGGCAAGTCAATCGTTAGAAATCTACTTAATCCATATAGATTTAAACTATTTGATATATCATCATTTTCTTTTATCACTCTAAAAAATGAAGGGGCTAAGTAATTGTATGCAAATGGCAAAACAAAAAAAGAATTTAGAATAATTACAATAATAATATTTGGGAAATACAACAAATTCAATTTAAATGATAATATGTAATATCCAACAGCCATAACTGCTGGTGAAAAAATTATTAAACTATAAATTAAAGATTCTGATGCTTTAGTCTTCTTATGCGTCAGCACTAGAAGATTATATACCACAAGTATAGATATAACGCCTGAGAAAAAACAAATGATTAATGTATTGTAGATTGCTTCCCAAAGATATGTGTATGTTAAAATATTAAATAACTCTCCATTCATCCCCTTTACAATTATAAATAAAAGTGGTGAAAAAATAATTAATGTAATAATCAATAAAATTAGTAAACCAAGAAGATTAAGTAGAGTGAGATCAAAATAAGTTTTAATATATCGTTTATCATCAATCATAAAATTCTGGCTTTTAAAGTTTCTAAAAAAAATAAAATAAATAGCAAAACAAATTATAAGTTGGAAAAAAAGTAAATTTAGAGCTGCATTAAAATCGTTAGAAAATATTACTGAGTAATAAATAGATACTTCCAAAGTAGAGTACTTTGGGCCTCCCCCTAAAATTAACACAGGGGTAAAACTTACAAAACAAATAAATGTTACCAAAACAAAGAGGCTAGGAACATTTTTTTTAATAATTGGCCATTCAGATGCAAGAAAAGAAGATATCTTTCTCAGGCCCATTTGCCTTGAAAGCATTTTCTCATTTGGACTGATCTCATTTAATGATTGATAAATAATTCTACCCACGAGTGGAGTATTTAAAATTACATGACCAAAGAGAATGCCTGTAAGGCCGTAAATTTCAAAAAAATTTCCATAAAAAGATAGAATCCCAAAAATTGTTATTATTGTTGGCAGCACAAATATTATTGACTGTGATTGCGCAATAATTTTTACAATATAAAAATTATTATATGTATTTAATAAAAAGGCTAAAAGAGAACCAGCAATGATCGACAATAAAGCCGATAGCAATGATTGATAGATAGTAAAAAAAATAATTGAGGATGTATAATTAGAAAATTCAAAGCTTGCGCTTATCTCGTAGTGAGAGAAAATACCAATTAAAGGAAGTAAAATTGCTAATGTCACGAATGTTAAACATAGCCATGGAAAAAAATTTCTAAAATTAAGACGAAGCAACTTCAAGCCATATTTTTATAAGAGGATCGGCCTCTAAAAAATCATCATATTGAATTTCTTTAGGTTTCTTAAGCTTTCTCATTTTATCAGGAATATTGTTAATATTCTCTATTGCAGGATACATTATATTCATCTGTGCTATTATTTTTTGAATGTCATCGCGAACCATAAATTCAACAAATTCTCTCCCAAGTTTTTGCTGTTCTGAGTCAGGCCTTACATAAACTATTTCTTTTGTTACAAGATGTCCGCCTGCAAATTCAATAGCTTTAAATTTATATTCATCTTCATACTCTTGATGATAAAATGGCGAAGTACTATAGCTTAAGACTAAGTCAGCCTTGCCTTCAAGGAAAATACCATAAGCTTCAGACCATCCGGGAGTATAAGTTAAAACTTTATTATTAAATTCTTTAAGTATTGTAGGAAAGTTATTTGGGTGAGTAAGCTTCATCCATCGCAATAAACCCATTCCAACTGGACTAGTTCTTGGGTCTTGTACGACTACTTTTAGGTCTTCTTGGTTAATTAATTCCTTAAAGGAACTTGGAATTTTATTTA
>CABYSM010000021.1 GCA_902521655.1 uncultured Pelagibacteraceae bacterium
TTGGTTTTCACTTAACCAAATTATTATTAAAAGAAGGTTATAGAGTTCACGGATATGATGGGATGACTGATTATTACGACGTTAATCTTAAAAAGAAAAGGCATGATATCCTATCTGAAGACTCAAATTTTAGTTCAACAAAAGGAATGCTTGAGGATTTCGAGAAGCTTGATACTATATCAAATGAATTTCAACCAGATGTAATTGTCCATCTTGCTGCGCAAGCAGGGGTTCGTTATAGCCTCGAAAATCCAAGAGCATATATAGACTCCAATATTATTGGCACCTTTAATGTATTGGAGATAGCAAGAAAATATAAAGTTAAGCATTTATTAATGGCTTCGACATCTTCCGTATATGGCGCCAATACTAAGATGCCTTTCTCTGAAATACAAAAAACTGATACACAACTTACAATTTATGCTGCTACAAAAAAAAAGCTAATGAAAATATGGCGCATTCATATTCTTATCTATGGAAAATCCCAGTAACGATGTTTCGCTTTTTCACAGTATATGGGCCATGGGGAAGACCTGATATGGCTTTATTTAAATTTGTTGACTCAATTTTAAATGATAAACCCATAGATATTTATAACCATGGTGACATGTACCGTGACTTTACTTATGTAGATGATTTGGTTCATGGAATTAGATTATTGATTGACAAAATACCCAAAACCAAAATTAAAAAAAATATTTCAAAGATGGATAGTCTTTCTCATGTTGCACCCTATAGAGTTGTTAATATTGGAAATTCGCGTAAAATTAGACTGCTTGATTTTATTGATGCAATAGAAGAAATTTTAGAAAAAAAAGCAATACGCAATTATATGCCAATGCAAAAAGGTGATGTATCTGCGACATGGGCTGACTCAACTCTTTTAAAAAATTTAACTGATTATGCCCCTAAAACAAATTTTAAAGAGGGTATTTCGCAATTTGTTCAATGGTATCAAGAATATTATAATGTCAAAAAATAAAAAACTTAATTCTACTATTAAAAATAAAGCATTAGCGGTTGTAGGACTAGGCTATGTCGGTTTACCATTAGCGATCGAATTTGGAAAAAAAAGAAATGTCATAGGATTTGATATAAGTCGGAAAAGAGTAGATCAGTTGAAAAATAAGAACGATTTAAATCTTGAAGTTTCAAAAAAAGAGTTCGAGCAGTCTTCAAATTTAATAATTACAAATGATATTAAAAAAATAAGAAAATGTAATATCTTTATTGTAACAATTCCTACTCCAATAGATCAAAATAATAAACCTGATCTGAGTTTGTTAAAAAAGTGTTGTGGTATGATTGGACTATTGATAAAAAAAAATGATCTTATTATTTTCGAGTCTACAGTCTACCCGGGTACCACAGAGGAGGTATGTGTTCCTATTCTCGAAAAGAAGTCTGGCTTATATTTTAATAAGGATTTTTTTTGTGGCTATTCACCTGAGCGCATAAATCCTGGTGACAAGAAACATCGTATCTCCAAAGTTATGAAGATTACTTCAGGTTCAACTCCAAAAGTAGCTAATAATGTTGATAAACTTTATAAAGAAATTATAAAAGCAGGAACACATAAAGCGCCAAGTATTGCAGTTGCGGAAGCGGCAAAAGTTATCGAAAATACACAACGAGATGTTAATATTGCTTTAATGAATGAATTTGAAATGATTTTTAATAAATTAAATATTGAAACTAAGTCGGTTCTAAAAGCAGCTCGTACAAAATGGAACTTTTTACCGTTTGAGCCAGGTTTAGTTGGAGGTCACTGCATTGGAGTAGATCCATACTACTTAGCATTTAAATCAATAAAAGTTGGCCACAATCCAGAGATGATTATAGCTGGTCGTAGAATAAATGACATGATGGCTTCTTACGTAGCTAATCAAATAAAAAAGCTAATGATTAGTAAAGGAATTGATCTTACGGAGGCAAATATATTGATTATGGGAGTAACCTTCAAAGAAAACTGTCCAGATGTCCGTAATACTAAAATAGTTGAATTATTTAATAGAATTCGAAAATTTAGTTCTTGCATTGATGTATTTGATCCTTGGGCTAATAAAAATGAGGTAAAGTCTGAATATGGTATAAATTTAATTGATAAACCAATAAAAGATAAATACGAAGCGATAGTCATAGCTGTAGCACATGACGAATTTAAAAAGATGTCTCAAAAGCAAATTAGAAGTCTAGCAAAGAAAAATCATGTTATTTACGATCTAAAGCGAATTATAAATGCTGAAGACTAACATCAAAAAATACAAATTTATTACTGAGTGCAATGCAAAATTATAAAAGATTACTTTTTCTGTTAAGGCCACATGAGCAAATTCGAGCAATTATGTTGATGTTTCTGATCTTTATAATGGCTTTACTTGATATGATTGGTGTTGCATCAATTTTACCTTTTATGGCAGTCTTAACCAATCCAAGTCTTATAGAAACAAATATTTATTTAAACACTATCTTTGAAAGTTTTTCATTATTTGGCATTGAAAATAATCAAGAGTTTCTTTTTGCGTTAGGTGTTTTAGTTCTTGTATTATTATTATTCTCTTTAGCATTTAAGGCTTTTACTCAATTTTTGATAGTTATGTTTGTTCAAATGCGCGAATATAGTATTGGTAAACGTTTATTAGAAGGATATTTGAGCCAGCCTTATAGTTGGTTTTTAAATAACAATAGTGCTGATCTTGGAAAAGATATTTTATCAGAAGTTCGGCAAGTAATTGGCGGTGGCCTCTTTATGTTTATAGAGCTAATAAGTAAAGGTTGTGTCACGATTGCCCTTATACTTTTATTAGTTATAGCTGACCCAATACTTGCATTAGTCGTTGGGTTTTCACTTGGTGGTGCTTATGCAATAATTTTTTCTTTAGTGCGTAAGTATATTGGTCTTATGGGAAAAAAACGCCTTAAAAGTAACGAGTTAAGATTCACCTCAATAAACGAGGCCTTTAGTGCTGCAAAAGAGGTTAAATTTGGAGGTTTAGAAGAAAATTATATTAATAATTTTAGTACTCCCGCTAAAACTTTTGCAAGAACTAATGCCTCAGTAATGATTATAGCTTCATTACCTCGCTATGTGTTAGAGGGCATTGCTTTTGGAGGTGTACTATTAATTATACTTTATAAAATGATAGAAACAGGAAGCTTCAATAATGCTTTACCAATCGTTAGCTTATATGTTTTTGCAGGCTATCGTTTAATGCCAGCATTACAACAAATTTATAATGCTTTAACTCAACTTACTTTTATTAGTCCGGCAATTGAATCATTATACGATGCTCTAAGAAATCTTAAGCCATTAAATAGAAATTTAAATGAAAATACTCTCTCCTTAGCAAAGTCAATTTCGCTAAAAAATATTTGCTATAATTATCCAAACACATCAAGAATAGCTTTGAAAGAAATTAATTTAATTATACCTGCGAAATCAATAACTGGCATAGTAGGAAAAACTGGTAGTGGAAAAACTACAACAATTGATATTATATTAGGATTATTAGAAGCCCAAAAGGGTACATTGGAAGTTGATGGAAAAATTATAACAAGTAAAAATGTAAGATCTTGGCAACGTTCTATTGGCTATGTACCTCAAAATATTTTTCTCTCTGATGATACTGTTGCAGGCAATATTGCTTTTGGCGTTAATGCTGAAGATAGAAGTCAAGATGCTATAGAAAGAGCATCTAGAATTGCGAATTTACATGAATTTATAGTTGAGGAATTGCCAAAACAATATGAAACAACTATTGGTGAGCGTGGCATTCGACTATCAGGTGGTCAGCGTCAAAGAATTGGCATTGCTCGGGCCTTATATCATGATCCAAAAGTATTAATCTTAGATGAGGCTACTAGCGCTTTAGATAATCAAACAGAAAGAGCAGTAATGGAAGCTATCAATAATGTTAGTAAAGAAGTTACAATCATAATAATAGCTCATCGATTGAGTACTTTAAAAAATTGCAATAAGATCTTTATATTAGAAAAAGGTCGATTAAAAAATGAGGGAACTTTTGAAGAATTGATTAAAGTTAATGAAAATTTCCTTATTAGTGCTAATACTTAATAGATAAATCATATGTTTAAAAATTCTTCAATTTTAATTACTGGTGGTACGGGTTCATTTGGTCATTCTTTTGCGTCACATACACTTAATAAATATAATCCAAAGCGATTAGTAATATTTTCACGTGATGAAATGAAACAATGGGAAATGGCTAAACTTTTTGAAGGTGATCCAAGAGTTAGATTTTTTATTGGTGACGTACGAGATAAAGATCGACTTCATCGCGCCCTACACAATATAGATTTCGTCGTGCATGCTGCTGCTGCTAAAATTGTTCCAACAGCTGAATATAATCCATTTGAGTGTATTAAAACAAATATTAATGGGGCCATGAATTTGATTGATGCCTCAATTGATCAAAAAGTTAAAAAGGTAGTCGCACTTTCAACAGATAAAGCTAGCAGTCCGATAAATCTTTATGGTTCTACAAAGTTAGCATCAGATAAATTATTTATCGCAAGCAATTCATCATATGCAGGTGGATACAAAACATCTTTTTCAGTTGTAAGGTATGGAAATGTAATGGGTTCAAGAGGTTCAATCATTCCTTTTTTTATGTCACTAAAAAATGAGAAAGAGTTACCAATAACTGATCAAAGAATGACACGATTTATGATTACATTAGATCAAGGGGTTGAATTAGTTTGGCACGCCTTTCAAGATATGGTTTGCGGCGAAATCTATGTTAAAAAAATTCCCTCTATGAAGGTTGTTGATATTGCAAAAGCAATTGCTCCAAAAGCTGAGCATAGTATCATCGGTATTCGCCCAGGTGAGAAATTACATGAACAGATGATAGGAGCCGATGATTGTTATACTACTTATGAATATTCAGATCATTTTAAGATTTTGCCTCAAATTAATGATTGGTCAGAAGACAAAATGCGCATTAAGAATGGGAAGAAAGTACCAGAGGGATTTATTTATAGCAGTAGTAGTAATCGAAAGTGGATGACAATATCAGAATTACAAAAATGGATTGAGACTAATAAAGGCCATATTGGTAAAATTTAAGCTATGATACCTTATAGCAGACAAGATATAACTGATGATGATATTGCTGAGGTCGAAAAAGTATTACGATCAGACTTTTTAACACAAGGCCCTACAGTTCCAAAATTTGAACAAATAGTTTCCAGCTACTGTGGTGCATCACATGGAATTGCTGTAAATAGTGCAACAAGCGCTCTTCACATAGCTTGTTTAGCATTGGATCTAGGTTATGATGACTGGCTTTGGACATCTCCTAATAGTTTTGTTGCTTCTGCAAACTGTGGGTTGTATTGTGGCGCTCAAATAGATTTTGTCGATATTGACCTTAAAACCTATAACATATGTATTTTAGAATTAGAAAAGAAATTAGCTATAGCTTCAAAGAAAAATAAAATTCCTAAAATTTTAGTAACCGTTCATTTTGCTGGACAGTCGTGTGATATGAAAAGAATTCACGAGTTGAGCCAAGAATATGGTTTCTTGATTATCGAAGATGCTTCACACGCATTAGGTGGAAAGTATCTCGAAAAATTTATTGGCTGCTGTCAATATTCAGATATCACAGTTTTTAGTTTTCATCCTGTAAAGTTAGTAACGACTGCAGAAGGTGGATTAGCAACAACTAATTCCAAAAAACTTTATGATAAAATGAATTTATATCGTACTCATGGAGTAACGCGCGATGGAGTATTGATGAACAGTAAAAATAATCAGCCTTGGTACTATGAGCAGATAGCTCTAGGATTAAATTATCGTATGAACGATATACAAGCAGCTTTAGGTATAAGCCAAATGAAAAGACTAAATACCTTTGTAAAGAAACGTCATGCTATTCAGGAGAGATACGATATATTACTAAATAACTTGCCTATTACAAAACCTTATCAAAATAAGGACTGTTTTTCAGCATTACATTTGTATCCTATTCAGATAGAATTAGAAAAAGTAAATAAAAGTCGTGAACAAATTTTCAATGAACTTCGAGAAAAAGGAATTGGTGTAAATGTGCATTATATACCAATTCATACTCATCCTTATTATAAGCAACTAGGCTTTCAAAAAGGGGATTTTCCTAACTCAGAGTTTTATTATAGTAGGGCAATTAGTATACCATTGTTTTACAATTTAACCATTGAGCAACAAGATGAAGTATGTGAAAAACTAAAGCGAATCATTCAATGAGAATGTGTGTTATTCCAGCAAGAGGAGGAAGTAAGCGCATCCCGAGAAAAAATATTAGGGAATTTCTTGGAAAGCCAATTATTGCTTATTCAATTGAGGCAGCTCTAGAAAGTAATTGCTTTGAAGAAGTTTTAGTTTCGACTGATGATAAAGAAATTGCAGATTTATCAATAAAGTATGGAGCACAAGTTCCATTCCTAAGACCTCAAAAACTATCTGATGACTTATCTAATACATTATCTGTAGTAAAGCACGCTATTGAACAAAGAGATACAAATAACAACTTAGAAAGTGTTTGCTGTTTATATGCTACAGCCCCTTTTATAGATGCAAAGACAATAAATCAATCCTATGAAAAATTTATTAGTTCCAATGCAAGTTTTTGTTTGGGTATTACAAATTTCTCTTTTCCAATTCAACGAGCAGTAAGAATTTCCAATAATAATAGAATTGAAATAATAAATGAAGATAATTCAAATAAAAGCTCACAAGACTTCGAAGAGACATTTCATGACGCTGGTCAATTTTGCTGGGGTAAAGCGTCAGCTTTCAGAAAAGAAATATCAGTATATTCAGGTTTGACAATTCCTTATATTCTAAAAAATAATTTAGTTCGGGACATTGATACAATTGAAGATTGGATACAGGCTGAAGCTATGTATAGACTTTTAAATTTAAGATAATTTTGTGAACATTGTATTTAGAGTAGATTCTTCTTTTAAGATTGGTACAGGACACGTAATGCGTTGTTTAACTTTGGCAAAGGAATTGCAGAAAAGTTCAGATATCAGATTTATTTGTCGAAATAAAGAAGGCAATTTAATAAATAAAATTGAGTCTGAGGGTTATAAAGTATTCGAACTTAATAGACATGGTACTGATGAGTCATCAAAAGTAGAATGGCTGGGTACTACGCAAGAACAGGATATAATAGATAGTGAAAAAATTTTAAAAGAAATTAATCCTGATTGGTTGATCGTTGACCATTACGGTATTGACAGTTATTGGCATGAACATATGTATAAATATTCTAAAAAAATATTTGTAATAGATGACTTAGCAAATCGCAATTATAATTGTGATGTATTGTTAGATCAAAATTTTTTTAAAAATATTAAACTTCGTTATAAAAAATTAGTAAAAGATAAATGTAAGTTACTTCTTGGTCCAAAGTATGCATTACTTCGAGAAGAGTTTGCTAAAAAATATCAAAATTCAAAAAGTCGAGAAATCAATAGAATTCTGGTATATTTTGGCGGAACAAATATAAAAAATAATATTTTAAAAGTTGTTTATGGAATAAGATCCTGCAAAAAAGATAACATCAATATAGATGTAATACTTGGAAAAAATTACGATTTAAAAGATGAGTTAATAAATGACTTTTCTAGTATAAAAAATATATTTTTTTACGATTTTGTTGATAATATGGCAGAAATTATGAACAACTCTGATTTATATATTGGCTCCGCAGGTACGACTACATGGGAACGCAGTGGTACAGGTCTCCCATCTATTGTTATTAGTGTTGCAGAAAATCAAATTGAACCAATGAATGCTTTAAAAGATGCAGGCCTGTCTTTTTTCTTAGGTAGTCAAGAAAAAGTCACATCTCATGAAATTGCACAAACTCTAAATTATATTTTTGATAATCCAAATATTCTGAAAAAAATGAGTATGGCCAATATTGAATTAGTTGATTGTCAAGGAGTGTCTAGATGCGCTTCTGAAATACTTAATAATAAAAATGTATCATGAAAAAAAAATATAAAATTATCAAAGATAAAGAATTTGGTTATTTAAGAGCAGACCCCATACCGACACCTGAAGAGTTAAAAGTGTATTATAGAGAGGAATTTTATACTCCAAAACCATTTAATGATTCATCGCTTGAGATTCAAAAAGAAGGACAAAAATATTATGACTCAAGATGGGAGGGAATTTATCAAAGATGTAAATTAATTTTAAAAAGTGAAAAATTCTCAGTATTTGATATAGGCTTTGGCTATGCTCAAGCTTTACTTTATTTTGACTCCAAAGGTATTGAGGTGAGTGGCTTAGAGCCATCACCTGAAGGGGTACAGTACGCGAAATCTAAGGGATTAGACGTTTATGAGGCTGGGATTGACGATTTTACAATTACAAAAGGAAGACGTTTCGACGTTGTAATGATGCTAAATGTATTAGAACACCTAAGTCACCCGCAAGAAACATTGAAAAGTATACAAACAAATTTACTTAATCCAGGAGGAATCGTCGTGATTGAAGTTCCTAATGAATTTAACGATTTTCAAACAACAGCTGTTTCTGAATACAATATTGAAGAATGGTGGGTTTGCCCACCACATCATTTGAACTATTTTTCATCATCATCTCTAGAGATTTTGCTTGAAAAGTGTGATTATAAAGTTGAATACATGCAAGGCTCATTCCCAATGGAGATTTTTTTATTGATGGGTGATCTTTATGTTGGAAATCAAGAATTAGGAAAAAAATGTCATAATAGGAGAGTAGAGTTTGAAAGGATCATGAGGAAACATAATAAAACAGAAAAATTACAAAAATTTTATGAAGCCTTAGCAAAACTAGATCTTGGAAGGACATCTCTTGTTTTTGCTAGAAGTGTCCTTAAATAAATTGTAATAATAATATCGAAATTTAAAGGATTTTATGAAAATTATTAATTTTGGCGGTGCTACAGCAGTTGTTGAGCATAATGGAAAAAGAATACTATTTGACCCATGGCTTGATGATGGGATTTTTCATGGGTCGTGGTTTCATTTTCCTCCTACAGTTTTAGGCGTCAATGATATTGGCCATGTAGATTATGTATATATCTCTCATATTCATGAGGATCATTGTTCCGCTGGAACTTTAAGGCATATAAATAAAGATGCAGAAGTCTTGTTAATGAATAGAACTCCAAATCTTGTTCAAAATTATTTAAAGAATAATAATCTAAATTTCAAAAAAATTCATCTTATAAGTCCCCGAAGTCCATTAGAGATAGAACCTGGTTTAATAATAGATATGGTAGAGCCTAACCCAGAAGATGAGATGACTAAATTGATTGACTCTTCAATAGTCATAAAATGGAATGGTTTTACTATATATAATGCAAATGATTGCCAACCTCATGCTAACGGTATTGAATATATTCAAGATAATTATGGAAAATTAGATCTTGCGCTTCTACCATATTCTGGGGGTTCAGGTTATCCATCATGTTATACTAATTTATCAGAAGAAGAAAAGATCGCAGAGAAGGAACGAATAATTCAAATTAGAATTAAATCCTTTATTGATGTAGTTACAGAACTAAATCCTAAAAACGTGTTGCCATTTGCTGATGCATGGTGTGTAGGAGGATCAAGATCTAATTTAAATAAATTTGTGGCTCATTCATCGTGCCGGGGTATTGTCGAGGAGCCATTTAATGGTGCCAATCTTGATACAAATTTACTACTCTTAAACGTAGGTCAGGAATATAATTTTGATATTAATGAAAAAGTACCTAATGAGTCTTATATTTATTATTCAGATAAAGATAGAGATGATTACATAGAAAGCAAACTGAACGACGTTAAATATGATCACGAAAGATTTGCATTTGAGCCGTCAGTTCCTCTATCACGACTTACAAAATATGCAAGATCGAGGCAATGGGAGGCTCAAAAAAGAAAAAATTTTTTCCCTGAGTTTAATTTTTATCTTGATACAACTGATACAAATGAGCGATTCCAAATAAATACAGCAACTGAAGATATTATCGAAACTTCTACAAGCTCTAATCTAAATGAACCTTACTTGCAAATTAGTGCGCCAAGAGATCTGCTTATTATGTTATTAATTGGCCATGTTTCATGGAATATAGCTGATGCAGCATTTTTTCTAGACTACAATCGGGTGCCTAATGTTTACGATCCAGACATATATGCATTACTTAATTTTCTAAGAGCTTAAGATATTATTAATTCTTAATGAAATTAAATATCAATAATCCTAATAACAATATATTGCTTGAGCCAATTTCTAAAGATCATTTACATAAAACATATGAGTGGATAATTGATCCTGCTTTTAGAAAAGAATTTATGGTTCGTGGTAATGTAAGTTGGGAGAACCATAAAAGTTATTTTCATAATCTTATTCATGATCCCAGCAAGCAAGGTTATGCAGTCTTACTAGATCATCTTCATGTTGGTAATTGTGGTTTTAAGCATATTGACAATTTAGATCAAAGTGCTGAATTATGGTTATATTTAGGGAGCATCGAAGTAAGAAGTATTGGTTTAGGTGGACATGTTCTTGGCATGCTTTTAAAACGAGGTGTAAATGATTTAAGATTAAAAGATATTTACGTACATGTTGCTGAGAATAATAAACTTGCTATGAATTTATATAGGAAAAACAATTTTGTTGAGTATGGAGACCTTTCAGAAGAGTGGAAAGATAGAAATCTTAAAATTCTTAGAATGCACTGGAGACCTTCATGAATATAGCAATGATGCAGCCATCATTTTTACCTTGGTTGGGTTATTTCCAATTAATTTACAAGTCAGATATATTTATATTTTTAGATGATTTTCAATTTTCAGTTCAAAGTTTTCACCAGCGTAATAAATTATTCGTCAACAAGGATCAAGTTGATTGGTATACCGTCCCTATAAAAAAAGCAAATGCATTCGGTGTTAGCATAAATACAGCACATTTTGATGAGTCCAGAAATTGGCGTAAGAAACTAGTCAATAGACTGGAAAAGAATTATTTTAAAACTCCTTTTTTTAGACACATATATCCTTTGATAAGTGACATCATAATTAATGAAAAAAGTAATCTATCCGCATTAAACATTAAACTAATAAAGGCAGTAGTAAAATTATTTGATTGGAATGTTGAATGGGAGTTTAGTTCTAAATACCCATCTAATGCTCTACGCTCAGAGAGAGTTTTGGAGTTATTGAAACAGTTCGGTGCAACGAATTATTTTTCACCCATTGGAGCAAAGCAATATTTGGAAGATGATGGTATATTTCCAGTTTCTGGTATTGATGTATCATTTCAAAATTTTCATATTAAAAAATATCCTCAAAATAATTCATCTAGCGAATTTATTCCTTCCCTATCTGTATTGGATGCATTATTCAATGTAGGCCCTAAAGAAACAATTGAACTTATAAATAATGAAAATAATAAATGGGAGATATGGAAATAACTATTGAGATAATGAAAAATGAAAATTGAAACTTCGAAACAATTTGGTTATGGAATGAGGGGAATTGGGAGAGATTTTCCTCCACTAATAGTAGCTGAAATGTCAGGCAATCATAACCAGTCACTTGATCGAGCTTTAGAAATTGTTCAAGAGGCAGCAAATGCTGGTGTGCATGCTTTAAAATTACAAACATACACAGCAGACACTATGACATTAAAACTTAATAATGAAGATTTTACTGTAAATGATCCTCAAAGTCACTGGAACGGAAAGACATTGTACTCATTATATAACCAGGCTCATACGCCGTGGGAATGGCATAAACCAATATTCGAAAAGGCTAAAGAGTTGGGCATGATGGCTTTTAGTACACCATTTGATGATACTGCAGTGGATTTTCTTGAAAGTTTAAATGTACCATTTTATAAAATTGCCTCGCAAGAAAATACTGATTTAGCACTAATTAGGCGAGTAGCTCAAACTGGAAAGCCATTAATTATTTCATCTGGGATGGCTACTCAAGATGAATTAACAGAAGCAGTAGAAGAAGCTCGAAGTGCTGGCTGTAGAGAACTGACCCTATTGAAATGTACAAGCACTTATCCCGCCTCACCTGAAAATACCAACATATCAACAATTCTAGATATGCGTAAGATATTCAATTGTGAAATTGGTCTATCAGATCATACTCTAGGAATAGGTGTAGCGGTAGCGAGTGTCGCTTTAGGGGCTACTGTTATTGAAAAACATTTAACACTTAGTAGAGAAGATGGTGGCGTGGATAGTGACTTTTCTATGGAACCCAATGAAATGAGAGATCTTGTTAACGAAACTGAGCGCGCGTGGCGGTCGTATGGCACAATAAGATATGGCGCTACTAAAGCTGAAGAAAAATCATTAAAATATAGACGTTCCTTGTACATAACTAACGACATGAAAGAGGGTGAAGTTCTTACAATTAAAAATCTAAGAGCCATTCGCCCAGGCTATGGATTGGAAACTAAATATTTAGAAAAGCTTTTAGGTCAGAAAGTTACTAAGGATGTAATAAAAGGAACGCCAATGAATTGGAGTCTTGTAAAAAAATGATATGTGTAAAGTAACCCTCAAAGAAATAAAAAAAATAATTAATGATGTTGGTCTCAATGCTGAATTTAGGACAGTTTCAAGTAACAAATGGAGTGATATAGTTAATAATGGAATAGATATACCTGTATTTTTCATTGAACATTATGTAGATTATCAAATTGTTGTCTTTAATCATTTATCAAAAAGTTCAATGGACATATCACTTGTACTTTCACATGATAATAAACCTTGTGCAATTTGGCCATTGGCACTTGATTTAAATGATAAAGAGCCGATAAAATCGATTAATAATCATTATGGAGGGGTGGTTATTCCGCCGTTATTTGTTAAAAATTTTCCAAAAAAATCTCAAAGGTTAATTATTAAAGCATGTATCAAATTTCTAAATAAAATTTTAGAGATTAGCCAAGGTAAATGTTGGCGCACTAATGAACTATATAATGTCAGTGAAACTGGTCAATGGCATCAAATCATTTTAGAAATGGGTGGAAAATTAGATAAAATTAACTATGAAATGTATGTTGATTTAACTTTACCAATTAAAGAAATAAGAAGTCACATAAGGAAGAGTTTCAGGCCACTTGTTAGTTCAGGATTAAAAACCTGGAAAGTTATGGTCATGGATAAGTATTGTCTAAATACTTGGGAAAACTTTAGAAAACTTCATAAAAGAGTTGCGGGCAGAATTACACGTCCAAAAAAAACATGGGACATTCAACACGAAGCTATAAGATCTGGAAATGCATTTTTAGTTTATGTTACAGATTTTGATAAAAAAATAGTTGGTGGAGGTTATTTTGATATGAGTGAACATCAATGTAATTATAGCGTTGGAACTTACGACAGGAGTCTTTCGGATCAACCCCTAGGTCATATGATTCAGTATCAAGCAATTCTAACTGCAAAAGAAAAAGGTAAAAAACTATATTATATTGGAGATCGATTTTACAGAGAAGATCTTCCACACATTACAGAAAAGAGAGTTCAGATTTCATATTTCCAACAGGGTTTTTCCAATAAAATTCTACCTCGAATTGGGCTTATTTTTCATAATAAAAAATAAATCAATAATTTAATTATGGTAAATAAAATTATATGGATTGATGTTGGCACTCACTTTGCTCAAGAGTATAAATCAATATTTGATTCTAATCTTAGTTTTTATTTCAATATTATAGTCAGGTTATTTAATGGAAATATACTTGGTCGTGGTCAAAAAATTAATCTAGGCAATCTAAGAAAAATTATCTTTTCAAGATCTTATATAAGAAAAAGATCAAAAGAATTTTTTACAATATTTATTGAAGCAAATCCAAAAGTAATATTTAAAAAAATATATAAGAAGGCTAATATTGTATTTAATCTTGCTTTAACGGACTCTGATTATCCGTCATTATCAGTAAAAAAACTATATCTAGGAAATGGAGGTGATTTTTCTCAATCAAGTTCATTATTTGTTCAAAAACATCAGGGATATGAAGATAAGTATGTACAAACAATTGCTGTACCTGCAGCAATTTTTTTTGAAATGTTAGAAAAATATTTAAGCAAAGAGTTCAGTGACTATGCTGTGATTGTAAGATTAAATTGTGAAGGTGTAGAAGATAGTGTTGTATACTCAGCTCACAAAAGTTTTGGTAAGAAGCTAAGACTTATTTGTGGTGTCCTCAAAGATGTTAAAGAATTAAAAGGTCCATTGGCTTTTCTCAAGTTAGAAAAATTTATTGCAGACAACCATATAAAATATACAAATTTTGCTTCACCAATAAGTACTTGGTATGAAGGGCAAAATGCAATTCAGGAATTATTAGATCAGATTGACACTTCCTGAAAATTAATCAGACAATAATATGATGTATTTCTAATATAATTGGTTTAAGTTTTCTTTTAGTTATGACTAATATTTTAGCTTTTGATTCACTGTATATTTTAAGTCCATTAAGAAGAATATATCTAGTAATTATTAAAAAATTACTAAATAAAAATATTTATTTAAAGAAAGTATTAATTCTGTACAGGTTAGACAAAGAAAATATTTTTTTAAGAGATAAAAGAAATCTTAGTGGACTACAAATCAATTCTCATGCAGATGAAATTGATGCTTTAAGTATAAAGTTTTATAAATATTTAAATAAAAAAAATATTTGCAAAGACATAAAAATAAAAAATCTTAAGCTTTACGACTTATACACGCGACAAATCAAGCTGAAACTTGCCGCACTTATAAGGTGCGCCTACAGAATAAGAAAGATATGTGATGATAATGAAGGTGATTTACATATTATTTCCGATAGACAGACTATTTCTATGATGAAGGAAACATTATCATTTTTGAATTGTATGCCGTCCAATATTAAATGGAAATCAACTATCTCTCTCACTTTTTGTATAAGCATAAATTCACTTATAATGAGGTTTGTATCTATAATTAAAATGATGGTTGAGCCTACTGATCTTCCTAAGGATTATTATTACAGACATATAAATTCAAATGCTCCTTCAATTTTAATTACTATGCCTAAGAATAGACCCGAAGATTTCTATGAAAGTTATGTAAAAAAATTTGGTAAAAAATTTAATATATTTATTTATAGTATGGGTAATCTTCGGGAGAATCCGAAAAATTACAAGCGTTTAATTATAAAAAGAGAAATGGGAATTTTAAGAGGAATATTCAAACTCAAGCACTTATTTTTTAATTCATGTAGTTATATTGCAGATATTCTTATAATATTTAAAAGCCATTCAAATCTAAGCATTAGCATTGATGTTGTAAACTCACTCTACGATCATAAAATTGATGCCCTGATAAATAGACAGCAAACAAATGTTTTAGAAAATCAATTGGTAAGGGAAGCTAAAAAAAGAAAAATTTTTATATACGCTGATATCATGGAGGAAATATTTTTCTGTAACTTTTGTGTATGCCCATCAGAGTCTGAATTTACTGAGTCAGTGAAATTGGCCTTAGAAGATACTAGTAAAATAAAATTCAGAGGTAGTAATTCATTGATAAAAT
>CABYSM010000022.1 GCA_902521655.1 uncultured Pelagibacteraceae bacterium
TAATGAGTACGGGCCCTTTATTTGCAGCCTTCGCGAGTTATTTTTTTTTAAAAAAAATAATAGGCACTAAAACTATCATCGCAATAGCAGGATCTATGTTTGGAATTGCTATAATGTTTTCTCAAGGATTGGGGTCTGCTAATAATTTAGGAAATATAATTATTTTGTTTGTTCCAATTTGTTTTGCTATTCAATTAACAATGGTGAATAGCAAGCCAGACGTCGATTATGTTCCCTCTGTATTTCTCTCAGGTCTCTTTGTATTATTTGTCGGTCTGGCTATCATCCCAGATTATTCAATTAGCATGGGAGACTTGTTTATCGTTCTTTTTATGGGTGCATTTCAAGTAGGGTTAGGATTCTTATTAATTACAATTGGATCAAGATATATACCACCACATAGAGCGGCACTTTATGTACTTCTTGAACCAGTGCTGGCTCCACTTTGGGCGTGGATCGGTGTAGGTGAAACACCTCCTTATATTGAACTTCTTGGTGGATTAATTGTCTTTTCTTTTGTCCTCTGGATACTTATTGATCAGTTTCTTGAAGCTGAGAAACATAAAGAATGACAATTTTTTCTAAAAAAAGTAGATTTAAGTATGGACGTTAAACTTCTTTCAGGTGCATTAGGAGCAGAGATTTCTGGCGTATCTCTAAATAATATCAATAAAGAAATATTTAGTACTGTAAATGAATTATTACTTGAACATAAAGTTATTTTTTTTAGAGATCAAAACATCACTCCTGAGGAACAAATAAGATTTGCAAAATATTTTGGCCCCATTGAAGAGCACGCTTATGTTAAGGGAAGAGAAGGCTATCCTGAGATAACAAGACTTATTAAAGGTGCAGAAGAGAAAAACCAATGGGGTGAAGGATGGCACAGTGATGTCAGCTATAATGAAAACCCTACAAAAGCTGTCATACTAAAATCAGTTAAAATACCACCAGTAGGTGGAGATACAGTTTTCTCAAACATGGAATTGGCTTGGGAAACGCTGGATAAGGAAATTAAAGATATTGTTGAAGATAAAAGAGCTGAACACTTCTCTCTTGGAGCAGGTTTCTTTATAGATGAATATAAATATTTTGAAAGCAATGGTAATGATGCTGAGGAATATTCCAATCATCATCCTATTGTAAGAACGCATCCTGAAACAGGAAAGAAAATATTATTTGTAAATTGGACCTATACAAAAAAAATAGAAGGATTAGAAGAATCTGAAAGCAATGAAATACTCTCTAAAATATTTGAACATCAATCACGTCTAGATTTAACATGCAGATACACATGGTCCGAAAATAATGTAGCAATATGGGATAATCGTAGCGTAATTCATTACGCAATAGCAGATTTTTTTCCCGGCAGAGGTCTTGGACATGAAAGAATAATGGACAGAATTGCAGTATTAGGAGACCGTCCTTATTAATTATCTAAGAGATTTTTCTGAATAAAAAATACTTGAGAAAAGATAAATATAAAGGTTAGCCCCATAATGCCGAAAAGCTTAAAGTTTACCCATACGGCATCCGAGAAATTCCTATAAACTACCTCATTTGCAGCGGCTAAAAATAGAAAGAAATACGCCCATCTTTTACTTAGATTTATCCAGCCAAAATCGGTTAAATTAATTGCCGAGCCCATAAGATTTTTTAATAAAGGTTTGTTAAAATATAAGCCTATGAATAATGCTAAAGAGAAGATTAAATTTACAAGTGTCACTTTAAACTTAATGAAGAACGGATCATTGAAGTAAATCGTCAAACCCCCAAAAACGAAAATCAGGATTGTACTGAACAATAACATAGGAGATACTTTTCTTTCGATTAAGTATGATCCAGCAATCGCAATACCTGCCGCAATCATCAAAGGGAGTATAGCTTCTTGAATTTGACCTGTCTTAATAAAGAAGTAAAAGAAAACAACTAAAGGCCCGAGTTCAAATACTTGTTTTAAGGAGCCACGCATATAAATATATTTTTAATTATGCTTTGCTTTGGAAATATATTTTCCATTTTTAATACCCTCAAACATCTCTTCTAATAATGGATGTGTCACAGGATCGTCTGATTCATCAACTAATAAGTTTTGTTGAGAAACATATGCCACATAAGATGGTTGGCTTGGTGCTTCGGCGAGTAAATGATAGAAAGGCTGATCTTTTCTTGGACGAACTTGCATAGGTATTGATTGATACCATTCTTCAGTATTATTAAATTCTGGATCAACATCAAATATCACACCACGAAAATCGAAATACTTATGTTTTACAATCGAACCAATTTGAAATTTTGCTTTATTGATCATTAGTTAAAAGAATAAGTATATTCTCTAATATTTTCAAGTACGTTATTAAAACAATATATCTAATAATTACTTAATTAATGTTTCTAATGTCTTATATTTAAGATAACCAGGATAAATAGAATCATTTACAATCGAAGCAGGTGTTCCACGAAGCCCAAGATTCTTTGCTAATTTAAAATTTTCTTCGATTACTTCATTTGACTTTTGACTTGTTGCCTCTTGAAATATTGCTCCACCGTTTAGTCCTATTTTGTTAAGTATATCTACTATATTATCTTTTCTCATCTTTGGACCAAGCTGCATAAACTGATTATGAACCTCGAAATATAAATTAGGATTTCTTTGCCAAACAATTAGAGCAATCTTAGCAGCTGTTTCAGATATATCGCCAAATATTGGCCATTCCATATAAATTATTTTAACATTATCTGAATTATCTAAGAGCTTTTGAAAATCATTTGCCTGCTTTGAGCAGTACCCACATCTGTAATCAAAGAACTCTATAATTGTATAATCTGCTTCACTGTTTCCAACTGTAGGAAGGGCAGCAATGTCATAATTTCTTACGATGAAACTTGCTAGATTTTGATCATCTTCAGCAAAGCTAATACTGAACACATTAAAAAGTAAAAATAGTGTTAACGTTGTTTGAAATAATTTATTTGTCATCTTTTAAATATTCATCCAATAATTCATATGTTCCTAAATGTAGTGCGTTTGTATTAAATTGGTATCCCTTCAGGGTTTTTTTATTAATACATAAATTCCAAGCTTCATTAACGGAAAAAACCTCTTTTTCTATTCCGTTAAATGCATTTTGACTGATAATTTGAGCACCAATATAAACATATGGCTCAGAACTTGCATCATATCTTATTAAATCGTTATTCTTTAATTTACAAAAATCACCCTTATCTTTGAATGCTCTAAAGTTACTTTTAGGCACCAAACCAAGAAATGCTTCAGCCTCTTCTGGATAGCTATTTATCATATCTACAATTAATCCCTTATCTGATTCACCCCAAATAACATCGCTATTTAAGACTAGAGATTTGTTAATATTATACTTATCAAGTATTTTCTTTATTCCCCCTCCTGTATCTAAAAGTAAATCTGACTCATCTGAGACCCTGATATTATTTTGATTTAAGTTTTTTATAAAATTTAGTATCTTATCTGACTTATAGTGAACGTTTATAATAATTTCTTTGGCTCTAATTTCGTTAAGTAAATCAATTGCGTATTGGATGAATGGCTTGTTGTTTACTTTAATTAGTGGCTTGGGGATATCAGGATCATAATTTCTCATTCTTTTCCCAAGACCTGCTGCTAGAATTATTGCGGAATCAATCATATTAGTTCATGGTTTTTAAATTGCTTTAACCAGTTTACAAGATTAATAAAAAATGGATCTTTTAAATTTTTTCGAATAAGTTTTACTGTATTTGGCAAATATTTTAGATAACTATCTTTTTTATCCCTTATAGAAAGTCTACAAAAAATACCTAATATTTTTAAATTTCTCTGAATTGAAAAGAACTTCATTTCTCGCTCTGCATCCTGAAAATTAGTATTTATAGTTTTTATATAAAATTCTAATAATTTTTTCTTTAAGTTACTCTTAAGTGGCCTTCTAACATCCTCAAGTAAAGACGCTAAATCATATAGAGGAGATCCAATTACGGCATCTTGAAAATCAATTAAACCAACTCGCCTTAGAGACTTCTGATTATTTAAATAAAATAAATTATCTACGTGATAGTCTCTTAATACCAAAGTCGATGATTGTGGTTTTATATTATTATAAAAATCACTTAAAATTTGAATGAATTCTTTTTTTTGATCATTACTAACCATTTCGCCTTTTCTTTTTTCCAAGTACCAATCTATAAATAGCAATGACTCATTTACTAGAAAATCTATAGAATAGCTTTTTAATTTACTGAGTTCTTTTTCTTTACTTTTTGATTGTCGATTAATTTCTATTAATACTTCAACTGCTTTTTTATATAGTTCACTCTCATTATCTTTATTGAGAATATTTGAAAATGATGTTTGCCCAAAATCCTCTAATAACATAAATCCATATTTAGTGTCAAAAGATATTATTTGTGGCGCACTCAGATTAAAAGTATGAATAATATCAGCTACAGTTCTGAATTGTTCAATTGACTCTCCTTTCTCAGGAGGCGCATCCATAACAATTAGATTTTTATTTTTGATTCGATAATATTTTCTAAAAGACGCGTCATTTTTAATAGAAACAATATCCTCCTCTTTAAAACCACAATTGAGAACAAAACTATAAAGGTTTAAATCTCGATTATTCATCTAATATTTTTGATTTTTGAATTTGCCTCTTAAAGTGATTTTCACACTTCTTGAAAACTTGCTTTTAATTTGAAAACTAATTTCGATTCGGTCATTTGGTAATATTTCTTCAAATTTATCTGACCATTCAATTAAGCAGACATCCTCTGTTACTGCTTCTCCAAAATTAAGTTCAAAGAGTTCACTAGAATTTTTTAATCGATAAAAATCATAATGATTTATTGTATGGCTATCATTTTCATAAACTTGCAAAAGAGTAAAAGTTGGGCTTGGAATTTCTTTAAATTCTATACCTTTAAAAAAATTTCTAATAAAATATCTTGTAAATGTAGTTTTTCCTGAACCTAAATCGCCATTTAAGCATATGACTGTATTGTCTTGTTTAGATAGTTTAACCAGTCTTTTGGCGAGTTTCTCTGTATCACCTTCATTTCTCAGAAGCATGAAAGAATAATATCTTAAAAATGTGAATTAGTATCTATAAGCTTCAGGCTTATAAGGCCCTTCAGGAGTAACACTTATATAATCTGCTTGTTCTTTAGATAATTTAGTAAGTTTTGCACCTACTTTTTCTAAATGAAGTCTTGCAACTTTCTCATCTAAATGTTTTGGAAGTACGTACACTTTTTTCTCATATTTCTCAGGATTGTTCCAAAGTTCAATCTGAGCAGTAACCTGATTTGTAAATGATGCACTCATAACGAAACTAGGATGACCTGTTGCACAACCAAGGTTAACCAACCTACCTTCTGCAAGTAAAATAATTCTTTTTTCACTAGGAAGAGTAATTTCGTGAACCTGAGGTTTAATTTCATCCCATTTATAATTTTTTAGAGCCTCAACTTGAATTTCGTTATCGAAGTGACCAATGTTACACAGTATTGCTCTATCTTTCATTTCTCTCATATGATCAGCAGTTACAATATCCTTGTTACCTGTAGCAGTAACAACAATATCCGCTTCTTTAATCATATCATCCATTGTAACAACCTCGTAACCCTCCATTGCTGCTTGCAATGCACATATAGGATCTGCTTCAGTGACCATTACTCTTGCCCCACTTTGACGCAGAGAAGCTGCACTACCTTTTCCAACATCGCCAAACCCAGCAACGATTGCAACCTTTCCTGACATCATAACATCGGTCGCTCTTTTAATACCGTCCACTAAACTCTCTCTACATCCATAGAGATTATCAAATTTAGATTTAGTTACAGAGTCATTCACATTTATTGCTGGTACCATGAGAGTTCCATCAATTTCCATTTTTTTGAGTGCTAACACTCCAGTAGTAGTTTCTTCAGATAGGCCTTTTACATCATTAAGCAGTTCTTTGTATTCTCTATGCATAAGACCTGTAAGATCACCACCGTCATCTAATATTAAATTGGGTTTCCACCCTTCTTTTCCCTCAATAGTTTGTCGAACACACCACCAGTACTCTTCTTCTGTTTCCCCTTTCCAAGCATAAACAGGGATGCCTGCTTTAGCTATTGCAGCGGCAGCATGATCTTGTGTTGAAAAAATATTACAGGATGACCATCTGACGTCAGCTCCCAGTTCTACCAAAGTTTCAATTAAAACTGCAGTTTGGATAGTCATATGAAGACAGCCTACTATTCTTGCACCATCTAGAGGTTTCTGGCCTTTATACTCATCTCTTAAGGCCATCAGACCTGGCATCTCAGTCTCAGCAAGGGATATTTCTTTCCTGCCGAACTCAGCTTGTTTTATATCTGCTACTTTAAAATCCTCGTTGGCCATAATTATGAGTAAAATATAGGGTTAAATAGATTAATATTCAATATGATTATTTATTAATATTTACCTGCGGTAGGTTAACAATAAACTTCGCACCCTTAATAACATTTTCTTCTGTAACATTATCTACAGAAATTGAGCCTTCATGTGCATCAACAATCTGTTTGGCAATATTTAATCCAAGTCCAGAATGTGATTTATTATCTTCTTCTCTTAAGGAATAAAAACGCTCAAAAATTCTTTTCATATTAGGCTCCTTTATACCCGGCCCCTCGTCAACAATTGCTATACTCAGGTAGTTACTAGTCGATGATAAAAGGACTTTTATAATTCCAGGCTTTGGGGAAAAGGAAATTGCGTTATCAATAATATTTTTAATGGCTTGTGAAAAAAACTTCTTCTGACCATCAACAAAAATATCCTTTTGATTATCTTGATCGTATAAAAATTTTATTTGAATTTGATCCGGCAATACTTTTTGAGTATCTTCTATAATCTCATTTAATAAGGGTATAATTTCAAATTTTTGCAATTGGCTTTTATATAAATTTACCTCATTTTTAATCATCGCTGAATAATCGGTGATGATACTTTCAATTCTTGAAATATCATTCTGAATAAGATTTAGAAATTTTTTTTGACTATCACTCATCTCATCTGTAATAACCTCTGAAGCCATTTTAATTGAGGCAAGAGGATTTCGTATTTCATGCATTAAATCAGCTGAATTATTTTCAGCATTATCAATTTTATTATATAAACTATTTAACATTTCATTAATGATCTTAGATAGTTGACCAATTTCGTCATCTCTTCTATCCAGTCCAGAAATAAGAGGTTTCGTTTTATGGTCCATTTGGACTTTTTCAGCAGCATTTGCTAAGTTTCTAATAGGTTTGAGGATTATAAAGTTTAAAAAAAATGAAAATAATATTAAGCATCCTCCAATAGCTAAACCTGTTAGTAATACGTTTAGTTGTATTTGATTATTTATGTTTTGAATGTTGGTATTATCTTCATGTGCAACAATATAGTAGTAAATATCATCGTAACTAATTGGAAATATTGAGACCAATTCAAGTTTATTGTTGTTCAACTTAATCGAAAAGTTTTTTTGAGTCCCTTTTTCTAAATTTCTAAAATTAGTCAGGAATGTTGGGTGATTTAAAAAATCTCTATTAGCTAAATTTTCTTTTTGATCTAAGTTCAAGGTAATTGTTGAACTATTTTCATCTATGATCTCTACTTCTGTGGCAGACTGATTTGTAAAAGAACTGTTTTCTAAGTCATATCCTTTCGTATCTAACAAGATACTCATGTTCTCATCCATAATCATAATTGAAAGATTTTTGATTTCTAACTTAGAAAGAATAACTTCCGCAGATAGTTGTGTTTTTATATCTCTAAGCAAATTTGAAGTTTTTAAGAAGTTATAAATAATCAACGACTGATTATCAATTTGTTTAAGTCTTTTATTAAGTTGATAGTTATTAAGGAATATAATTATGAATATTGCACTAACTATTAAAACTAGCAATCCAACAAAATTATATAATAAAAATTTTCTAAATAGGCTGTTCAAGTTGTATACTGTATTATTTCCATTTATATCCTGATCCGTATAATGTATTGATTGATTTAAAATCAGGATCTATTTTTCTAAATTTTTTTCTAATCCTTTTTATATGACTGTCAATTGTTCTATCATCTACATCTAATTCATCTCTGTAAGCAATTTCCATTAATCTATCTCTCGATTTAACAATACCTGGCCTTTCAACCAACTCCCTTATTATTTTAAATTCAGTTGTGGTTAGAGGTTCTAAAAGTGATTTCTCCTTCCACTCACATTCGTATCTCAAACAGTCTAGCCTGAGATTTCCCAGTATAATAGTTTGTTTTTTTTCAGAATTTTCCTTATCAATATTTTTTCTATTGAGTGTATTTTTAATTGTTTCTATTAAGATTTCCTTAGAAAAATTTCCGCTTTTTGTTACATAGCTATCCACACCATGCATTAAGCCTTTCAATCTATCGGCCTCTTGGTCTTTTGATGTCAGAAAGATCACAGGTATTTCAGTTTTTTCTCTTATTTTTTTAAATAATTCGTATCCATCCATTTTTGGCATTTTTATATCAATTACTGCTAGTTCTGGAGGATACCTAGACATCCCGATCAATGCTGACTGACCATCACTATAAGTATGGATTTCAAATTCCTCTTTTTTAAGTAACTCTTCAAGGGAAATTAAAATATTTCGATCATCATCTACGAGGGCAATAAGGTGTTTCATTTCAAATTTTCATTATATTTTAAAGTATTATATGACCATAAAGTGGCAGAAATATTGCATAATTTAACTAACAGTTTTTTTCATTTATATAGATATTAGCACTTAACATACATGTTATTATATGTTTTTATCACAACCTCAAAATATGCAAAATTCATTAAAAAACAGGATTATACAAAACGCTTCTTCAATTAAAAATGACCTAAACTCTGAAGAACTATATGAAGTTGCTCATACCTCTGGCGAAGGCAAACTATCATTGCATGGAGCCTTAGTTGTTAAAACAGGTAAACATACAGGTAGGTCAGCTAATGATAAATTTTTTGTTAAAGAAAGTATAAATGATCAAAAAATCTATTGGGGCGAAACAAACGTGCCTATCTCAGAAGAGTATTATGCAAAAATCGCCGATGCATTTATAGAATTCTCGAAGGACAAGTCATTATATTTACATAACTTAATGGGCGGAGCAGATCGTAATCATTCGTTAAATGTTTCAATAATAACAGAATATGCTTGGCATGGATTATTTGCTAGACATTTACTTGTTAGACCAAATGCTGATGAGCTTGAGCATTTTTATCCAGAGTATACTATTGTGAACTTCCCAGGTTTGAAAATGGATCCAAGTATTCATGGTACTAATAGTGAAACTGTAATAGCTGTTAATCTCGCTGAAAAAATAATTTTAATAGCTGGTACTGAGTACGCAGGCGAGACAAAAAAATCTGTATTTACTCTTTTAAATTTCTTGCTTCCTGAGAAAAATATTATGCCAATGCATTGTTCTGTTAATACTGGTGAAAATGGTGATGCTGCAATCTTCTTTGGTCTATCCGGTACGGGCAAAACTACATTAAGTGCGGATCCTAAAAGATCACTCCTAGGAGATGATGAGCATGGATGGTCAGATGAGGGTCTTTTTAATTTTGAGGGTGGATGCTACGCAAAACTCATAAGACTGTCTAAAGAAGCAGAGCCAGAAATTTATGCTACTACTCAAATGAAAGGTACAGTTATTGAAAATGCCGTCATGAAAGATGACGGAACTTTAGATCTAGATGACAATTCTTTGACAGAAAATACAAGGGGAGCTTATCCTTTAGACTATATTCCAGGTGTTACTGCGTCTGGAAAAACTAGTCACCCAAAAAATATTATTATGTTAACTGCTGATGCATTTGGTGTTTTGCCTCCTATTGCGAAGCTTTCTGCAAGTCAAGCGATGTATCATTTTCTATCAGGCTATACAGCAAAAGTTGCGGGCACTGAAATTGGTCTTTCAAATGAACCTCAAGCAACATTTTCAACATGTTTTGGTGCGCCATTTATGCCAAGAAATCCAATTGAGTATGGGAACTTACTTAAGAAAAAGATATCAGATCATGAAGTAGACTGCTGGCTTGTGAACACAGGCTGGTCTGGTGGTGTTTATGGAGTTGGCCAGAGAATATCAATTAAGAATACTAGAACATTACTGAATGCTGCCCTCTCAGGCGAGCTCACTAATACTGAAATGAGAAAAGATCCAAATTTTGGCTTTTCAGTTCCAGTGAAAGTTGATGGAATTAATGACCAGATATTGGATCCTAAAAAAACTTGGCAAAATGAGGCTGATTATGATGCGCAGGCCAAAAAACTAGTACAAATGTTCATTAGTAATTTTACTAAGTTTCAATCTGAGGTTGAAGAAAATGTAAGAGCTTCAGGTCCTATTGCTAATTAAGATTTATTTACTCTCTCGATGTCATCTTTGTAGCTAAAGCTGGCAATATAATAACAAATAATTGCTAAAATTCCTGTAAGCCCAATTGAAATTAAAGAAAATGTATATGGGGATGAAAAATCGTTGAATACATAATCAATAAGATAGCCTGTAAAAAAACTACCTACTCCCATTCCAATAATATTTACTCCCAATATAAATACAGCAACCATAGTTGACCTCACTTTAACAGGAGTTAATTCCTGTACTGAAGCAAATACAGGTCCATAGAAAAAGGTCACGTTGAATGAAACAAAAAATAAAGTTAAATAGAAGAAATTTGTTTCAGGACTTATAAATCGATAACTAATAGTTAAGGGTGTTAAAATTAAATAAGATATAACTAAAAAGGTCATTACACCGCCTTTGAAGTAATGACTTATGCGATCAGATAAAACGCCACCGAGAACTGCTCCAACAGTGCCTCCTAATATAAAAAATATTCCAAACAAAGAATTATATGAGCTTGCAGTAAAACCTCTTTCATTTACAGCCCATAAAACTTCAAAGTTTCCTGCTCCTAATGGAATATGCAAAAAGATACTGCCAATAATCACAAATGTTAAACATTTCGAATTATAAAGCGCATGTTTTGTCATACTAATAATATCTCGAATACTTGTAGATTTATTATCTTCATCAAAAGATATATCTAATTGACCACGCCTAGGTTCAAGGAGAAAATAAGTTAATATTCCAAGTCCCATTCCAATCAAACCTAATGTGATAAATACTAAGCGCCACCCATAAGCTGGTCCAAAAAAAGCTGCTATTAGCATTCCGAATCCAACGCCAAGCGGAATACCTAGGTAATAGATAGCAGACGCGGTTCCTCTTTGATTTTGTTTAAAAAGATCAGATAGCATTGATATTGCATTTGGAGTTAATGCCGATTCCCCAACACCGATTAAAGCTCTAGCGACAATTAAGTGTGAAAAATTTTTAGCAACACCAGTAAAAGCGGTCATTAAGCTCCATAAAAATACTCCCGCTGCTGCTATTTTCATTCTACTAAATTTATCTCCAAGTACGCCCATAAATATCCCAAATACTGAATAGAAGAAAAGAAAATAAACGCCTGTCAAGAGTCCCCATTGCACATTTGTAAGATTGAACTCAGACTTTATTTGAGGAGCAAAAGCTATAAGAAGATTTCTATCTACAAAATTAAAAATATTAAGTAATAAAAAAAAAGCCAAATAAACGTAGGAATAATTAACTTTCATAAATTATGATCGATTGTAGTCATCTTCATATCTTTCTATATCGTCTTCACCAAAATATGAACCCGTTTGAATTTCAATAATATTTAATTTTATTTCTGATTTATTTTCTAACCGATGCTTAGAATTAACTGGAATAAATATTGAGTCGTTCATCTTTAGCTCTGTTGTTTTGTCATCAATGGTAACCAAAGCTTCTCCACTGATTACAGTCCAAACTTCAGATCTTTTAGAATGTGATTGATAACTCAATCGGGACTTAGGATTGACCTCTATCTCTTTGACCTTGTGGTCATCACTATCATCTAAAACTCGATACCATCCCCACGGACGATATTCGACTGGTCCTTTCCAATTGTTTAATATCCAACTTGACGAGTTTTTTTTAAAATCTCCTCCGACTCCAAACTCAAAACTTACTCTTTCATTATTCACATATTTTTCCATTTCAGGAATATTAGATTGATTTCTATCGCCACCATTTGCAAAAATTATTTTGTCATCTGGATACATCTCTAAAACTTTTTGAATCGCATTTGACGCTGATTGGTACTCATCATCCTCAAATTCAATGGCAGCATCAACTACCACTAAATTAGAGACAATTTCTATTCTTTCTTGGATGGGAAGAAATGCACTACCCTTTTTTTGTATCAACCAGTTATCCGAGTTAACACCGACTATTAGCTTATTTCCTTTTTTTTTTGCATCCTTAAAGTAAGCAATATGTCCACTGTGAATAGGATCAAATCCTCCTGTAACAAGTATAATAGTTTCAGTCATTAATGCGCATCACTCCAATTATCTGCATTATTACTATCAACAGAAAGTGGTACCGAAAGATCGAACTTTGGTTTCAGTGCATTTTCCATTTCAGCCACAATTATTTTTCTAAATTTTTTAAGTTTATCATTTTTGATTTCAAAAATTAGCTCATCATGAACTTGGAGCAGCATCTTGCATTCATTAGTAGATTTTATTTTATCATTTATCTTTATCATAGCTAACTTTATTATATCTGCTGCAGTCCCCTGAATTGGGGCGTTTATAGCCGCTCTTTCTTGAAATGATCTTAAAGCAAAATTTTTATCTTTTATTCGTGGAAAAAAACACTTTCGCCCACAAAGTGTTTCAACATAACCATTTTTTCTACATAGCTCTTTTGTATTTTCCATATATTCTTTTATTCCTGTAAACTTTTTAAAATATTCTTTAATAAAATCACTTGCTTCGTAGTTTGATATTGATAACTGTTTTGCCAGTCCAAATGCGGAAATGCCGTAAATTATTCCAAAATTAACGGCTTTCGCTTTACGACGTAAATCTTTAGTGACATCTTTGTGTTTGACATTAAAGATCTCTGACGCAGTTAATTGATGTATGTCCTCATTATTATTGAAAGCATCTTTTAATTGAGATACGTCAGCCATATGAGCCAATACTCTTAATTCTATTTGGCTGTAGTCTGCAGCAAAAATTGTTTGGTCTTTATCAGGAATAAATGCTTTACGAATTGATCTACCTTCATCTGTTCTGATTGGAATATTTTGCAAGTTTGGATCTGAAGACGCAAGTCTCCCTGTGCTAGTAGAAGCCATTGCATATGAGGTATGTATTCTTCCTGTAGATTTAATAATATGAGCTTGTAAGGCATCTGTATAAGTATTCTTTAACTTTGATAGCTGTCTCCATTCAATAATGGTTTCAGCAACTTTGTTGCCACCGTAGGCAAGATCTTCAAGAACATCTATTCCTGTAGATTTTTCTCCTGTTCTTGTTTTTTTTGGAGGTATAAGTTTAAGTTTATCAAATAATACCTCTGACAGCTGTTTTGGTGATGCAATATTAAACTCTGTGCCAGTATCCTTGTATATCTTACTTTCTAATTTCAAAATTCTTTTTGAAAAATCTGTTGATAGCTTTTTTAAGTATTCTTTATCAACTTTTATACCATTGAATTCCATAGTTTGAATACAATCAATTAAGGGCTTCTCAATATTGGAATAGATATAATTATTTTTTTCATGGTTTATTCTTTTTTTAAATAATAAATAAAGTTTATATGTAATATCAGCATCCTCTGCTGCATATTTTAATGCGCTCTTTAAATCAACCTGATTAAATGTGATCTGAGATTTTCCACTTCCCACAACTTCTTTGTATTTTATAGTTTCTTTATTGAGATGTATCTTTGCAAGATCATCCATTCCATGACGATTGATCCCTGCATCAGAAATAAATGACATTAACATTGTATCATCGTAGCCAGTAACGTTGATGTCATATTTTTTTAATATGGCATTATCATATTTTATATTATGTCCAATTTTGATAATTGATGAGTCTTCCATTATCGGCTTAAATATTTTAGAGAACTCTTCTATTTTAATTTGCTTTGTTATTATTTGATTAAGCTCATCCGTGTGTTGAAGTGGAATGTAGTAAGAAGTCTCAAGGCCATAACAAATCGATATACCGATAAGATTAGCTTCTAATATATTTAAAGAATCAGTTTCTACGTCATAAACAAAATGACCAGTATCGTATATATATGATTTTAATTCCTCGAGATTTTTTACGTTATCGATAAGTATATATTTAGTGCTTACATTTTTAGTTGAAATTTCCTTATCAATATAAACATTGTCTTTTTCTTTTTTTTCGAATTTCGATTTTTTGATGCTTACAGTTTCGAATTTTGCTTCTGGATTTTTTTTTCTAATACGATCCGCTAATTTTTTCAATTCAAGATCCTCTAGAAACGGGACTAATTTCTCTATTGCTAAATTATTATTTTTTAGATCTGCAAGTAATGGAATATCTTTTACATCTTTCTTTAAAGTTACTAACTCCTTACTTATTATTATTTGCTCTTTATTATTTTTAATATTATC
>CABYSM010000023.1 GCA_902521655.1 uncultured Pelagibacteraceae bacterium
AGAATATTTTGCAGGCTGAGAAAATTGCAAGATCTATCGCAAATTCAAATCTTTTTAAAACTGCGATTTATGGAAAAGATGCTAATTGGGGGAGAATAATCATGGCAATTGGCAAAACATATGAAAAAATCAATCAAAGCAAATTAAAGATTTACTTTGGTGACTACTTAGTAGCAATGAATGGAAAGGCTAATACTAAAATAAATAATTCTGATATTAAGAAGTACTTAGGACAAAAAGAGGTTAAAATACAAATTGATCTCGCTATAGGGAATTCACACGCTGATATCTTAACATGTGATTTGTCGCACAAATATATAGATATAAATGCTTCATATAAGTCATGAATCTGGTTTTTTGCTCTTCAGCAGTAATTAGAAATAAAAAAGACCAAATTCTAATCATGAGTCGAAAAAATAAAAAAACCTTCAGAAATTGTTGGGAGTTTCCTGGAGGAAAATTATCTAATTTCGAAGATTATTTTGAAGCCTTAATAAGAGAATTGAAGGAGGAATTAGGAATTGATATCGCTAAAAATAAGTTAAAGAATTATATTTTTACTAGGCATCAGTATCGAGCTTTCTTGTTAATGATGTATACATTTGAGGTTAAACACTGGTCAGGTCAAATTGAAAATAAAGATAATGAAACATTAAGATGGGTTTCAGTTAAAGAAATAAAAAAAATAAAATTATTGCCTGCGAATACCAAAGTTATTAATTATTTTTTAAAATAACAACCAGTGTCCTCAGTGAAAACAGAAACTATATTATACTCTCCATATTCAATTGAAATTTCTTTCCCCACCTCATCTTTATTGTAACCCAATAGTTTAATTTGGCTGTACAATTCATCGTCTGAAACTGATGCAGTTATAACACGATCATATGCTTCATCGCAATAATCACTTTTCATCTCTGATATAAAGAAACAAACACAATAGTGTTTTGCTGAAGCATTTAAACCAATGAGAGTTTCATCAGACTTGGCTGTACTAATATTTATAAAAAAAAATGATGTAAATATTATTAATGTGTTATAAATATTCCGTGATATCTTATGCATAAAATTATTAAATTTATTACGTATTTATCCTTTATTTTTATTTGGGTCAATCCATCATTAGCTATTATTAATCAGTTACCACAAAATGATGCAGTCGAATGGCCAACAAATACATGGCCAGAAAATTTAAAAGAAATTGACGACGAGGGGTTTAGTGCAATTATTAATTATACTTTTTCTGATAATTCTTATGATGAATTGGGGCGAACGAATGCGCTTTTAATTATTCAAGATGGAAGTATTGTTTATGAGAAGTACAATTCTCCTATTACAAAAGATACTAAGCTTGTCTCCTATTCAATGGCAAAAAGCTATATTGGTTTATTGACTGGAATGATGATTGATAGGGGAATCATTTTATCAAAAGATGAAACAAATCTCCTACCAAGCTGGGATGACAATAGAAAACATATTTCTATAGGACATATGCTTAATATGCAGTCAGGGCTGGACTATGTTGAGGAGTATGATTTAGGTGGAAGGTCAGATACATTAGAAATGTTATTTGGGCAGGGACGATTTGATCAAGCTGGATTTGCATCTTCCATGAAACTAAAAACTCCTCTACCGGGTATGAAATATAGCTACTCGACGGGAGAAACTAATATTCTTAGCCAAATAATAAAGACAAGGCTTGAAGTTCAAGGAATCGACTATTTGGATTTCATCAAAGGTAATCTTGTTGAAAAAATAGGTATAAAAAATTCTGTCTTCGAATTTGATAACTCTGGAACTTTCATTGGTGGTAGCTCCATATTTGCAAACGCACGAGATTATGCGAGATTTGGATATTTATATTTAAGAGATGGAGTATGGGATGGCGAGAGAATTGTGTCAAAAGAATGGATTGATGACACAAGAACTCCAGCTAAAAACTCCTACCAGTTGTATAGTAATCAATTTTGGATGCCTTATCCAGCATTTACACGGGGACTTCCAAAGGATACTTATTATGCCGCTGGGTTTGGGGGGCAGTACATATTGATCATCCCATCTAAGGATATGATAGTTGTTAGATTAGGTGAAACTTATGTTGAAAATGATAAAGTATTAGAAAATATTTCTGAAATCATAAATTATTTTGATGATAGGATCTAATTTTTATGAGTGACCAAATAATTATTTATTCATCGTACAATTGTGGATATTGTGACTTAGCTAAAAAACTCCTTGATCAAAAACAAATAAAGTATCAGGAAATTAACATTCAAGACGACCCCTCCCAAAGAGACATTATGTTAGAGAGAGCTAATGGAAAAAGAACTGTTCCGCAAATTTTTTTTAAAAATCTGCATATCGGTGGATTTGAAGAATTAAAAAAACTTGACGTAAGTGGTAAGCTTGACAGTATTTTAGATGGGTAAAAGATTCAAAGTAGCCTGTGTCCAATTAAATTCAGGTCAATCAGTAAAAAAAAATCTAGATCAAACACTCAAATATTTAACAAGAGCTGTAAAGCTTGATGCAAATTTAATTTTAACACCCGAAATCACTAATATTGTTTCTTTAAATCAAAAACATTTACTGAAAGAAACTTACCCTGAAAAAAATGATCCATGTTTGAACCAAATAAAAGAATTTGCAAAGAACAATTCTGTTTGGGTTGTTTTAGGATCTATCATTGTGAAAGATAAAAATGAAAGTCTTTTCAATCGATCTTACTTAATCAGCAATAAAGGTGTAATAATTTCAAAATATGACAAGATTCATATGTTCGATGCCATCATCTCCTCTAAAGAATTTTATAAGGAGTCTTCTATTTTTACTGCTGGGAAAAAAGTAAAGATAGGTCAGACACCGTGGGGCAAAGTGGGGCTCTCAATTTGCTATGATATGAGGTTTCCAGAATTGTATAGAAGTCAAGTTGCTGGAGGCGCTAAAATAATTTCAATTCCTTCCGCATTCACAGTCATTACTGGAAAAGCTCACTGGCACACATTATTAAAAGCACGAGCTATTGAAAGCGGATGTTACGTATTCGCACCTGCTCAATGTGGTCAAAATACTCCTAAAAGAAAAACATATGGTCATAGCCTCATAGTCTCGCCATATGGCAAAATCTTAAAAGAAAAAATGAGTGGAACTGGAATAATTACCTGTAAAATTAATATGGATGAAGTTGATAATATTAGAAAAAATATGCCAAGTTACCAATCAAAACTATTGAAAAGGACTATTTCGTAACAATATATTATGCATGATCGTATTTAATTTAATGTGCAAAGATTGTTCTTCTGAATTTGAAGGGTGGTTTTCTAATTCAAAATCCTGCGACACTCAGATTAAACAAAAATTAGTTGAGTGTGTAATTTGTAATTCCTCTAATATAGAAAAAACACTTTCTAAGCCGAATGTATCTGTCAATAAGGGTAAGGATAAGTCATCAGAAAAGGTTCTGCGAGAATTAAAAAATAAAATTAAGGATGTAAAAAAATTCATTGAAAAAAATTGCGATTATGTAGGTGATAATTTTGCTTATGAAGCAAGGAAAATACACTATGGTAAGAAAGACAAAAAACCTATTTACGGCAAGGCTACTAAAGAAGATGTTGTAGAGCTAAATGATGAGGGTATTGAAGTCGCATCGATACCTTGGGTTGAAGAAGAGAATTAAATTTTTTTACCAGCTACCATATAATTAGCGTTCATATTTTGAGACTTGTACCATGTATCGCCTAAAGGGTTATAATTAACTCCCGCACTTCCAATAACATCAAATTTGTTTTGAATAAGGAAAGAATAAATTTCTTCGGGTGTTAAGAACTTATTCCAATTATGAGTGCCCTTCGGAAGAAATCCTAATATATATTCAGCTGTAAATTTAGCGAACACCAGAGAAAACAATGTTTTATTAATTGTTGCAATAAACATTAATCCATTATTGTTTACCAGATTGCAACTTTGATTAATAAATTCTTTCGGATTATTGACATGTTCAATAACTTCTAAATTTAATATTACATCATATTGATTTTTTTTGGGTAGCTCTTCAACAGTACTCATAATATAGTTAATGTCTAATCCACTCTCTTCAGCATGAATTTTTGCTGTAAGACAGTTTTTTTCTAATGCATCAATTCCAGTTACCTTGGCACCTAGTCTGGCTAGTGGTTCGCACATTAATCCACCACCGCAGCCTATATCCAAAATTGATAAATCTTTAAGTGGTTTATCTATTTCCGAATTTATTGAAAAATGATCTTTTATAGTTTGAATTATATAAGAGAGACGAACAGGGTTAAATTTGTGTAAAGTTTTGAATTTACCATCGTGCTTCCACCACTCTTTTGAGAGACTTCTGAATTTCTCAATTTCAGTCTTATCAATTGAATTTATATCCATAATACAATGTCTTAAGTAGTACTTGATTTAACTGAGGTTATACAGTACTTCTTATTTTTAATTCTTTAAAATATCACGATAAACTATTTAGTTACGATATAGAAAATGTCCACACTTGTTTTAAAATTTGGCGGTACCTCTGTTGCTACAACAAAATTAATAGAGTCTGCAGCAAAAATTGTTAAATCTGAATATGATAAAAAAAATAACATTGTCGTAGTCGTATCAGCGATGTCTGGAACTACAAACAGTTTAATCGACCATGTAAATAGTATCGACTTTAATGATGATAGTGAATATGACCTGGTTGTTTCATCCGGTGAGCAAATTACAGCTGGCCTTATGTCATTGGCTCTCAAGAAACTAAACGTACCAGCAAGATCCTGGTTAGGATGGCAAATACCCATTATTACAAGAGGCCAACATCGAAATGCCTTTATTGATAAAATAGTCCCAGATGGCATTGTCAACGATTTCAAAGAGAAAAAAGTTGCAGTGGTTGCAGGTTTTCAAGGAATATCTTCAGAAGAAAGAATAACAACTATTGGCCGAGGTGGATCAGACAATACAGCCGTCTTTTTAGCTGCGGCAGTTGCTGCGGAAAGGTGTGATATCTATACTGATGTAGATGGTGTTTACACTTCTGATCCTAAAATGACAGATAAAGTAAGAAGACTTGATAAAATTTCTTATGAAGAGATGATCGAAATGGCCTCTCAAGGCGCTAAAGTCCTTCAGACTACATCTGTAGAATCCGCAATGAATCATGATGTGAATGTTAATGTAAGATCAACATTTAATCCTTCTGACGAAGGTACACAAATTTCAAATGATGTATCGAATGAAACTCGTGCAGTTACAGGCGTTGCTTATTCTAAAGATGAGGCAAAAATAACTATTATTGATGTTGAGGATAAGCCTGGAGTTGCAGCAGAAATATTCAAAGAATTAGCTAGTTCATCAGTAAATGTAGATATGATTGTTCAAAATAATTTTATTGAGAGAAAAATGACTAATATAACCTTTACAGTCCCGATGACTGATTTAAAGAAGTCACTTGGCGTACTTGAGGAACTTAAAAAAAGAATAGTTTTTTCAAAAGTATTGGATGAGCAAAACTTATCAAAAGTTTCAATAATTGGTTCAGGTATGAGAAATCAGCCAGGAATAGCAGCAAAAATGTTTGATTGCCTTTCTAATAATAATATTAATATCGAGGTTATATCTACTTCTGAAATTAAAATTAGCGTCCTAATTGATAGAAATAAAACAGAGGCAGCTGTAAATGCGCTACACAGTGTATTTAATCTAGATAAAATATAATATAATTTAAAGTTATTAATAAGGTTTCATCGTGAGTGAAGAATTTAAACATACTATAGTACGACGTAAGACTAAAATGATTAATGTTGGCAATGTAAAAGTTGGTGGCGATGCAAAAATCACTGTTCAGTCAATGACCAATACTTTAACTACAGATATTGATGCTACAGTCTCTCAAATAAATTCGTTAGTTGAAGAGGGCGCTGATATTGTGAGGGTTTCATGTCCGGATAAAGTGTCTACAGAATCTCTCAAAGAGGTAGTAAATCAATCAAGTGTTCCAATTGTTGCCGATATACACTTTCATTATAAACGTGCCATTGAAGCGGCAGAAGCTGGTGCAGCCTGTTTAAGAGTTAATCCCGGAAACATTGGGAAAGAAAAAATCATCGAAGTAATTGAGGCTGCAAAGCAAAACAATATTAGCATGAGAGTAGGAGTTAATGCAGGATCAATAGATGAAAAAATATTAATAAAATACAAAGAGCCATGTTCTGATGCGTTGGTTGAAAGTGCGTTAGAAAATATAAAGTTATTGGAAGATAATAATTTTGAAAACTTCAAGATTAGTGTTAAAGCATCAGATGTATTTATAACAATTGAGTCATATGAAAAGCTTGCTCAATTATGTGATTATCCATTTCATGTTGGTCTTACAGAGGCAGGTACATACTTATCCGGGTCAATTAAATCCTCAATAAGCATTGGTACTCTTTTATCAAAGGGCATAGGAGATACTATAAGAGTATCACTTACCGCCGATCCAGTAGAAGAAATTAAAGTTGGTTATGAAATATTAAAAAGCTTAGATTTAGGTTCAAGAGGAATTAAAATTATCTCTTGCCCTTCTTGTGCTAGACAGGCTTTTCCAGTAATTGAAACAGTTAAAAAATTAGAACAAAGACTTGCTCATATAAAAACACCTCTCACACTTTCAATCATTGGATGTGTTGTTAATGGTCCCGGAGAAGCACTCAAAAGTGATATCGGACTTACTGGAGGAGGAAAGGGTAATAATATGATTTATTTGTCAGGTGTAGCAGATCATAAAATTACCAATCCTGAAATTGTTGATCATGTAGTTGAGCTCGTAGAGCAAAAAGTTAGAACAATAAATGATTAAGCGAGACGAATTAGATAAAATATTAAATAAATTTAATTCTTTAGAACAAGAGTTAACCACAGCAGTCAATGATAAAGAAAAATATGTTTCTATTTCAAAGGAATATTCAGAAATTAAGCCTTTAGCTGAACAAATAAATATTTATTTATCTCTTCTCAAAGAACATGAAGATTTGAACATAGTTTTAGATGGAAATGATAGTGACCTAATAGAAATTGCAAAATCTGAGATTAGCAACTTAAAAATAAATCTGCAATCTTCTGAAGAATCCTTAAAGCAGCTATTGATACCGAAAGATCCATTAGACCAAAAAGATGTCATTCTCGAAATTAGAGCGGGAACAGGTGGTGATGAAGCAGCGTTATTTGCAAATGAATTATTGCGCATGTACCAGCGATATGCAGAGGATCAAAATTGGAAAGTTGAATATCTGTCTATTTCTGATTCTGAAAAAGGAGGCATGAAAGAGGTTATAGCCAAAATATCAGGGCAGAGTGTCTATTCAAAACTAAAGTTTGAATCAGGTGTTCATAGGGTTCAAAGAGTTCCTGAAACTGAGTCTCAAGGAAGAGTTCATACATCTGCAGCCAGTGTTGTAGTGTTACCTGAAGCTGAGGATGTTGACATTCAAATTAACGAAAAAGATATAAGAGTTGACGTATTTCGCTCAAGTGGTGCTGGGGGGCAACATGTAAATACTACTGATAGCGCAGTCAGAATTACTCATATGCCATCAGGAATTGTTGTACAACAACAGGATGAAAAATCACAACACAAAAATAAAGCAAAAGCTATGCTTGTCTTAAAAACGAGACTTTATGATCATGAGAGAAAAAAGCAAGAAGATGATATTTCTGATAAAAGAAAATCTCAGATTGGTTCAGGCGACAGATCAGAAAGAATTAGGACTTACAACTTTCCACAAGGAAGAGTTACAGATCACAGAATTAATTTAACATTGTATAAACTTGAGCAAATTTTGAATGCATCAGGACTTGAGGAAGTTATCTCAAATTTAATTATAGCTGATCAGAGCAATTAAAATGACAACAATTGGTGAAATTCTATATTCAGATGGGAATTCTATCTCAGTCTTTGAGAAAAAGTTACTTTTATCTCATGTACTTGGCTTCAGTAACGAAAAGATAAATTTAACTCATAGCAAAAAAATAGGTGATAAAGATTTAAAAAACTTTGAACAACTAATTAATAGAAGAAAAAATTCAGAACCAATTGCTTATTTAATGAATATAAAATCATTTTGGAAAAATGATTTTTATGTCGATCAGTCTGTTCTTATTCCAAGATCAGATAGTGAATTATTAATTGAATCAGTCATTGAATATTTTCCAGATTTAACAAAAACTTATAATTTTTTAGACCTTGGATCGGGGTCTGGCTGCTTGATCATATCTCTACTAAATGAGTATTTGTTAAGCTCAGGAATAGGTGTAGAAATTGATAAAGAAGCTATCAAAGTTTCAGAAAAAAATAAGGAATTTTTATTAAATAAAGATAGGCTAAAATTTTTAGAAAGAGATTTTTCTAACTATGATACCAGTTCATTCGATATTATTATCAGTAACCCACCATACATCCCATTCGAAGAAAAAAAAGATATAATGAAAGAAGTAAGGAATTATGAACCATCAAAGGCTTTATTTGCAGATGAAAAAGGACTTTATTTTTACAGAAAGGTAATTGAAAATTTATCTAAACACCTGAAGAGAAAACAGTTTCTATTCTTAGAAGTAGGAATAAATCAGCCAGATGGAGTAGTTAAGATATTGAAAAATAACAACTTTAATGTTGTTTCAATAAAAAAAGATATTTCAAACATTCCTAGGTGTATTATTGCTGAAAGAAGTTAAATAAAAACTTGATTATTTTTATAGTAAACACTAGTTTACAAACATTCTTATAGAAAAAAGAATTAAACCTTTCCAAATATATTTAGGAAATAAAATTTCAAAGTGAAAAATAGAAGAACGAGACCTTTTAAAAGGTCAAACAATAGACATTCAGGTGATAGTTTTGTTAATGGCAATAGCTCTACTCGTGTTAGAGGTAATCTATCAACAGTACTTGAAAAATATAAAGTTCTGGCAAAAGATGCAGCTGCTTCGGGAGACCATATAGGAGCAGAAAATTATTTACAGCATGCTGAGCACTACAGCCGTTTAATAAATGATCGACAAGATAGAAATAATAGTAATGGAGAAACAAAAACTATTAAAACCGAGTCTGCGGATGAGAAAACTGTGCCTGTTGAAACCTTAGATCCTGCTAAAGCAATAGAAGAAGCTAATTCTTAATTTTTGATATCTCATTATTTATCCTGTCTTTTTCTGCAAGAAAATTATTTAAACCCGTCCCTTTTAATTTCTTACCTGATGGAAGTTTCATCTTCATGGGATTAATTTTTTCGCCGTTAAATATAACTTCGTAATGAAGATGTGGACCTGTTGATAATCCAGTACTTCCTACATAACCTATAGTTTGCCCTTGTTTGACTCGAACATTCTTTTGCATGCCAGAAGCATAACTATTCAGATGAGAATAACTTGTTTTATAGCCATTCAAGTGTCTGATCCGAATATGTTTTCCAGCACCTCCATTGGTACCAACGTATTCAATATGTCCTGTTCCAGCAGCCATGATTGGAGTACCTGTGGGGGCAGCAAAGTCAACGCCCATGTGCTTTTTATTATATCCCAGGATAGGGTGCTTTCTCATACCGTAAGCTGATGATAATCTTGCACCATTTATTGGAGTTTTCATCAGGGCTTTTGTGGCACTTTTGCCGTCACTGTTAAAATATTCAATATAATTATTAGTTTCGAATTTATAAAGTTCGTAACTATCTTTCGTTAAAATAATTTCTGCAAAAAAAATGGAACCTGTTTTGATTAACTCGTCATTCTTATCTTTAAATTGTTCATATAGAATATTTATTTTATTTTTGTTCCTAATGTCTCTTTGAAAATCAATATCAAAACTAAAAAGTTGCACAAATGACATGATTATATTGTCTGGTACGTTAATATTTTTAAGTGATAAATAGATACTTTTATCTATTTCAACTTGATGGAATACGAGTTCTGAGTAAAGTGTCTTTACGTCTTTGCGAACTGTAAATTTATCGTCTATTTTTAAGACTGATATTTTTTTCTCACTATCAGGGTAAATTACAACTTCTTTAACAATTCTTTTTTCTTTTATAAGTTCAGAAATTATCTCTATGCGCGTTCCAATCTTTAGTTTGTTCGTCTCCATTGAATCTTCTGCAGCTATAATTAATTGATCAATTTCTTTATCATTAAGGTTAGTTTTTTTGAGAGTACTTATAAAGGTATCGCCTTCTTCAAGTTCATAGTACTCGAGAAATGAATAGAATAAGTCTAAACTATCTTTTTTTTCAGTACTATTGTTCTGGATTTGAATTGCTTCTTCTGGTTTTTGAACATCATTATTGTCTTTAAAAATTGCTGCCAAATAATAAGCGACCGCGCCGATAAGAATCAGTCCGGCTATAAAAACCAAGATTTTTTTATTTAATAGAGGCATTTTTATCATTTCATATAAAGGATTTATATTTTATGACATCACTAATATTAATCTTACGAGACTAAATGATTTTATGCGTTCTATCCCATTGATATTATTGGTTATTCTATAAGACTGAAAAGTGCTTATTTTCTGGGTATTTTTATGTTTGATGCTTGACTTTTTGGCTCAATACAATAAAAAACGTTCACCCTTGTTCGGTGATGCTCTGAACCTGCGGCATATGACTATTTTAGTCTTAATATAATCAATTTGGCATTTTTTATTTTTCTAATGGAAAAGTAACACCTGCCTGCGCGATTATGCTATTGGAAAAGTAAATTGAAAGAGAAACGTGGGCGGTAATTCCGCAGTACAGAATAATCGTACACGTTTTATTTGGATTACATAATTTAGATTATGTAACTCCGCCAATAAGTTTGTGTGCGTCGTGTTTAAACTTGAGAGTTTGATCATGGCTCAGAATGAACGCTGGCGGCACGCTTAACACATGCAAGTCGAACGGGATCTTCGGATCTAGTGGCAGACGGGTGAGTAACGCGTGGGAACCTGCCCAGTAGTAGAGAATAACTTGAGGAAACTTAAGCTAATACTTTATACACCCTTCGGGGAAAAGCTTTATGCGCTATTGGATGGGCCCGCGTTAGATTAGTTTGTTGGTGAGGTAATGGCTCACCAAGACTACGATCTATAGCTGGTCTGAGAGGATGATCAGCCACACTGGGACTGAGACACGGCCCAGACTCCTACGGGAGGCAGCAGTGGGGAATATTGGACAATGGGGGCAACCCTGATCCAGCGATGCCGCGTGAGTGATGAAGGCCTTCGGGTTGTAAAACTCTTTCGTCAGGGAAGATAATGACGGTACCTGAAGAAGAAGATCCGGCTAACTCCGTGCCAGCAGCCGCGGTAATACGGAGGGATCTAGCGTTATTCGGAATTACTGGGCGTAAAGCGAGCGTAGGCGGATTTGTAAGTTGGAGGTGAAATCCCAGAGCTTAACTCTGGAACTGCCTTCAAAACTACATTTCTTGAGTTTGGTAGAGGAGAGTGGAATTCCTAGTGTAGAGGTGAAATTCGTAGATATTAGGAGGAACACCAGTGGCGAAGGCGACTCTCTGGGCCAATACTGACGCTGAGGTTCGAAAGCATGGGTAGCGAACAGGATTAGATACCCTGGTAGTCCATGCAGTAAACGATGAGTGCTAGATGTTGGGAATTTAAATTTCCAGTATCGCAGTTAACGCGTTAAGCACTCCGCCTGGGAAGTACGGCCGCAAGGCTAAAACTCAAATGAATTGACGGGGACCCGCACAAGCGGTGGATCATGTGGTTTAATTCGAAGATACGCGAAGAACCTTACCGGCCCTTGACATACCAATCGCGGACTTAAGAGATTAAGTCTTTCACTTCGGGTGGATTGGATACAGGTGCTGCATGGCTGTCGTCAGCTCGTGTCGTGAGATGTTGGGTTAAGTCCCGCAACGAGCGCAACCCTTACCTTCAATTGCCAGCACGTTATGGTGGGAACTTTGAAGGAACTGCCGGTGATAAGCCGGAGGAAGGTGGGGATGACGTCAAGTCCTCATGGCCCTTACGGGCCGGGCTACACACGTGATACAATGGTAACTACAAAAGGCAGCGAAGGAGCAATTTGGAGCAAATCCCTAAAAGTTACCTCAGTTCGGATTGCACTCTGCAACTCGAGTGCATGAAGTTGGAATCGCTAGTAATCGTAGATCAGCGCGCTACGGTGAATACGTTCCCGGGTCTTGTACACACCGCCCGTCACACCATGGGAGTTGGTTTTACCTGAAGCTGGTTCGCTAACCGTAAGGAGGCAGCCAACCACGGTAAGATTAGCGACTGGGGTGAAGTCGTAACAAGGTAACCGTAGGGGAACCTGCGGTTGGATCACCTCCTTTCTAAGAGTCATTTTTTGAGTTCTTTTGAACTTAAGAAATTTTTAACTTAGTAATTATATGTGGCTTACCGTCCTCGTTTCTCTTTCATTGTTTAAAACTATAAAGCCTACGTTTGGGCTTGTAGCTCAGTCTGGTTAGAGCGCACCCCTGATAAGGGTGAGGTCGGTAGTTCGAGTCTACCCAGGCCCACCATGACGTGGTTTCTCTAGGGGCTGTAGCTCAGCTGGGAGAGCACCTGCTTTGCAAGCAGGGGGTCACCGGTTCGATCCCGGTCAGCTCCACCAAAGTTTTAAGCTTTTCCATTTACATCGTGAAGTGACATCAATACTAAATTAATAAAATTTTTATTGAGAATTCAAAATATCAAAAAGTATTGCAAAAGACATATAAGTTTGTTTTTTGTACATAGAATAATCAAGCGTTTAAGAGCATTTGATGGATGCCTTGGCACACAAAGGCGATGAAGGACGTAGTACGTTGCGATAAGCTTCGGGGAGTGACGAACACACTTTGATCCGAAGATTTCCGAATGGGGAAACCCAACTCTTTTGAGTTATTGCTAACTGAATACATAGGTTAGTAAAGCGAACCCAGTGAACTGAAACATCTAAGTAACTGGAGGAAAGGATATCAACCGATACTCCGTAAGTAGTGGCGAGCGAAAGCGGACTAGGCCAGTAGCATTAATTGTACAACCAGAATTACCTGGAAAGGTAAACCATAGAGAGTGATAGTCTCGTATGGGTAATGGCAGTTAATGTTCTCGAGTAAGACGGGACACGTGAAATCTTGTCTGAATATGGGGGGACCACCCTCCAAGCCTAAGTACTCTTGTGTGACCGATAGTGAACTAGTACCGTGAGGGAAAGGTGAAAAGAACCCCGACGAGGGGAGTGAAATAGATCCTGAAATTGAATGCTTACAAGCTGTGGAAGCCCGTAAGGGTGACCGCGTACCTTTTGTATAATGGGTCAGCGAGTTAGTTTGAAGTGCAAGCTTAAGCCGTAAGGTGTAGGCGTAGCGAAAGCGAGTCTTAATAGGGCGACAGTACTTCGGATTAAACCCGAAACCGAGTGATCTAGCCATGAGCAGGTTGAAGATAAGGTAACACTTATTGGAGGACCGAACCAGTTGACGTTGAAAAGTCTTTGGATGACTTGTGGTTAGGGGTGAAAGGCCAATCAAACTCGGATATAGCTGGTTCTCCGCGAAAACTATTTAGGTAGTGCGTCATATGAATACCATCGGGGGTAGAGCACTGGATGGGCAAGGGGGGAGAGATCCTTACTAAGTCCAACCAAACTCCAAATACCGATGAGTAATGTATGGCAGACAGACTACGGGTGCTAAGGTCCGTAGTCGAAAGGAAAACAGTCCAGACCAACAGCTAAGGTCCCCAAGTTATTGTTAAGTGGGAAAGGATGTCGGACGACCAAAACAGCCAGGAGGTTGGCTTAGAAGCAGCCATCCTTTAAAGAAAGCGTAACAGCTCACTGGTCTAAATAAGTTGTCCGGCGCCGAAGATGTAACGGGGCTAAACAATACACCGAAGCTTTGGACACAATTTATTGTGTGGTAGCGGAGCGTTCCGTACGTTGTTGAAGGGAGACTCGTGAGAGCTCCTGGAGATATCGGAAGTGAGAATGCTGACATGAGTAGCGACAAACAGAGTGAGAAACTCTGTCGCCGAAAATCCAAGGGTTCCTGCGCAAGGCTAATCCGCGCAGGTTGAGTCGGCTCCTAAGGCGAGGACGAAAGTCGTAGTCGATGGGAACAAGGTTAATATTCCTTGACCAGATGAGATGTGACGGATGACGTAAATTGTCTATCCTTATATGGATTGGATGGGCAGTGAAGTTGTTCCAGGAAATAGCCTCATCGTGGACCGTACCCGAAACCGACACAGGTGGATAGGTAGAAGATACCAAGGCGCTTGAGAGAACTATGCTGAAGGAACTCGGCAAATTGCCTCTGTAACTTCGGAAGAAGGAGGACCTATGTTTGGGCAACCAGATGTAGGTGGCACAGAAATGGG
>CABYSM010000024.1 GCA_902521655.1 uncultured Pelagibacteraceae bacterium
ATGAAATGGGTCTTGGTAAAGATTTTTTTTGCTTAGGTGTTCTTAAAGACTGAACAACAGTGCTTTCAATTAAATTTGTATTAAGCAGATAATTAAAGAAAGATTTTAAAGACGATATTATTCTTGCTATGGATGTGGAGCTTATATCTTTATTTCTCAGGTAAGAGAGAAAACTTCTAAAATCAGAAATTTTCATATCATTGAGGTATTTTATTGAAACTTCTGAACCCGTATGAGTACTAATGAACTCTATAAAACTTTTAACATCATGTTTGTAACTTATCAGTGTATTGTCACTAAGATTTCTTACTTCTTTTAAATTTCCTAGCCAGTTAGTAAATGCATCTTCAATATGTTTATTCACTTATTTAAACGATTGATTGTTTCGTCTTTTTCCAATCACTAAGGAAAGCATCTAAACCTTTTTTTGTAAGAGGATGGTTGTAAAGTTCCATGAGTGTGTCAGGAGGTAAAGTTACGACATCAGCTCCTATGATAGCTGACTTTATGACATGATCAGCATTTCTTACGGATGCTACTAATATTTTAGTATTTAAATTTTTGTAATTTGAATAAATAGATTTTATTTGTTGAATTAATTCCATACCGTTTTCACCAATATCATCAAGCCGCCCTACAAAAGGGGATATATAGGTGGCTCCACATTTTGCGGCTAATAGTGCTTGAGCTGCTGAAAAACATAGTGTGACATTAGTTTTAATTTTTCTTTTTGAAAGAGACTTGCATGCTTTTAATCCATTTTCTGTCAGAGGTAACTTGATAACAATATTTTTCGATATTTTTTTGAGCTTATTTGCTTCTGCGATCATACCCTTTGTATCAAGCGCTGTAACTTCTGCACTTATTGGTCCTTTTATAATTTTAGTAATTTCTTTCAGGATTTCTAAAAAATTCTGTCCAGACTTAGCAACTAGCGACGGGTTTGTCGTAATTCCATTAATCAAACCTGTTTTGTTTAGCTCTTTAATTAACTTAACATCAGCAGTATCTAAAAAGAATTCCATAACATTTAATATTTTTGACTGATATATTTATAGCACAAATAAAGAATCAGACCAAATGTATGTCAAAAGATCTTTTTTACGTAAATGTTTTATTTGCGCACAATATTAGCGAAGACTTTACTTATAAACTAATAAGTAAGAGTAAGCCTAAGATAGGCTCGATTGTTCAAGCTTCTTTACGTTCGAGTCTTAAAGTAGGAGTAATTACTGCTGTTTTAGAAAATTATGAGCCAAATAAAATTAAAATAAAAGAGATCGAGAAGGTATCTGATGCACACCAGCTTACTTCAAAAATGCTTAAATTTTTGGAATGGGTAAGTAGTTATAATGCAATACAAAGAGGCCTAGTTCTGAAAATGATATTATCTCATTCAAAAACTTACTTTGATGAAAAGAAGATTGATACACCGAGTGAAAATATGGCTACCCAAGAAAAAATAATTGAACTTAATATTGAGCAGAAAAAGGCAAGTGAAAAAATTTTAAAAATATCATCTAGACGAGATTACAACACAATCCTATTAGATGGTGTCCCAGGATCGGGAAAAACTGAAGTTTATTTCAGCACTTTAAAAAATTATTTAACTGAAAAAGAACAAGTATTAATTATGTTTCCAGAAGTTTCTTTAACAAGTGATTTTGTTAAAAGAATTGAAGAAAGGTTTGGATTTACTCCTGATGTTTGGCATTCAAAGATAAGCGCAAGCATGAAGACCAAAACGTTAAAAAATATAATCAATGGAACATCAAAGATCATTGTTGGGGCAAGATCAGCACTTTTTTTGCCCTATAAGAAATTAGGCATGATAATTCTTGATGAAGAGCATGACACTTCTTACAAGCAAGAGGAGAAAGGAATTTATCATGCGAGAGATATGTCAGTAGTTAAAGCGTCTATAGAAAATATCCCATTAATTTTAACTAGTGCAACACCGTCATTAGAAACAATATTTAATGTGTTCAAGAAAAAATATCACAAAGTATCTATAAAAAATAAATTTTTCAGTAATGTAGAAAATAAAATAAAAATAATCGACATGCGAAAAGATCAATGGGTGTCTAATCCACTCAAGAATGCAATTGAAAAAACAATATCTAATCAAAGCCAAGCACTTTTATATATAAATAAAAGAGGTTATGCGCCTGTAGTCATATGCAAATCTTGTGGTTATAAATTTACATGTAAGAATTGTACAAGTTATCTTGTAGAACATATAAAAAATAAAAATCTACTATGTCATCATTGTGGACATAGCGTTAAATCATTTGGACTCAATTGCCCATCATGTGATAACGATGATCAACAATTTATTGATTATGGAGCCGGTATAGAGAAAATTTATACTGAAATTACAAAATTATTTCCAGTTGCTAAAATATGTTTGTTTTCGAGTGATCATATAAAATCACAAATTGAACTTGATGAGCGTGTTCGAGAAATCAAAGAAAATAATTATGACATTATTATTGGAACACAATTGATTACTAAGGGATATCATTTTCCACGTTTGACATGCGTTGGCATAATTGATGCCGATATGTCTCTTAGAGGAGGAGACCTAAGAGCCTCGGAAAAAACTTATCAAGCTCTTTACCAAGTTGCTGGTAGAGCAGGTAGGGCAGAATTGGAGGGATCGGTATTCATACAAACTTATTATCCAAATAATGAAACTATACAAGCACTGTCCTCATTAAATAGAGATGAATTTTATGAAAATGAAATTAATTATCGAGTTGATAATAAGCTCCCACCTCTTGGAAAAATGGCAGCAATTATTGTCAGTGGCAATAATATTGAGAGGGTCAGAAGTCAATGCAGTATATTATATAATTCCACTCCCAAGATCCCAGAATTAGAAGTGTATGGACCTGCTCCAGCACCGCTTTCCAAATTAAAAGGACGTCATCGGCAAAGGTTTTTAATACATGATAAAAAAGCCAGAAATATGCAAAAAATTGTTGAGACTTGGCTGTCCAGGTCTAAGACGCTTCCAAATGTAAATATATCGGTTGATATTGATCCATACAGCTTTGTATAATTAATTGTGAATGTGACATTCCAATGCTTGAAAAAAGTAAGAGTTAATGGTACGCAATGACTGAAATTTCAAAGATTTAATGGATAATGTCTAAAGTTAATACTTACCAAATAGCAGCTGTTGACCGATATGCTAACGCGTTGTTTCAGTTGGCCAAAGAGGCCAAAGTATTAGATTCAGTATCTAATGAACTAGTAAGGATTAAAGAAATTTTACAAGAAGATCAAGAAGTCCTATCTGTCATAATGAATCCCTCAATAAGTAAATCAAACAAAATAAAACTTTTCGACACAATTGCAGAAAAAATTGAACTATCAAAACTTGTATCAAATTTCATTGGTGTCATTATTAAAAAAAATCGTGTCAATTATCTCTTAGAAATTGTAGGAACATTTGAGAATTTATTAGCTTCACTAAAAGGTGAAAGGGTAGCAACTGTATCTTCTGCTTATGCGTTAACTGATGCTCAGTTAGCTGATATCAGTTCAAAGTTAAAAGATAAATTTAACGCTGACTTCAATATACAATTAAATATCGAGCCAGAACTAATCGGAGGATTAAAAATTCAAGTTGGCAGTCAAATGATTGATAGCAGTATTAAAAACCAATTACAACTATTAAAAGAAAAAATGAAAGAGGTCGCTTAAATGGATATACAACCTTCAGAAATATCAAAAATACTAAAAGAAGAAATTAAAAACTTTGGTTCTGACTCTGAAATCAGTGAAGTTGGACAGGTATTATCAATCGGAGATGGAATTGCAAGAATATATGGATTAGATAATGTTCAAGCTGGTGAAATGGTTCTCTTTGACGATGGAACTAAGGGAATGGCTTTAAATCTTGAAGACGATAATGTTGGTGTAGTTTTATTTGGAAGTGATGCAAATATTAAAGAGGGAGACACTGTAAAGCGAACTAATGCAATTGTTGATGTACCAGTAGGTAAGGAACTATTAGGTAGAGTAGTTGATGCGTTAGGAAGTCCGATAGATGGAAAAGGTAACATTGATTCTGAAAATAGAAGTAGAATTGAAGTAAAAGCTCCAGGAATTATTCCAAGAAAATCAGTGTCAGAACCAATGCAGACAGGTTTAAAAGCTATTGATAGTCTTATACCTGTTGGAAGAGGTCAAAGAGAGTTAATTATCGGAGATAGGCAAACAGGAAAAACTGCTATTGCAATTGATACCATAATAAATCAGAAAACAATAAATGCATCAGATGATGAATCAAAAAAACTGTATTGTATATATGTGGGTATCGGGCAAAAAAGATCCTCAATCGCTCAGACTGTAAAAACTTTGGAGGATGCAGGAGCAATGGAGTATACAACTGTTGTAGCAGCAACCGCAAGTGATGCAGCTCCACTTCAATTCCTTGCACCATATACTGGCTGTTCTATGGGTGAATATTTTAGGGACAATGGCATGCATGCTCTAATCATTTATGATGATCTTTCAAAGCAAGCAGTTGCTTATCGTCAAATGTCACTTTTACTTAGAAGACCCCCTGGGCGTGAAGCATTCCCTGGTGACGTTTTCTATCTTCACAGCAGATTACTTGAACGAGCTGCAAAATTAAATGATGAAAGTGGCGGAGGTTCTCTAACTGCATTGCCAGTAATTGAGACACAGGCCAATGACGTGAGTGCCTTCATCCCAACTAATGTTATTTCGATAACTGATGGACAAATTTTCTTAGAAACAGAATTATTCAACCAGGGAATACGTCCTGCAGTGAATGTGGGACTAAGTGTTTCTCGAGTTGGTTCTGCCGCTCAAACAAAAGCAATGAAAAAGGTGGCTGGTTCAATTAAATTAGAGCTTGCTCAATATCGGGAAATGGCTGCATTTGCACAGTTTGGATCAGATCTTGATGCATCAACTCAAAAATTATTGAATCGAGGCTCTAAATTAACTGAGCTCTTAAAGCAAAATCAATACTCGCCCATGACAATCGCTGAACAGGTTGTTTCAATTTTTACGGGTGTTAATGGTTACCTCGATGACTTAGAACTGAATTTGATTAAAGATTTTGAAAAGGATCTATTTGAACTCATTAAATCTTCACATGGAGATATCATTGAAGCTATTAACAGCTCAGGCAATCTTGAGGATGACGTTGCTTCAAAGTTAAGCACTATCATCGAAGAGTTCAAAAAAAATAGATAGAGTAAATAAAAATGCCTAACTTAGACGATCTGAAGAAAAGAATTGGAAGTGTAAAGTCTACAGAGAAGATTACTAAAGCAATGAAAATGGTTGCAGCCGCCAAGCTTCGTAGAGCTCAGGAATCTGCTGAGTCAAGTCGTCCATACTCAGACAGTATGAAAGATTTAATCGAGTCTATATCAAAGGGTTACAAGCCTTCATCAACTGACAGAAATCTTTTAACAGGAGATGAAAAAGATCAAATTCATCTGTTAATACTTTTTACATCTGAACGTGGTTTGTGTGGAGGTTTTAATTCAATTGTTACAAGAACTCTAAGAGATAAAATAGAAAATCTCATTGACCAAAATAAAACTGTTAAAATAGTATGCGTTGGTAAAAAAGGTTATGACATTTTAAAAAGACAATATTCTGAGATGATTACTGAAGTCATTGATATGAGAGCAGTAAAATCTATAACCTATCAAGATGCAAAAAATATTTCAGATAAAATTGTGAAAATGTTTTTTGATGGTGAGTTCGATAAGTGCTCAATCTTCTATAATGAGTTTAAATCTGTAATTTCTCAAATTCCAACAGAACAACAAGTCATTCCAATTGAAATTATTAGTGACGAAGCAGATGAAGAAAAATGGGTAGGAATGAGAAATAAATCAATTTTAATGCTTTTATATGGATGTGGGTTAAGAATTTCTGAAGCTCTAAACTTAAATTTTGAAGACATAAATGAGAATGACTACTTAATAATTAAAGGAAAAGGAAATAAGGAACGCATGGTACCATTAATGGACTATGTAAAAAATGATATTGAAAATTATATATATGAGTGTCCTAAAAATTTCATGAAAGATGATCCCTTGTTTGTTGGTAAAAGATTGGATCGCCTTAGCCCAAGAATAATACAATATGTCTTAGAAAAGATTAGACACAATTTATCTCTTCCTGAAACTGCAACTCCTCATGCGCTCAGGCACAGCTTCGCCACCCATCTGCTTGATTCTGGTGGGGATCTAAGGACAATACAGGAATTACTGGGGCATAGTAGCTTGTCAACTACTCAAAAATATACAAAGGTTGAAACAGAAAAGCTATATGACGCTTATACAAAGACCCATCCTCTTGCTAAGAAGTAAATAAATTATATATTAATATTGAATGAATAATCCAATTCAAAAATGGCATGATGTAGTGAAGCTGAGAGATTATAATACTCTTACAGAAATCCTACACGATGATGCAATTTTCTATTCACCTGTCGTCTATACTCCTCAAAAAGGAAAAGATATAACTTTGAAATATTTAATTGCTGCTTCAGAAGTATTTAATGCCTCAAGTTTTAAATATGAAAAGGAAATGATCGGTGAAAACTCTGCAAGCTTAGAGTTTTCGCTAACAATTGATGATACTGATATCAATGGAATTGACCTTATTACCTGGAATAATGATGGATTAATTACTGAATTTAAGGTATTTATAAGACCGCTTCAGGGCGTAAATTTAATACACAAAATGATGCAAGGAATGTTAGAAAGTTTTAAAAATGTCAGTTGAAATGCTTTTAGATTACAAGCCGCTTGATTTAGCAATGGTTCTAATTCCGGTATTTGTTGCAATCGCAGCGGTTGAGATACTGGGTATCTACTATTTTAAATTTAAAACACTCAATGATACAAAAGAGTGGTTCCTAAATATTTTTTTAGGAGTTGCTAGCTTTCCAATTAATGGTCTTTTTGGATTTATAACAATTGCAGCTCTCTATTGGGCCAAAGGTTATCAAATTAATTCCTTCTCATTCACTTTACCAACATTAATTATTTGTTTTGTACTGGATGATCTAAGATTCTATCTACATCATCGAATTGTTCACAGGTGGAGATGGGGTTGGGGTCTTCACAGAGTACATCACTCTTCAGAGAGGTTTGCTCTTGATGTTGGAGCCAGACAGCCGTGGACAAAACATTTTACCGGAACAATGATGTTAAAGGTACCACTTGTATTAATTGGTTTTGATCCAATTATGGTATTGTTTTGTGGATTTATAAATGCCTATTATCAGTTCATGCTGCATACGCAAACAATTAGAAAATTACCTTCATGGTACGAGTATATATTTAATACTCCATCTCATCATCGAGTTCATCATGGTAAAAATCCTAAATATCTAGATTCAAATTATGCAGGTACATTGATTATATGGGATAGAATGTTTGGTACATTTGTTAAAGAAGATCCAGATGATTTACCTGATTACGGGTTGGTTGAGCCATTGAACACATATAATCCCTTAAGAATACTTTTTGGTGAGTATTGGAATATATTTAAAGATGTTACTAAAAAGAATATAACCATAAAACAAAGATTTATGTATTTGTTTGGTCCTCCAGGTTGGTCCCATGATGGAACTAGAAAAACATCGACTGATATAAAAAGAGATTACCTAAATATAATCAAGAATAGTTAATGCTGCCAGCGCATTATGCCTTGTCTGAAATATTAATTGTTCTCGTTAGTCTTTACACTCTAACTGAATTCTTTAAAGCGAGACAATTTTATAGTTTTACTGGTGTATTTTTGATCAGCTGTGCAGCACTAATAGCATCTATAAGATTTGGAATAAATTATCAAAATGAATTAAAATCTTTTCATCAACTTTTATCTGCAATATCTCTATTGTTTGGTATTCCCCTAATTGTTATTGAAATTATGAAAAGAAGTAATCATCTTAATAATAAAATCATTTATCTAGTTCTTCTAATCGCAATTATCATTAGTCTATTTATACTTCTTCAGGCAAAGAATTTGATAATCCTGGTGGCTGCATCTTGGTTAATAATAGGTGCTATTTTTTCGATACTTATTTCAAGAGAGCGAACCTTGATGAGAATTGTCTCGGGTATTTTTTTTTCACTCATCATTATAAACTTAATACTAAGAAGAATGGAGCTATTTGACCCTTCTACTAGCTGGCACTTGTATCACATTGGAATAGCTGTTTGGTTGTATTTACTTATAAGAATTTTAAAGCAGAAAGAGACTAAATATGTATAGCTTGATTTTCTACATTAAGAGCCGCTTCTTTGATTGACTCAGTTAATGTTGGATGAGCATGGCACGTTCTGGCTATATCTTCAGCTGATGCCCCAAATTCCATAGCAACCGTAAGCTCACCTATCATATTGCCTGCGTCTGCACCAATTATATGAACACCCAATACTTCATCGGTTTTATTGTCGGATAAAATTTTAACAAATCCACCTGTATCATTCATTACTTTTGCTTTTGCATTTGCAGTAAAAGGAAATTTACCGACTTTATAGGTAATGCCCGCAGCCTTTAATTCATCTTCTGTTTTGCCTACTGAAGCAACTTCTGGGGCTGTATATATTACTGATGGAATTGCACTATAATTCACATGTCCTGCCTGCCCATCAATAATCTCTGCAACTGCAGTTCCTTCTTCGGATGCTTTATGGGCTAGCATTGGACCTAATTTGCAATCCCCCACTGCATAAATATTATCGATCGAAGTTTTAAAATGATTATCAGTAATTATAAAACCTTGATCATTTAATTTAACTCCCAATTCTTCAAGATTTAATCCAAAGGTATAAGGTCTTCTGCCTGTAGAAATTAGAACCTTGTCACAGTCTATATCCATAGTTTGCCCCTTGTTTTCCACTGAGACAGATAAAGAATCACCTTCTTTGCTTACTGATCTTAATGCCGTAGAAAGTTTAAAGTCAAAACCCTGTTTAATGAGTATTTTCTGAAAACTACTTGATACTTCTGTATCCATTCCTGGAAGAATTCTATCTGCATATTCAATGACAGTTACTTTAGAACCAAGTCGTGACCAAACGGATCCCATTTCCAGGCCTATATAACCTGCGCCAATGACAACTAAGTGATTGGGAACTGATTGCAAACTTAATGCACCAGTAGACGATAAAATATCTTTTTCATCGATCACTACTCCATCAGGACTAGATACCTCAGATCCAGTAGCAATAATTATTTTTGCAGATCTAATTGTCTCTGATTTTTCACCTGATAAAATTTCTATTTCATTAATATTCTTTAGTTTTGCAAACCCAGACTTACGATTGATTTTGTTCTTTTTAAACAGAAATTCAACTCCTTTAGTTAGCGACTCAACGCTTTCTGATTTTTTTTCCATTATTTTACTCAGATCAAAGGAAACATTATCGAAATTGATTCCTAATTTCTTTAGATCAGATGCCTGATCATATAAATGTGAGGAGTGAAGAAGAGATTTTGATGGAATACAGCCAATATTAAGGCATGTTCCTCCTAAAGTCTGACCTTTTTCAACGCAACAAACATTGTAGCCTAACTGTGCAGCTCTAATTGCACAAACATATCCTGCAGGTCCGCTACCTATAACTGTAATATCAAATTCTTCCATTCTATACCCCTAGTAGAATTCTATTTGGATCTTCTAAACTTTCTTTAACTCTAACCAAAAAAGTAACTGCGCCTTTGCCGTCCACAATACGATGATCGTAAGATAGAGCAAGGTACATCATTGGCCTAATTACGATATCGCCATTTACTGCAATTGGCCTTTCCTCAATCTTGTGCATGCCAAGTATCCCTGATTGAGGGGGGTTTAAAATAGGTGTAGACATAAGAGATCCATAAACGCCACCATTCGAAACTGTAAATGTACCTCCTTGCATGTCATCGATACTTAATTTTCCAGTTCGAGCTTTTTGTCCTAAATTAAAAATCTCTTGCTCTATTTCTACTATTGATTTTTGATCAGCATCCCTGATAACAGGCACAACCAATCCTTGATCAGTTCCTACTGCAACACCGATATTATAAAAGTTTTTATATATGACATCATTATTTTCAACTTCTGCATTAACCTCAGGAATGTCTTTAAGAGCTGTGATACAAGCTTTTACGAAGAAAGACATAAATCCTAATTTTATTCCGTATTTTGACTCAAAAGCATCTTTATGCTCATTACGAGTTCTAATCAATTCGCCCATATCAACTTCATTAAATGTTGTAAGCATAGCTGCATTATTTTGTGCATCTTTGAGTCGTTTAGCTATAGTTTGTCTAAGTCGAGACATTGGCACTCTTTCTTCTTTACTGCCATGATCCTTACTTATTGATGGCTTCGTTGAAAGTTCTTGAACATTATTATTTGAAGCTAAAATATCACCCTTTGTAATCCTTCCATCTGAACGAGTAGTAGCTACTTGAGCAATATCAATATTTTTTTCTGCTGCAATTTTCCTAACTGCAGGTGATAGTTTTGAGACTTTACTCTCAAGAATTTCTTTTGAAGTATTGTCCAAAGGTACACTTGATTCTTGTAGAACTGGCTTTTCCATCACCGGTTCTTCTTTGGGCTTTTCTTCTTTGGTGGTAACTATTTTCTCAGAATTTTCAGGAGCTTTTTTTACTTCTGCAGTATCATTGATGGCTCCCAATAATGCGCCTACCTCGACTGTTGATCCTTCAGGCGATGAAATTTTTTCAATCAATCCAGAAGCAGGGGAAGGAACTTCAAGAGTCACTTTGTCCGTTTCTAACTCAAGCAGTGGTTCATCTAATGTAACGCTGTCTCCCTCATTTTTATACCACTTAGCAACAGTTGCTTCTACAACACTCTCACCAAGAGATGGTACTTTTATATCTACGGACATACTAATTATTTAACACTTTAACAATATTATTCAATTGGCAGTTTGAACTTTACGAGAGATACCCCATCTTTATTGTCTTTTATTTCGCTTCTTTCTGACTCTGTAGCTAGTCTTAGAATATTTAATTGGTTTTCAGCATGTCGATTAGCTATTCCTGTTGCAGGGGAAGCAGATGCTTTCCTTCCAATAAATAAGAGTTCTTCATATTTACCAGTTATTGATTGGTTAACTGATTCTACTCTATGCTTTACAAAGCGAAATGCGCCCATATTTGAAGGTTCTTCTTGAACCCAGTAAATTTCAGCCTGAGGATACTCTAGCAATTCTTCTTTTAAAGCTTCATAAGGAAACGGATACAATTGATCAAACCTAAAAATTTGAATGTTTTCTAATTTACGCTTCTCAATATAATCATCTAACTCAAAATAAATTTTTCCTGAGCAAAGAAGTAGTCTATTAATTTTAGATTTTTCAATTTTAGAAAGTTCTTTTCTTAATATACGGTGAAAAGTTGAACCGTTTGTAAACTCAGCAATATCAGAAACATTCTTTTTATGTCTAAGCGTTGATTTAGGAGTCATTATCACAAGCGGCTTACGAAAATCCCTAAGCAACTGTCTTCTTAGAACATGAAAGTAATTTGCGGGTGAAGTACAGTTAACTACTTGAATATTATCTTCAGCACAGAGTTGTAAGAATCTCTCTAGTCTTCCACTTGTATGTTCAGGACCTTGGCCTTCATGTCCATGAGGCAGCAAGAGTGTTAGTCCTGACATTCTTAACCATTTTCTTTCACCCGTAGTAATGAACTGATCAATTATAGTTTGTGCATTATTTGCAAAATCGCCAAATTGTCCTTCCCACAGAACTAAGGTTCGAGGGTCTACTTGAGAATACCCATATTCAAATCCAAGGACTCCATACTCAGACAAAAAACTATCGATGATTTCAAAGAAGCCCTGTTCGTTTCTAAAATGCCTCAGAGGTACAAACCTATTTTCGTTAACTTGATCATAGAGTACAGAGTGTCTTTGACTAAAAGTTCCTCTACCAGAGTCTTGTCCTGAAAGCCTTACGCCATGTCCTTCAGCCAATAGTGATGCAAACGCGAGAGACTCAGCGGTCGACCAATCTACTCCTTTTCCCTCATTAATAGTGTTAAGGCGATCGTCATAAATTTTTTTGATTCTTTTGTGAGGACTAAATTCTTTAGGTATTTGATGAATTTCTTTTCCAATTTTTTTAAATTCATCTTCTGTTATAGATGTTTGTCCCCGTCTAGCATCAATAGATGCAACATTTATTCCTTTCCATGAACCCTCAAGCCAGTCGGCTTTATTAGGTTTATAAGATTTCGCAGACGCTAGCTCTTCATTTAACTTTTTATTATATAAAGAAATCTCATTATCAATCTCATCCGAAGTTAATACACCCTCATCCATCAATCTTTGCTGATATATGTTTAAAGTCGTCGAATGCTCTTTGATTTTTTGGTACATTAATGGCTGAGTAAATTCTGGCAAATCCATTTCGTTATGGCCAGCTCTACGATAGCAAAACATATCTACAACTACATCTGTCTTAAATTTACTCCTGAACTCAACAGCAAGCCTGCAAACATGAACTACAGATTCTACATCATCTCCATTAACGTGAAATATAGGTGCCTGAATAATCTTAGCAATTTCAGTGCAATATGGAGCTGATCGTCCATAATGGGGCACAGTTGTGAAACCTATTTGATTATTGATTACAAAATGAATTGTTCCTCCAGTTCGAAAACCTCTTAATTGTGACATTGCAAATGTTTCAGCGACTACACCTTGACCTGCCATAGCTGCATCACCGTGAATGAGGAGACCCATAACTTTGTCATTGGTTTTGTCTTTAAGTAAAGTTTGCTCTGCTCTGACCTTACCCATAACAACAGGATCAACTGCCTCAAGATGAGATGGATTCGGAGTTAACGAAAGATGAACCTTTTTATTATCAAATTCCCTGTCACTAGAAATGCCTAGATGATATTTAACATCACCCGATCCCAGTATTTCGTTGGGATCTTCACCGCCACCTTCAAACTTTGCCATGATGGACCTCAAAGGTACCTCCATAACTGATGATAATAATGTTAACCTTCCTCTGTGAGCTGTACCTATATAAATATCTTCAATTCCAGATAAACAACTTTGTTTGATTATTTGCTCTATCCCCGGAACAGTTGCCTCACTGCCAACTAGTCCAAATCGTTTTGTGCCAATAAATTTTTTATCTAAGAACTTTTCAAACATTTCTGCTTCTAGCAAACGTTTGAAAATTGCTTTTTTCCCATTTGAAGTAAATTGAGTTTTATTTCTAACTTCCTCTATTCTTTCTTGAACCCATTGTTTTTGATCTGCGTCCTGAATGTGAACGAATTCTACACCTATTGATCCACAGTATGTCTCTTTTAAAATACTAATAATTTCATTTAATGTTGTGAAATTAAGCCCAAGACTTCCATCAATAAATATTTCTTTACTAAGGTCTTTTTCTTCAAAACCATAATTTCTATAATCTAATTCGGGATAATTTT
>CABYSM010000025.1 GCA_902521655.1 uncultured Pelagibacteraceae bacterium
CACATTAAGAGAGCTAATGGATATCCCAATATTTCATGATGACCAGCATGGAACTGCCATAATATCTACAGCTGCCCTTCTAAATGCATTGGATCTTAGTGGGAAAAAAATAAGTGATGCAAAAATTGTTGTTAACGGTGCAGGTGCAGCTGGCATAGCATGTTTAGAACTTCTCAAAGCAATGGGAATGCCTAACAATAATGCAATACTTTGCGATACAAAGGGCGTTATTCACTCTGAAAGAAAAGAAAATATGAACCAGTGGAAATCTGCTCATGCAATAAAAACTGATTGTAGGACATTAGAGGATGCGCTGGTTGGTGCAGATATTTTTTTTGGTTTATCAGTTGGGAATATAATCAGTCAAAAAATGGCCTTATCAATGGCTGATAACCCGATTATTTTTGCTATGGCAAACCCTGAACCTGAGATTACTCCCGAAGATGTAAAAGAATGTAGATCTGATGCAATAATTGCAACAGGAAGATCCGACTATCCTAATCAGGTAAATAATGTTTTAGGATTTCCATACATATTTAGGGGGGCGTTAGATGTTAGAGCTACAACAATTAATTTAGAAATGAAGATAGCTGCTGCAAAAGCAATAGCTGACTTAGCAAAAGAGGATGTACCTGACGAAGTTGCAAACGCTTATCCTGGGAAGCGCCCACAGTATGGTCCTGATTATATTATACCTTCTCCGTTTGATCCTCGACTTATTAGTAAAGTTCCACCTGCAGTTGCCAAAGCTGCTATGGATACTGGAGTTGCGCGCAAAGCAATTGTGGATATGGACAGGTATTCTAATGAGTTATCAGCGAGACTTAATCCCTCAGCTGGATTGTTGCAAAAAATATTTCAAGAAGTAAAAGAAAACCCAAAACGCGTTATCTTCACTGAAGGCGAGGAAGAGGACATGATTCGAGCGGCTGTAATATTCCTTAATAATGGAATGGGAACACCAATACTAATTGGTAGAGATGAAATAATTAAAAATAAAATGAAAGAAATGGGACTTGATTTCTTTGATAAGATAGAAATTCATAGTACTAGAAATAAAGCAGAACACGATAGGTACGCTGAACATATTTATAACAGGCTTCAAAGAAAGGGTTTTTTAAGAAAAGATTGCCTTAATCTGCTTACCAAAGAAAGAAATGTATTTGCTGCCTGTATGGTATCACTTAATGAAGCTGATGCGATGGTATGCGGTCTAACAAGAAGTTTTGCTGCTTCTCTAGAAAGCATAGAATATGTATTAGATCCTATTCCTAATAAAACAATTTTGGGAATGACTGTTATGTTGTGCAACGGAAGAACAATATTTGTTGCAGACTCAAATGTTCATGATATGCCCAACGCTGCACAGCTTGCAAATATAACGCAGGAAAGTGCGGAAGTTGTAAAAGAAATATTTGGAATTGAACCGAGAGCGGCTTTAGTTTCTTATTCAAATTTTGGTACACCGTATACTGAGCGCTCAGTTTATATGAGGGACGCCATCAAAATACTTGATGAAAGAAAACTTGATTTTGAATATGACGGTGAAATGGGAGCAAATACTGCTTTGAATGAAAATTTGATGAACTTGTATCCATTTTGTAAACTTTCTGGTCCTGCTAATCTTTTGATTATGCCAGCAATTCACAGCGCTAGTATTTCTACTAAAATGTTACAAGAATTAGGTGGAGGAAATCTGGTTGGTCCCTATCTTGTGGGGTTTAAAGAGAGTATTCAAATAGCTCCTTTAGGTGCGAATGTTTCTGATATTGTTAATCTCGCTGCACTTGCAGCTTTTAGGAATTAGTCTTTTAAGAAATTTGAAATTTCATTAATTGCTTTTTTTGACTCTGGTAAAAATCCAAAGATTTGCCAAACATGAGGTAGATTTTTATAAATACTCAACTTCACTCCATTATTGTTATTCTTAAGATTGTTTGAGATTGTGATTGAGTCACTGAATAATATTTCAATATTACTTACCTGGATAAGTGTTTGAGGAAAATTTTTAAAATTTGCAAATATAGGTGATATCATTGGATTCCTAAAGTCCTGGTTTGGAGCATACCACTCTTCAACAGTTTTTTTCATTGATTTAGCAGTATTAAGCCAATCATCATAAGACAAATAAGGATCCGACAATGAATTCTCTCTAATACTACTGCCTTCTCCTGTTAAGTCAGCCCACGGGGAAAGCAGAAAAACTTTTGATGGCAAGGGTTCATTAATTTCTTGAAGTTTTAATATATTTACAATTGATAAATTGCCCCCCGCAGAGTCACCTCCTATGAATATATTTTTACTCTTATAGCCCATTCTTAATAAACTTTTATAACTTTCAACGGCATCATTAAGTGCAGCTGGAAAAGGGTTCTCAGGGGCAAGAGAATAATCAATTGCATAAACTTTCAAATTAGATTTTTCAGCTATACTTGATAAAAGATTTTGATGGGTTTCAGGAGAGCCAGCAATATATCCTCCTCCGTGGAAGTAAAGTATACACTTGTCTTTACTCAATTCTTCATGATCAAAAGAAAGTGTTCTAATATTTTCTAAATAAATCTCATTTGTTTCAATTTTAGAAATTTTTTTATTAAATATAAATTTTTGCAAATTAGTATTAACAATTGAACTACCTGTATCCTCATAGCCTTTTTGATTCATCATTTTTCTTGCTTCTAGATAAGAGCGATCTTCAACTGGAGGTTGAACTTTCTTTACATATTTTTTTAATGCATAATTTAATATTCTTGCCCTGATACTCATATAATATTCAAATAATGACTATTCATCTAATTTATCAAAGATTATCTTTGCGACATCAATCTTATGAAGTTTTTTAATTTCTTGAATACAAGTTGGTGAAGTAACATTTATTTCTGTAAGATAATTTCCTATTACATCAATGCCAGCGAAGAACAGCTTTTCGTTTATTAAAGTTTCTTTGATAATACTGCATATTTTTCTGTCATTTTTTGAGAGTTTTACTGCCATAGTATTTCCCCCAACGTGAATGTTTGATCTGAATTCATTTGTTTTAGGAATTCTTTTTAATGCTGCAACAGGCTCACCGTTAATAAGTATTATTCTTTTATCACCCTTTGTTATTTCTGGCAGAAACTTTTGTACTATGAAAGGAACACTATCTTCATCTATAAACTTCTCGATGATTTGATTATAATTTTTGTCGTTCTTATCTAATAAAAAAATGCCCTGTCCTCCATTGCCGTAAAGAGGCTTGATAACAGATCTCTTACAGCTGCTCGTAAAAAGATCTATTTCTTTTCTAGATCTAGTTATTAACGTTGGAGGAATAATATCTTTAAATTTCAACATTAGTATTTTTTCTGGAGCATTTCGTATGCCTGCTGGACTATTAATTACTTTTGTTTTGGGATTCAATTGCTCCAGTAAATGCATTGATGATATGTATTCCATATTATAAGGCGGGTCTTGACGTACAAAAATACAATTTAACGAATTTAAATTTAATATTTTTTCGCTACTTACACTAAAACTATTCAATTTGTTATTCTTGAATTTGATTTCTTTTACTAAGGCATATACAGTATTTTTTTTGAATGTGAGAGAACTTGGAGAGAAAATAAAATTTCTATTTTTTCTTTTTTGTGACTCCAATATCATTGGCAAAGTACTGTCAGTATCATGATTGAGTGTATGCAAAGGATCTATTTGAAAGCCAAATTTCATAAATCTAACTCCTATTCAGATTTTATGGTTATATATTCAACTACTTCCTCAACTCCAAATACCTCTTTAGTAAGATCTATAGCTTTTTTCTTTTCATCACTTGAGCTTGAGATTCCAATTATGTAAACAACTTTATTAACAGTTTCGATATTATAATTTAGAGAGTTAACTTCTGCATCAAGCATTAATTTTGCGTAAACTTTTGTACTAATAACTAAATCATCTGCAAAATTTAATATGTTATCGCTTTCACTTATTTGAATTTCGTTAATTACAGTTTGAACTCCCTTCACTCCCCACGCAATTCGAGTAGCCTCTATTCTTAGATCTATATTATCAACGGTTCCGGTTAATAATACTCTTCCTTGAGAAACCTCTACATCAACATTAAAAAATATTTTTTCACTTTGATCAAAATAAGAGTTTTTTAGAATAGCTTTTATCAGTACATCATCGACATATTCTCCAATGCTTCGGTCTGAATTTGAAACTGTTACCGCTTTTGTAGCCACTCCTGTTGCTACAGGTATAGAACAATTTGTTAGTATCAACATAAATAACAGAGAAATTGATAATATTGTTAGTTTGTTAAGTGCCATCATTCAAAATTATATTAATTTTATATTATTTCCTATTTTTTATTAATAGCTGATAAATATCCCTTTTAGATATACTCAAATCTTTTGACATAAGACGCGATACCTCAGAGATATTCATACCTTTATTTAGTAAACTATTACCAAATTTAATAGTTTCTTCTTCAGAAAGTTTAGTAATTTTGCTCATTATTGGTTCAATAATGAATGTTATCTCTCCTAATATTTTTTCTTTCAAACTTATTTTCTCTAAAAGGTCAGAGATATTAGTATTGATAATTTCCTCATGTTTTTTTGTTAACTCCCTAACAAATGTTATTTTACAATCACCACTTAGTTCTAATATTGCATTTAATGTTTTAATAATTCTCTTAGGTGATTCAAAATATATTTCTGGACAATCACTTCCATTAAATCTTGCTAATTGACTTTCTATTTTCTTTTTTTCTCTTGGAAAAAAACCTCTGAAGGTAAAATTTTCTGCTTGAAAAGTTGCTAGAACAAAGCTTGCTATTGGCGCTGATGGACCTGGTAAAGAAAATACACTTAAATTGTTTTCAAAACATTCTTTCACAAGGTCAGCCCCAGGATCTGAAATGAGTGGTGTTCCAGAATCTGTAGTTACAGCAATAGAAAAATTAGAACTTATTTTTTTTATTATTCCAGGAATTTTATTTTTAGAATTAAATTTGTGAAATGACTGTATTTTAGATTTTATTCCATATTTCGATGTAAGTTTTTTTGTAACTCTAGTATCTTCACTCATTATTAAGTCGACTGAAGAAAGTATTTTTAACGACCTTATCGTAATATCAGATAAATTTCCTATAGGCGTAGGAACTATATAAAGACCACTTTGAGGTTTCTCATGTTCCAATAACTTTGTAATATAAGATAAATTTAAATTTGATTGCATGTTTTATTTTAGAGATAAGTTTTTTATTTTAGTAATTCTTTATTTAAGTTTATTATTATATGGCTGTGAAACAACCCAATTAGCTCCAAAGAAAACACTAACATACAATCAAACACAATTGCTAGAAACTATAGTAGAAGATGAAGATCCAAATGCTCAAGAAAACAATTTAATAGAAAAAGATGATAAGATTTTCAGGCTAGGGTTACTTTTACCTTTGTCTGGAGAATTTTATCAGATTGGTAAATCGCTACTCGATTCTGCGCAATTGGCATTAGAAGAAACCAATAACAAAAATTTAGAATTTTATATAGTCGACACGGGAGAAGAAAACCAACTATATAAAAATCTATCATACTTAATTAGTAATGATGTTGATTTGATTCTTGGTCCAATATTTACCAAAACAGTTTTAAAAGTAAAAGAGTACTTGGATGATCAAAATATTCCAATCATTACATTTTCTAATAATTCTGATGTAAGTGATCGTGATGTCTATGTTTTTGGATTAACTATTGAAGATGAATTAAAGAAAATCTACGAATATTCAATTGATAGGGGAATTGATAAATTTGCGGTTATAGTTCCTGATAATAAATATGGAAACAAAGTAAAAGATGAAATTAATAAATTCCATAATATAAATAATAATTCATCTTCACAATTTATTTTTTATCCAACTAAAGATCCCGACTATTATAAAATAGCGAGGGAAGTTTCAAATTATGATGAAAGAAAATTAGACTTGGATAATCGAGTTAAGCTTCTAGAAGAATTGCAATCTGAGTCTTCGTTAAAAGAATTAAAGCTATTAAGAAATAAGGATACTTTGGGTGAGGTAGATTTTGAAGCTATCATAATAATTGCTCGATCATTTAGCGAGTTAACAAATTTTATTTCAATACTGCCCTATTATGATGTTGACCCTAAAAAAGTAAAATTCATTGGAAATTCTATTTGGGGAAAAGAATTAATTCTTAAAGAGCCATCAATGAAAAATTCATATTTTTCGTCCTTAGACTTAAATGGCCAAAGAAAATTTAAAAAAGAATATAAAAAGATTTACAAAAATAATCCTCACACATTAGCTCCTTTAGCTTACGATTTAGTAGGTTTAATCAGCAGCTTAAATATAGAACATAAGAAAATTACTAAGGAAATTCTTCACTCTAATTTAGGGTATATAGGTATAAATGGGTGGTTCCGTTTTGATGAAAGTGGAAGAGTGGAACGTAGACCTTTAATATTCCATGTAGGCGGTGATAAGTTTGTAATTAGAAATTAATTTTTTATTTTATATAAAAAATTTGACAACTTCTTAAATGCAATTGCTCTGTGGCTTATTCTTTCTTTGTAATTAAAATTCATTTCGCCAAATGTTTTTTTATAACCTTGAGGAACAAAAATTGGATCGTACCCAAAACCATTCTTGCCTTTTGGAGGAAATTGAACATGTCCGTAAATCTTACCTTCAAAAACTCTGCTTACATTGTTTGGAAAATATTAGAACACTTTCTTTTGATCATGAAGAATTGAGTAAAGACAAGTGTATACTTTACTTCCACGGAGGAGGATATATTGCTGGCTCTCCTGAAACCCATCAAAATCTTTTATCAAGTATAGCTGAAAAATCTAATTTGAAAGTTTATGCAATTGATTATTCTCTTGCCCCTGAGAACCCTTTTCCAGCTGCACTTAATGATGCCGTTGAAAGTTATAAAAGTTTATTAAGAATGGGCTATAAGAGTAAAAATATATTCATAGGAGGTGACTCTGCGGGGGGCAATTTATCAATTGTAACTATATTAAAACTTCAAGAAATTAATGAACCCTTGCCATCAAAAGTTTTTCTGCTTTCCCCGTGGGCTGACTTAACAGGAGAAGGCAGTAGTATTAGAGAGAATTCATTGTCGGATCCTTATTTGTCTTATGATGATTGGCTTAATACTGCTAAATCAATGAAAAAAACTGTTGAAGAGTGGTATGCTCCAAACCAGGACTTTAGGAATCCAATGATATCACCTATATTTGCAAATTTTAAAAATTTTCCTCAAACACTTATCCAGGTAAGTAATATTGAAATATTATTCAGTGACTCAATCACAATCTCAAACAATCTTAAGAATAACAATAATGGAGTGAAGTTGAGTATTTATAAAAATCTACCTCATGTTTGGCAAATCTTTGGATTTTTACCAGAGTCAAAAAAAGCAATTAATGAAATTTCAAATTTCTTAAAAGACTAATTCCTAAAAGCTGCAAGTGCAGCGAGATTAACAATATCAGAAACATTCGCACCTAAAGGAGCTATTTGAATACTCTCTTTAAACCCCACAAGATAGGGACCAACCAGATTTCCTCCACCTAATTCTTGTAACATTTTAGTAGAAATACTAGCGCTGTGAATTGCTGGCATAATCAAAAGATTAGCAGGACCAGAAAGTTTACAAAATGGATACAAGTTCATCAAATTTTCATTCAAAGCAGTATTTGCTCCCATTTCACCGTCATATTCAAAATCAAGTTTTCTTTCATCAAGTATTTTGATGGCGTCCCTCATATAAACTGAGCGCTCAGTATACGGTGTACCAAAATTTGAATAAGAAACTAAAGCCGCTCTCGGTTCAATTCCAAATATTTCTTTTACAACTTCCGCACTTTCCTGCGTTATATTTGCAAGCTGTGCAGCGTTGGGCATATCATGAACATTTGAGTCTGCAACAAATATTGTTCTTCCGTTGCACAACATAACAGTCATTCCCAAAATTGTTTTATTAGGAATAGGATCTAATACATATTCTATGCTTTCTAGAGAAGCAGCAAAACTTCTTGTTAGACCGCATACCATCGCATCAGCTTCATTAAGTGATACCATACAGGCAGCAAATACATTTCTTTCTTTGGTAAGCAGATTAAGGCAATCTTTTCTTAAAAAACCCTTTCTTTGAAGCCTGTTATAAATATGTTCAGCGTACCTATCGTGTTCTGCTTTATTTCTAGTACTATGAATTTCTATCTTATCAAAGAAATCAAGTCCCATTTCTTTCATTTTATTTTTAATTATTTCATCTCTACCAATTAGTATTGGTGTTCCCATTCCATTATTAAGGAATATTACAGCCGCTCGAATCATGTCCTCTTCCTCGCCTTCAGTGAAGATAACGCGTTTTGGGTTTTCTTTTACTTCTTGAAATATTTTTTGCAACAATCCAGCTGAGGGATTAAGTCTCGCTGATAACTCATTAGAATACCTGTCCATATCCACAATTGCTTTGCGCGCAACTCCAGTATCCATAGCAGCTTTGGCAACTGCAGGTGGAACTTTACTAATAAGTCGAGGATCAAACGGAGAAGGTATAATATAATCAGGACCATACTGTGGGCGCTTCCCAGGATAAGCGTTTGCAACTTCGTCAGGTACATCCTCTTTTGCTAAGTCAGCTATTGCTTTTGCAGCAGCTATCTTCATTTCTAAATTAATTGTTGTAGCTCTAACATCTAACGCCCCCCTAAATATGTATGGAAATCCTAAAACATTATTTACCTGATTAGGATAGTCGGATCTTCCTGTTGCAATTATTGCATCAGATCTACATTCTTTTACATCTTCGGGAGTAATCTCAGGTTCAGGGTTTGCCATAGCAAAAATAATCGGGTTATCAGCCATTGATAAGGCCATTTTTTGACTGATTATATTCCCAACTGATAAACCAAAAAAAATATCTGCACCAACCAGCGCATCCTCTAATGTCCTACAATCAGTTTTTATTGCATGAGCAGATTTCCACTGGTTCATATTTTCTTTTCTTTCAGAGTGAATAACGCCCTTTGTATCGCAAAGTATTGCATTATTGTTAGGCATTCCCATTGCTTTGAGAAGTTCTAAACATGCTATGCCAGCTGCACCTGCACCGTTAACAACAATTTTTGCATCACTTATTTTTTTCCCACTAAGATCCAATGCATTTAGAAGGGCAGCTGTAGATATTATGGCAGTTCCATGCTGGTCATCATGAAATATTGGGATATCCATTAGCTCTCTTAATGTG
>CABYSM010000026.1 GCA_902521655.1 uncultured Pelagibacteraceae bacterium
AGTTTAAACCAATCTCTGAGGTTTTCAAAATTATGATCTTTTCCTATTTGATATATCTCAGTTTGAATGGTTTCGGCATCTGCACTTTCTGCCTGACTACGCAATCTATTTATTAGATCCTCAAAGATTTTTCTTTCTTCGCTAGATGGGGTCTTATAATTTATTTTTTCTGAAGTAATGTCTCTTTCAAAATTAATTGCCCCTTTTATTAAGTCATTGATGAATTGCCTATTAGAACTATTAATATTTTCATCATATTTCTTAACAAAATCTAAAATAATTGCAGGATCATTTTTTCCACTCGCAGCAACAAGATTTAATATAAGGTTGTATGTTACATTTACATTTCCTATAGAGTTTTCTCCATTCATGATGTGCCAAACTGGGTTTTCAATCTGCTCTTGATCAGATTGCGTATTAAATTTGTTTAAATGGCCTAAGAACTCATCAGATGACTTTGGAATGATGTCATGAAAGAGTTTCTTAGCTCTTCTTGGGTTTTGATACATAAAATAGCTTAATGTTTCTTTAGGTGCGTATGACAACCATTCCTCTATAGTGAGACCATTGCCTTTAGATTTGGATATTTTTTCTCCATTTTGATCAAGAAATAGTTCATAAAAATAATTTTCTGGAGGCGCATAACCAAGTGCTCGGCTTACTTTTGCAGAAAGCTGAAACGTAGGTATTAAATCTTTTCCGTACATCTCATAATCAATATCAAGAGCGCCCCACCGCATTGCCCAATCAACTTTCCATTGAAGTTTGCATTTTCCCTTTAAGATAGATTGCTCAACTTCTTTATTTTTATTTACATATGTAATTGTATTTTTATCGGGATTAAGTGAAATAATTTCAACTTCAAGAACATGTCCAGACTCTGGGCATATTGGAAGAAATGGACTATATGTTTTTTTTCGTTCCTCGCCTAATGTTGGAAGAATAATATTTTTTATCGACTCATAATTTTTTAGTACATTGATTAATTGTTCATCAAAATACCCTGAAGTATAAAGTTCAGTAGCACTTTTAAATGTGTACTTAAATCCAAAGTTATCTAAAAACTGCTGCAACATTTCATTATTGTGATCTCCAAAACTCTTACTTGTCTCAAATGGATCGGGAATTGAAGTGAGTGGTTTATGAAGATGTTCCTCTAATATATTTTTATTAGGAACATTGTCAGGAACTTTTCTAAGTCCATCCATATCATCTGAGAAAGCAACGAGTTCCACTTCAATTTCTGATAATGACTTTATGGCATTTAAAATCATTGTTGTTCTGGCTACCTCACCAAATGTTCCAATATGTGGTAATCCACTAGGACCATACCCAGTTTGCAATCTAATTTTTTGTTTATTATTTGCTTGAGCTTTTTTTATTATTTTTTTTGCCTCGATAAAAGGCCATGCTTTTGCATCTTTACTGATTTCACTTATGGAAGACATACCTATGGACATTATCATATTATTCTTTAAATCACTGAAAAATTAACATATTTCATCTATTTTTGACTATTTAGATAATTTATTTGTTTTTTTAGCAAATAATTAAACTATATATTTTATAGATTTTCATATAGTAATCTGACTTCAAAATCATGAAAAAAAAGAAAAATACAAAGCCAACTCGTCAAGAAGCAGAGGCCGCTGTTAAAACCTTATTATCTTTTGTCGGAGAAGACGCTAATAGGCCCGGTTTATTAGAAACCCCTAAGAGAGTTGTAAAGGCTTATGAAGATTGGTTTTCAGGTTACAATGATGACCCTAAAGAAGTTTTATCAAAAACATTTGACGAACTTGAAGGTTATGATGAAATTATTATGCTACGCAACATTAGGATTGAGTCGCACTGTGAACACCACATTGCCCCTTTTATCGGTTCGGCACATGTAGCATACTTACCTAATAAAAGAGTAGTAGGAATAAGCAAGCTTGCAAGAATAACTCGCATTTATATGAAAAGAATGCAAATCCAGGAAAAGCTTACCGCTCAAATAGCTAATTGTATTCAAGATGTTCTTAAACCAAAAGGTGTGGCTGTTGTTGTTGAAGCGCAACATCAATGTATGACGACTAGAGGAATAGGTACTCCAGGTATTTCAATGGTTACCAGCCAACTCTTAGGTAAATTTAGAACTGACTCCTCTACAAGAAGAGAGTTCTATAGTATGATCAACCAAGGATCTATTCTTAAAAAAAATTAATAAATTATTTTAATGATAAATTTTAAGATAATACTTAATGTATTAGGGTATCTTTTGATCGCCCTTAGTCTCGTAATGCTTATTCCAGTGATAATTGATCTTGGAATGGGTAATGATACTTGGAAATCTTTTATTACTAGTGCGATAATAACATTTGGATTTGGTGTTACGTTCCTAATTTCTACCCGTAACGAAGAAAATAATAAAATTTTGATGCAGGATGCATTCTTAATGACATCATTATCTTGGTTATCAATTAGTATATTTGGTGCTTTACCATTTTACTTCTCTGAAAGCGGATTGAATATTACCAATTCAGTATTTGAATCAATGTCAGGAATTACTACAACTGGATCAAGTGTAATTCAAAATGTTGAGTCATTAACTGCAGGAATATTAATATGGAGAGGTTTATTGCAATGGATGGGCGGCATCGGGATTATCGTAATGGCTGTAAGTATTTTGCCAGTTCTTCGAGTTGGGGGGATGCAGGTGTTCAGAGCAGAAAGCTCAGACACAACAGATAAGCTTCTGCCTAGAACAACTCAGATAGCCTCTGCCGTTATCTTGATTTATTTACTACTCACATTCGTTTGCTTGGTCGCGTATTGGTTAGGAGGGATGAATTTCTTTGATGCACTAGTTCACTCAATGACCACAATTGCAACTGGGGGATTTTCAACTCAAAATAATTCTTTTGCTAGTTTTAGCAGTAAATCTTTGGAATATGTCGCAATAATTTTTATGGTACTGAGTAGTCTTCCAATATTAATTTATCTTGAAGCATTCAAAGATGGATTTAAAAGAATAATTTCAGATACGCAGATAATTACTTTTCTTGGTATAATATTATTGAGCTCCCTATTGGTAATTTTATACCTATGGTTTATGGAAATAAAAGATATTGAAGAAGCAATTAGAAGTGGGGCATTTAATGTTATTTCTATAATTACTGGGACTGGTTATACATCTGATAATTATAATTTATGGGGACCTTTTCCAATTTATCTTTTATTTTTTGGAATGTTCATAGGTGGTTGTGCTGGCTCAACAACATGTGGAATAAAGGTATTTAGATTTCAAATTTTATTTCAAACATTAAAAATGCAAATTCAAAAACTGCTTCATCCTCACGGAGTTTTTGTTCCTCACTATAATCATAAAAAAATTGAAGAGGATGTAACTTCTTCAGTAATGAGCTTTTTCTTCATTTTTATTTTGAGTTTCATTGTTATTACATTATTACTTTCTACAACAGAGCTAGATTTTGTTACTAGTTTGTCGGCAGCCGCGACATCACTTGCAAATGTTGGGCCTGGTCTTGGTGAAATGATTGGTCCTGAGAATTCCTTTTATGAAATTAGTACATTTGCAAAATGGGTATTAATTTTTTCAATGTTATTAGGAAGACTTGAGATACTGACTGTTCTCGTCATTCTTCATCCCGCCTTCTGGAAAAAATAACTATATTAATGTTCTAAGAATTTGCTTTTGGATATGGAGTCTATTTGACGCCTCTTCCCAAATTCTTGAGTTTGCTCCATCAATTACTGACTCCTCAACTTCTTGACCCCTATTTGCAGGTAAGCAATGCGTGAATATACAATCGTCTTTTGCCTTATCCATTAAGGATTTTGTAACTCTGAAGCCGTTTAGCTCTTTAATCACGTTTTCGTCAGATTTTTCACCCATAGACTGCCATGTATCTGTCATAATCACATCAGCTGTAGATAAAATTTCATCGTCAATTTGATTATGAATAATACTTTCTACATTTATGTTTTCTTTGTGTTTACTAATTTTTGATAAATATAAATCTTTCGATTTGTCAGGTGAAAAGATGCTTAGTTTAAATCCTAAATTTTTAGAATAAGCTTCAATCCATGAATGCGCTACATTGGTTATAGGCCCAAACCAAGTAATATTCAAATTTTCTAGAGAACCTTTTTCTTCAATGATGGTCATGAGACCCGCCATGCATTGGCACGGATGAGATAAATTTGAAAGTCCATTCATAATCGGCACACTTGAAACTTCTAAAGTATCTAATATGGTCTGGTGATTATTTACTCGCATGACAACCCCGTCAGAATAGAGACTGAAAGTCTTAATGGTGTCTGAGAGACTTTCCTTACCACTGCTCAAATGAATATCTGAACCATTAAGTATAATTGATGATCCGCCAAGTTGTTTAACTGCAAGATCAAATGAAAGTCTTGTTCTTGTAGAATTTTTCTCAAAAAATAAAATTAAGTTTTTTCCAGACAATAGTTTTTCTGAGATAGCGTTTTGATTTTTATTTTCTATTGCTGAATTAAGCAATTCAGTAATTTCTTCAGCAGTAAAATCTTTGATATCTATAAAGTTTTTCATGAAGTCAGTTCTTTGCAAGTTGATCTAATTTTATCAATTGCTTCATCACATTCTGAGTTAGATAAATTTATTGGTGGAAGAAGCCTTACAACATTATCTGAAGCCTTAACCGTTAAAATGAAGTTTTTACGCGCTTGTTTAACGAAATCTTCATTATTTATGTTACATTTTAATCCTAGAATAAAACCCTTGCCTCTTATGCACTCAATAATATCTGGATAATCGTTTGCAACTTTATTTAGGTCTAATAATAATTTCTCAGAAACTGTAACAACTTCACTAAAGAATTTAGGTGAAGTCATCAAATCTAGCACCGCATTTCCAACACTGCATGCTAGAGGGTTTCCACCAAAGGTAGATCCATGTGACCCAAACTCCATAGCATCACCAACCTTTTTTGAAGTTAAACATGCTCCTATTGGAAAGCCATTACCAATTGCTTTCGCTATAGTCATTATATCTGGTTCTATGTTTGACCACTGATAAGCGAACATTTTGCCTGTTCGACCCATTCCACATTGCACTTCATCGAATATAAGCAAAACTTCATTTTCATCACACAATTTCCTAATTGCCTCTAGGCAAAACGTAGGGACTTCTCTTACTCCCCCCTCACCTTGAATAGGTTCGATAATTACCGCTGCAGTATTTTCATTAATTGAGCTCTTTAACAGTTCATGATCACCAAACTCAAGAAACTTAAAATCATTTACAGCAGTATTAAATGTTTCCATTTTTTCAGGTCCTTGAGCTGCAAGCGCACCTATGGTTCTTCCATGAAAAGAACCACTAAAACTAATAATTTCTTTTTTCACTTTAGAGTTTTTAGTCTTGTGAAAATATCTTCTAGCAATTTTAATACTTGCCTCTACTGCTTCTGTGCCAGAGTTGCAAAAGAAGGCATAGTCTGCAAAACATAAATTACACAAACGTGAAGCTAATAGTTCTTGCTCTGGAATTTGATATACATTTGAAAGGTGCCAGAGTTTTTCTGATTGTTCTCTGAGTTTTTGATTTAAATATGGATGTGAGTATCCTAATGAATTTACTGCTATACCTGTCCCAAAGTCCAAGTATTTTTCGCCTGATTTTTCATATAAATAACTACCTTCGCCGTGAGTAAACGTTAATTCAGACCTTGGGTATGTTGGTAATATATTATTCATTTTAAGCTCTTAACTTATAACCAGTTTTTAACATTAAATAATTAATAACTATTAGAGATATCAAAACTATAATCAAGATAGTAAATGCATGCGAGATTGAAGAGTCGCTTGCCCCTAAAAATCCAAACCTAAAACCATCTATCATGTAAAAGAATGGGTTAATGAGACTTGCCCTTTGAATTGCATCCGGCAAAACTGTAATTGAATAAAAAGTTCCGGATAAAAATGATAATGGCACGATCACAAAGTTACCAACTGTACCTAGATGGTCCCATTTTTCAGCCCAGATACCAGATATCATCCCAATTAATGACATTATAGCTGATGCTAGAATGGCAAAGATTAAAATAATCCATAAATTGTAAACAGTTACCTCAATGAATGGCATCATAACCAAAGCACACGCAACAGCTGAAGCAAGACCTCGAGTTATGCCAGCAAGAGTGAATGCCAAAATGATTTCAACGTTACTTAGTGGAGGCATAAGCAAATCTACTATATTTCCCTGTACTTTAGACATTAAGATTGATGATGAATTATTCATAAATGCGTTCTGAATAATAGTCATCATGATAAGTCCAGGAAACAGGAAGTTTTTAAAGTTATCTAAAGGATAGTCTGCCCTGACGGATCCAATGGCGGTTGTGAATATGATCAGGAATAATAAGCTTGTTAACGCAGGTGCAGCAATTGTCTGCAAAGGTATTTTTGTAAACCTTTGCACTTCTTTTGTATAAAGAGTAATAAAACCAATAGGGTTGTAATTCATAGCGACTATTTAAATATATTTCGTAAAATGTCATTAATATTTAAATTTCAATAAGATAACTATTTACCTGAAATTTAATGAAAATTTATTTCTACTCACAGAAAATAAAAAATAATTCAATATTTAGTATATTTCTATTGAATTTGATCAAAATGTAGTGGTAAAATTTTAAAAAAATAGGGAGATTACCATGTCTTGGACTTATGAAAGAGTAGAAAAACTAAAGCAATTATGGGAAGAAGGGCTTACAGCTAGCAGAATTGCCGCTGAACTTGGGGAAGTAACCCGAAATGCCGTAATTGGTAAAGCCCATAGACTTGGACTATCCGGAAGGATGGCAACAAAGAAGTCCAATGGTGGCGTCTCAATCATAAGAAAGAAAAGGGTTAATATCTCCCAAGCACAAAAAATAATAGATATTTCTCCTGTCATCGATGAACCGATGAATCCAACAGCTTTCCAGGATATAAAAGATGGGCTTTGCCGATGGCCCTTAGGTGAACCTGAAGAAATCGATTTTAAGTTTTGTGGCAGAAACACCAAAGAAGGTGTTGTATATTGTCAA
>CABYSM010000027.1 GCA_902521655.1 uncultured Pelagibacteraceae bacterium
CAAATATTTATTAAGAGTAGGGATTATATGTCTCGGTATTAGATTAGGCCTGTATGACATATATGAAATCGGTCTTTATAGTATTCCACTTATTTTAATGTGTATTTTACTTACTTTTTTTGCAATTAATTTATTAAGCAAGTTCCTTGGTATTAGTTCTAAACTTTCTACTTTAATTACAGTCGGCACGACCATTTGTGGGGCAACAGCAATTGTTGCAACTGGGCCAGTTATTAATGCAAAAAAAGAAGAAATTACTTACGCAATAGCTAACATTACATTATTCGGTATTTTTGCAATGCTGGTCTATCCGTATCTCGCTTTTTACTTATTTAGTGGCAATGAAGAGTCGATTGGCTTATTTCTTGGAACGGCAATTCATGAAACAGCTCAAGTTGCTGGTGCCGGATTAATATATTCGCAACAATTTAATTCACCTATCACCCTTGATATAGCGACAGTAACTAAGCTTGTGCGGAATGTTAGTATGTTATTTGTCATACCGATTATGGGATATCTCTATCTAAAATCTGAGAAGAGTAACGAATTAAAGAGTAGTTTTTCTTTTTTAAGTGTATTCCCATTTTTTATTCTAGGTTTTATACTTTTTGGCTTAATCAGAACAATAGGTGATTTTGGTATAGCTTCAACAAACACTGCATTTGGGTTTTTAATAGAATCAAAATGGGACTCTTTCATTGAAAAAATAAAGTTTTTAGCTGAGATCTCACTGGCGATTGCAATGTCTGCTGTTGGATTGAGTACAAGGTTTAGTTTACTAAAAAGTATGGGTTTAAAACCATTTTACGTTGGTTTTGCTGCAGCTTGCAGCGTAAGCATATTTAGTTTTGTTGGAATTAGATTTATTTTTTAACCATCTTATTCACTAAGCAATTTAAGATAAGCTATAAGATGTTTATTTTTATTTAAGTCACTCTTTAATTCATTTATTCCAATACTAACAGAGTTGGACTGATTATTTGAAATTTGATTTTTAAAGCTGTTACGTTCTTTTAATCTCTCGTAATAATTATTTAAATGAACTAGATCACTAATTAATGGTTCTAGTATTTGTAGTTCTTCTAAACGGTGAAATACAACCATCCAAGTTATATCAGCAATACTGAATTGATTACCGTCTATCCACTTTTTGTTATCTAGTTGACTATTAAGATTCTCTAAATGAATTTTAAGAAATCTATATGCCTTGGTAGCAGCTTTTTGGCTTGGAGAATTTTTTTTTAAAATTGCATACCCTATAACTTTAAATAATAGAAAGTAAATGCTCCTAAATTTTGAGGGATGTTTCAAAATATACTTAAAAAATTTCAGATAATTAATTTTTTTTAACATTGCTATAAAGAGAGGTTGCGTCAATATAGAGACACAGTTTCCTGCATATTCGTGTATTCCAGTTAAAGGATCATCCCCTACCAAAGAGCCTTTTTTATACCACTTATTTATTATTTCACTTTTTCCAAATTTGTCAGGGTTGAGTTCAGAAATATATTTTATTTGTTCATGCGATTCATAAATTGGGTAGTTATTATGAAGTAAAACAGGAACTGTTGCTTTTGGGTTAATTTTTAGAAAATCCTTTGATAAGTTTTCACAGTCTTTTGTTTCAATAAGATGAATATGAGAGGCATAATAAGCGTCTCCCAATTCTTCTAGGCAGACCCTTACTTTTCTTGAACATAAAGAAAATTCATTATGATAGAGTACCCACTCCTGATTAAAATTTGATATCTTATAATCTTGTTTGCCGATTAAGGTTTTGTTAATTAGAGTCTTTTTTTTCATCCCATACTTTATTTAATAATTGACTGGCAGAAACAGCAGTTGGGAATCCACTGTAATGAGCAACATGCAAAATCATTTCTTCTATCTTTTTCTTTTCAATTCCTAAATTTTGAGCTCCCCTAAGATGTGATTTTAGTTCATTTTCTCTATTGAGTGCGACAAGTACCGTGAGCGTAATCATACTTCTCTCCTTTAAACTCAGATTATCAGTTCTGGACCAGATAGTACCATAAAGCATGTCTATTATCTGTTTTAGTAAACTTTTAGATACAGGTGTTTCATTATCTTTTAGGAGATCCATTTCCTTAAGTATTTCTAAGCCTTTTTTTCTATCCTCATCATTTAGTGGCATTCGATATTATTAACTTATAAAATATTAGTTTCAATTTATATCTTTGATTATTTTTATACTCATATAGGATTGTCTTATGACTGAAAAAGTATACATGCTTGTAAATATTAATATTGAAAATAAAGAAACATATCTAAATTATGAAAAAGGTTTTTTTCCAATATTGAAGAAACACGGAGGAGAATTCATTACTTTTGATGATAAAATTGAACACCTTGAAGGTGAAAATCCTATAGTGGGACGTACTATATTATGGACCTTCCCGTCAGAGGAAAATGCTAAAGCGTGGTATAACGATCCTGAATATCAAGAGCTCGCAAAGATTAGGCGCTCTTCAACAGTTTTGAATAATTTAAGTATTATCAAAAGCCTGCCAAAAAGAAATTAGCAGTCTCAATTTCAATTGAATAATGTAGTTTTTTCTAAACTCTTAATTGTGGTTGCAACTATTTCATCAAGACTTGCAGTTTCTAAATTAAAAATATCAAAAACATATTTGTCAGGTCTTAAGATGATAGTGTTACACTCATACTTATCGCAATAAATCTTCATATCAGTATGAGTGTCTTCACAAGCAATATAATTATCGTAATTAGAATTTTCATAACTATTAGAGATATTTAGAATTTTAAAATTATGTTTATTTAGAAACTCTAAATATTCATCAGAAATCTTTTTATTGCCATCAAAATCATTCAAAATAATGCCAAAATTTTTTCCTAAGAGCTTATCAGTGCTTTGAATCCTGCCATCATCCAAGCGCACACTAATTTCATTAAAGTAATATCGTTCAAGAGAGACATCTTTTATTTTAGGCATATTATGTACTCCCTGGCCAAGACGGTTTCCATTCAGAATTGGAAATATATTTTCTTTGCCTTTAAAATAACCTTGTATTCTCAATGCAGCGTTTCTGATTAATGCTTTAAATTTACTTTTTGCATTTATCACGCTACCCATTTTGATAGCCGCTCTAGTAATACGTGCTACATGAGGTTTTCTTTCCGTTTCATAAGTTTCTAAAATTTTTGATGAATAAAGGCCTTTTAGCACTCCATTAATCTTCCACAGCAAGTTCTCAGCGTCTCTACAGCCTGAATTCATACCTTGCCCCATAAAGGGAGGCATTTGATGAGCAGCATCACCTAGAAGAAAAATATTTCCATTACTCCATTTCTCAGCAGATGCTGCATGAAAGGAGTAAACAGCAGTTCTGCTAAATTCTACTTCATTATCGCCAATCCATTGGTCAATATATTTTCTAAAGACGCTTTCTTTTTGTATTTCTTCGACAGTATCTCCAGGCATGTATGCAATCTCAAATCTAAAGCAATTTTCTACACCTTGAATTATCGTCGTTGGTCGATTTGGATTACAATATTGAATAGCATCTATATCTGTAAAACAGTCAAAGCTACTTTTGGTATACCCATCGACAACCATCCAGGCTTCATCAGCGTCAAGACTATTTAATTTGATATTGTTAAGTTTTCTAACTGTGCTATTAGCGCCATCACAAGCTAAAAGATACTTGCTTGTAGCTTTAAACTCCTCATTGGTTTCAATATCTTTGTATGTACAATTCACGACACCATTTATTTCATCTACCGCTAAAAGTTCACTGCCTGTTTTTATAGTATTTGTAGAATATTTTTTAGCATTTTCTCTATGTGCCTCATCAAATTGTGGCTGATGAATAAATAAAATTCTATGCTGATAGTTATAAGTGTCAAAACCCTCCATTGTAATTTTCATGATTGATTTTTTGTTAGCGTCTTTATTATCAACACCTCTTATTTTTCTGGTCTTTACTTCGCTTATAAATTCGCAGTGTGACATAGCTCGCTGACACTCAGCATCCCACGTAATCGCTCTTGGTAAAGGGTAGGCGTTCTTTTCTTTATCTAGAATTAATGCTTTGATGCCATAATACCCAAGAAGATTTGCGCAAGTTTCACCTACGGGGCCATACCCTGCAACAATTACATCATATTCGGTTTCAATCACTTGATTTAATATACGGGCGTATCTTCTGGCTCTTCAATAACTTTATTTTTAATAAAGCCCAATTTTTCAATCTCAATCTTTACTTCATCATCTGCTTTAAGCCAGTTTCTTGTCATTACAGCTGATCCAGCTGGAGTTCCTGTTGGAATTAGATCGCCTGGTTCTAAAGTGAACGCAGTTGATAAATATTCAACAAGAGTAAAACAATCAAAAATCAAATCACTTGTTGATGCTGACTGTCTAAGCTCGCCATTAACATGGGTTTCAAGTTTTAAATTGTGAGGGTCACCGACTTCGTCACTGGTTACCAGGTAGGGACCAAAAGGGCAATGCGTATCCCATGATTTACCCATGGTCATTGTCATTGGTGGTCCACGCATCTGCCAATCTCTAATAGTAACGTCATTAACAACTGTATATCCATAAATCACATTCGCAGCGCTGTCATAAGGTACGTGACGACACTTTTTACCAATAACAAAGCCTAGCTCACCTTCGTAGTCTAAAAATTCTGATGCTCTTGGCCTATGTATTAAATCGTAAGGACCAACAACTGAGCTATTTTGCTTATTAAATATATTTGGATATTTTTCCTGAGCCTTACCAATAGTCTTTGCTGCTGTTTCTGCAACTTCGTCTTTATGTTCTTTATAATTTAATCCTACAGCAAGTATTTTACTTGGCTTAGGAACAGGCGCACACAATTCTACCTTACCTACTTCTATTTTATCTTCACCTTTTTCAATAAGGTCATTAGCTGTGTCAAGTCCATCGCTACCAAGTTCAATAAAGTCAATCATATTTTTAGGAAGAGATGATTGGGCAAAACTAATAATCAAGTCATCTTTGACTGCACCGATGCTTAGATTATTATTATGTGAAAAAGTAACTAATTTCATATGTTTATATATATTGAATATCTAAAAGCTAGAATTGTATCAAGTCAAATTATTGTATATTGTTTTTTTTCAATATGAATAAAAATTTCAAGACGATCTTTTATCAAACAATCTGCCGCTTCAGTTACATTAGCTGGATTAAGTTCAATCTTAATGACACAACAAGCACCGGCTTACATAAAGGCAAAAAATTACAATATTCTTTTAATGCTAAATGACCAAGAAAGGGCATGGCCTTACATACCCAAGAGCATTGATTTGCCTGCTAGAAGATATCTTGAGAGTATATCAACCTATTTTAATCGGTCGTACACTTCTACACCAATCTGTTCACCCGCTCGCAGTTCAGTTTACACAGGTCAACATGTTCAATTTACAGGTGTATGGGACAATACAGTTACTCCATGGGTTCCTGGTTTATATGACAATGTAAATACAATTGGCCATTTGTTAAGAAATCAGAATTATGAAACTGGATATTTTGGGAAATGGCATCTAACAAATATTACTGAGAGTAATACAAATGAAAATGCTCTTGGATATGATGGAATGTTACAAATGTTTCGCAAATATGGTTTTGATAATTCAGATCAACCTGGTGAGAGAGACATGGGTCAAGGAGGATATAAATATGACGGACTTACTGCAAAGTCTGCTTCAAACTTTATAATTGAAAAAAAAAATAATGACAAACCTTGGTCTGCGTTTATAAATTTTGTAAATCCTCATGATATTATGTTTTTTTCAAACCTCGCCTGAAATTAGAGGGTCAGGCTTAGTGGGCGATCATCAACTGCCTGCTCCAATCGAAGCTTTATATGATTTAAAACATGATTTTGAATTTCCAAAAAATTTTGGACCGAGAAATGTCATTGAAGGCAATTTTGATGCAACTTATATACAAAATACGATCTACGGTGAGATTCCATATTCTCAACCTCAGTTATGGAAGAAATTCTGCAATTATTATTTTAATTGTTTGCGCGATGTTGATAGGCACATGACGACAGTCTTGAATGCTCTCAAGTCTTCTAATCAATTAGATAACACAATTATATTTATGATATCAGATCATGGTGAGATGCTTGGTCAGCATGGTTCACGAGGAAAGGTCGTTCCATGGGAGGAGTCAATAAGAGTGCCGACTCTTGTATATCATCCGGATCTCAAGAAACAAAAAAATTGTGAGTCAGTTATATCAAATATTGATATTGTTCCTTCAATCTTAGAATTTTCTGGAATTGAAAGAAATGAGATAAAAACAAATTATCCAGAACTTAAAGGTGATAGCTTTTCAAACTTAGTTGAGAATCCTGATGATGGTAATGATCGAAATACAGAAGGTCACTTAATTCACGGTGTGCAAATTATTCCAACGATGTTTGATGTTGCAGAGAAATTTAGACATATTGGATTAGCTGAAGGATATGTTGAAAAATTTACAGCATTCGCATCTGAAGGTTCATTTTTACCAGATTTTTCATTACCACTTAATTTTAAAGGAATTGTAGACAAAAAATATAAATTTATCAGATCGTTTTCACCTCGCATGAATAATATACCTCAGAACTATGAGGACTTAATAAAGAACAACGATAATTTTGAACTTTATGACCTTGAAAACGATCCTTATGAGATGAATGATATGTCAAAGAATGAAAGCTATAAGGAATTGCTGATGACTATGAATGATAAATGTAATAAATTAACTGATAAAGAAATAGGCCTAGAAAATCATGTTCTTCATTTACCTGGCCCTGATTGGTTTTGGACTGCTTAAACTATGACAAAAGAAGTTATCTTAAATTTCGAATTATATAGGAAGTTTCGGTCTGAGTATTCTCCAGATAATTTTCACCATGTAGCTTTTAAAACAATGCAGTACGAAAAGATGGTCAGTTTCTATGAAAAACTTTTTGGATGTAAGCCTTTATATAAAAGTAATGATATTGCTTTTTTAGCTTTTGATGAAGAACACCATAGAGTAGCTATTGCCAACACTAAG
>CABYSM010000028.1 GCA_902521655.1 uncultured Pelagibacteraceae bacterium
GATTTTCTTAAAATATAAATTTTATTTTTTGCACTAGAGTCGTGGCGAGGGAGAGCGAGAAATGGTCTTGAGGCATACAAAGAAGTGTACTCATTAGATCTATAGGCAAGTTCTGTATCAAAGCCTAATTTTTTAAAAATAGTTTCCGAAATCGAAAGTATTAAGTAACCATTTTTCTTTGTTAGTCGAAGCAATTCTCTGATTGCACCTGGCCCTACATGGCCAGCAGTAAGCACTCCTGTGCAGATTATTAAATCGAATTGATTACTTTTCAATGTAGTTTTTTTATTTAACGATTGGCAAATAAGTTTCTTAAAAATTTTTTTTGATTTAGCGAGTCCTAGCATTTCTTTTGAATTATCTAAGCCTGTTAGATTTTTAAAATCTAATTTACTCAATTCTTCAGCTACTAATCCAGTTCCACATCCAGCGTCTAAAATATTTGCATTTTTTGAAATTTTTATCTTCTTGCTAAGAATAATTTCTTTTAGTCGTTTAGGATAAGCGTATCCCCAATCAGTTAAATCTTTATCGTATTCCTTTGCCCAACTTTTATAATGAAGTTTTAATTTTGTTGGATTTTTTTCTGAATAAACAATTTTAAGCCATTTTTTAGCCATTAGAGTTCTTAATCCTTTTTATATTTATGCAAATAGTATAAAAATTAGTTATATATGTTAATAGGTGTTCCAAAAGAAATTAAACCTCAAGAAAATAGAGTAGGACTATCTGCTGATAGTGTAAAGACACTTGTTTCAGAAGGTAATAGGGTAATTATTGAAACAGGGGCAGGTATAGGCTCAGGCTTTACTGACGCAGACTACTCTTCAGTGGGCGCAAGCATTTGCAATACTGCAGGAGAAGTTTTTGATGTAAGTGAATTAATAATTAAAGTTAAAGAACCTCAAAAACAAGAAGTCGAGCTTCTTAAAAAAAATCAATTATTATTTACCTATCTTCATTTAGCCGCCAACAAAGATCTTGCCCTAGAGCTAATGAAATCTGGATCAACGTGCATCGCCTATGAGACTGTTACAGATGAGAATAATCGTCTACCATTACTTGCCCCAATGAGCGAAGTTGCAGGCAGAATTTCCATTCAGGCAGGAGCAAGGTCATTAGAGATGACAAATAATGGCAGAGGAGTGCTTTTATCAGGTGCAACTGGAGCTCCGCCAGCAAACGTAGTTATTATTGGGTGCGGTGTAGTTGGATTTAATGCCGCATTAATAGCGCATGGAATGAAGGCAAATGTCATTTTAATTGATCAATCTCAACAGAGGCTTGATGAGCTAAAATTATTCTTTAACAATGAAGTTAAAGCTGTGATTTCGACACCTGATAATATTGATGCAAATGTAAAAGATTGCGATTTATTGATAGGGGGTGTTCTTGTGCCAGGCGCATCAGCGCCAAAACTAGTTTCTGAAAACTTAGTTTCTAAGATGAAACCAGGTTCTGCTCTTGTTGACGTAGCCATTGATCAGGGAGGCTGCATTGAAACCAGTAAGCCAACAACTCATGCTGATCCAGTGTATGTTCTTCACAATGTGGTTCATTATTGCGTTACAAATATGCCAGGATGCGTACCCAGAACATCAACAATCACTCTTAATCAAGCAACATTGCCATTCGTATCTGATTTAGCTAAGAACGGTCTCAATAAAGCTTTGAGTTCTAATAAGAATTTCTTAAATGGTCTAAATGTAATAAATGGTAAGTGCACACAGCAAGATGTAGCTAGAGATCTTAATTTAGATTTTTGTGAACCTGAAATGTTAATTGCTTAAATATCTTCAACGACCTTTCGTTGTCAGTACCTTTTTCTCCTTTAAACCAATCTGATAAAGTTAAAAATGACGACTTAGGGAACGAACCAATTGTGGTTGTTAAAATCATAATAAAAGTCTATTTAAAACAGTGATTTAGCCAAGGATTAAGTATCAAATATATTTAAAAAATATATTTATATGAATCAATTATTTATTAAATTCTCTTAATGTAAAAAATTATAGTTAGTTTTTATTCATATTTTTCAGATGTTTAGATTGGAATTAAATTATTTTAGACCAAAGATTTAGGCAAATTTCTTAAACTTTATTCTTTACACCTTCTCTCTTATGTATGAGAATTTTTTATTAATTAATTAACAATGTGAGGAGTAGCCGTGAAGAAAATAAATAAAACTCTTAAGGCTGCAAAAGTTTCTAGAAGATCAGTCCTAAAAGGTGCAGCTGCAACTGGAGCAGCAGCAGCTATTGGCCCCTGGTACATTCCAAATGCTTTTGCCGCACCTGTTGTAAATGTTTTGATGTGGGGTGAGTATCTACCTGATTCAGTTGTAGCTGATTTTAAAGCTAAAACTGGAATTACTGTTAACCACACCAAAATTGGAGACAACGGTGAAATAATATCAAAAATGAAAGCTGGTGGTGGCGCAGGTTATGACCTAGCAAGTCCGACGAATATGAGGGCCTTGCAATGGGAGAACCTTGGTGTCTTAGCTCCATTCGATATGAATAGAATTAATACTAGTGCCGTAAACCCAGGGATGCTTGCAGTAGGCGAGCGTGATTGGAATTTTGGCGGAAATGGATCTCACTGGGTTCCACAATTGTGGGGAACAGAGTCAATTTCTTGGAGAACCGATAAATGGACTCCAGATGGTCTTCCAAGTTTCGGTGATTTATGGGAGCCTAATCCAGGTATTGATGGAGCCTTCATGATGGGTCGAACTTACTCAATGATGACAGGTTGTGGAATTTGGATGCATCACCAAGGTAAGATGGATTTCTGGTCTTCTTATAATGATGAAGATACTATGAGAAAGAACTGGGAGACAATTACTGATTTCTGTATTTCAAAAAAAGGAAATCTTGTCAAATTCTGGTCAGGAGCTGATCCTCAGAAACAAGGATTTACATCTGATGGTGTGGTTGTTGGACAAACTTGGGATGGCCCAATTGCAGCTATGATGAAAGCCGGTGAACCAGTTGCTTATCAAACTACAGATGAAGGTGCGTTAGCATGGATTGACGGAATCACATTATCTGCAAAAGCTGAGAACCTAGATGAGGCTTATGAATTAATCAATTATAGCTTTACCCCTGAAGTTGGTGGTCAAACTATTAATGAAATTGGATATAATTCAGCAGTTAATGGAGCTTCTGATTTCTACTCACCAGAAACAAAAGCTTTAGCTAAAGCAATTTATCCAGGGGATACTTCTACTAAGTTGAATCCTTGGCCACCAGAGCCACCTTGGTTTGCTGATGCAAGAGCTGAGTACGCAAATAAATTTGAAACAGCGTAATTAGTTTCTAATAACATTTAAGGCGCTCAAGATCTTATCTTGGGCGCTTTTTTGTATCGTGTTTATTAATTTAATAACTATAATTTTCTTATGAGCGCAGACGTAGAGTTAAATAATGTTTCAGTTACTTTTGGGAGTTTTTATGCCGCTAAAAGTGTAAACGTAAAAATTAATGGTGGTGAATTTTTTTCTTTCTTGGGACCATCTGGGTGTGGAAAGACAACATTACTTAGAGCCATTTCGGGATTTCAAGATCCCTCAGAAGGATCTGTATTAATTGATAATAAAGACATGTCTGGTATAGGTCCGAACAAAAGACCTACTTCTCTTATATTTCAGAACCTAGCCTTATTCCCTTTAATGTCAGTTTCTGAAAATATTGCCTTCTCTCTTGAGGTAAGAGGAGTATCAAAGAAAGATAGACAAAAAAGAGCAGATGAGCTTTTAGAACTTATAGCATTAGAAGGACAGGGCGAAAAAAAAGTACATCAATTATCAGGAGGACAGAAACAAAGAGTAGCAATCGCAAGGGCATTAGCTGTTGAACCAAAAGTTTTATTATTAGACGAACCTTTGTCTGCATTAGATCTGAAACTAAGACAAAGAATGAGAACTGAATTAAGAGAAATTCAAAAAAGAGTTAATATAACATTTATCTATATTACTCATGACCAAGGTGAGGCATTAACAATGTCCGATAGGATTGCTGTAATGAACGAAGGAGAAATTGAGCAGATAGGACCCTGTGATGAAGTTTACAATAATCCATTAACCCCTTTCGTTGCAACTTTTGTTGGAGAAAACAATCCTTTATTTGGAAAGGTAAAAGAGATTAACCAAAATCAGGTTAAAATAGAAACTCCTGATGGTGATTTCTTGTCAACAATGAATGTAAATAAGAAATTAAATATTGGGAATGAAGCAATTACTTTTGTAAGACCTGAATCATTATTCATACCAAGAGATGGTGATAGTTTTGATAATCTAATTGATGTAAATGTTGAAAGCTTTGAGTTTGAGGGAAATATAAAAAATTTCTATGCAACGTTAAAGTCAGGAACAAGGATTAAGTTTTCTATACCAAATGCTATTGATACTTCATCCATCTCTTCAGGTACAAAACTACAGCTTGGTTTTGAGTCCTTAAAGTCTTCAATTCTACCTAAAGCGCAATTAGCCATAGACTAAATATGGGAAATTATTTATTCACGCAGCCATTTTTTAAAAAGAACGGTAAGGCTGTTGCTATTTATTTCCTAGTAGCGATTGTTTTTTGGTTTGTTTTTCTTGTCATAATACCTCAACTATACATGTTGGACTTATCTTTTAGATCAAATGTCCCACCGTTAGCGCGAGGAGGGCCTCAAGATTTTTATACAATGGAGCATTATCAGCATTTTGTTTTTGGATCAAAAACATCACTTGATGCATTTAATTTTGTAGACCTTGGAGTGTTTTGGAGAACTATTCTTGTGTCAATAATGGTCACTATCGCAAATTTATTATTTTGTTATCCAATTGCTTTTTATATAGCTAAAATTGCTAATCCAAGTACTGCTAGACTATTAATTGTCTCTTTAATAATACCATTCTGGATCAATGAACTCTTAAGATCCTTTGCTTTAAGAATACTTTTTGCGAATGAAGGAGTTATAAATAATTTTTTAACTGGAATAGGAGTAATTGATCAAAGTATTTTGTTTATTACCTATGACATAGGACTATATACGGGCCTGGTATACGCATACATTTTATTAATGATGTTTCCTCTCTATAACGCTATTGAGAGTTTAGACATTAATCAGATTGAGGCTGCAAAAGATTTAGGTTCCTCCTCTCTAAGGACTCATTGGAGGATAGTAATTCCTCATGCAAAGCCAGGAATTGTATCTGGATGTACCATGGTATTTATGTTGACCGTGGGGGCTCTTGCAACACCAGTAGTTTTGAGTAGTCCAAATACTCTTTGGTTTCCACAGCTCATTTA
>CABYSM010000029.1 GCA_902521655.1 uncultured Pelagibacteraceae bacterium
AGAATAGAAACATCTGTCATAGTGAATGCTCAAAAAAACAATATGAGCACTGATTTAGTTGAATTGAAAAATTTTTTATCTGATAGCATATCAGTCATTATTTCTGGTGTAGTGCCAAACGCTCAATATGAATTAACTAATTTTATAAAAAGTATTAGAGATGATTTGAAAATTGTTGAACTAAGAACATCTGATCTTGAAAAATTTATATCTTTTACCTTAGATAAACCAAGCGAGGTTGGTGATGATAGAATAATTAATGCTATTGCTGCAGTCAAACAATACGAGCCTCCTTTAATTATTGTTGATTTTGGAACCGCAACAACCTTAGATGTAGTAGATAAAAATGCAAGTTATGCAGGAGGGTTGATATGTCCTGGAGTTAACTTATCTATCAAATCTCTCTCTGACGGTACCGCTTTATTGCCACAAATTGATTTTAAAAGACCAACCCAACTTATCGGTAAAGATACAATTCATGCCATGGAATCAGGTATCTATTGGGGCTATATCAGTCTTATTGAGGGATTGGTTGATAAGTTAAAAAAGGAAAATGACTGTTTGAATGCAAAAACCATTGCTACAGGCGGTTTGTCGAAACTATTTGCAAAAGATTTAAATTGCATTAATTACTTTGAAAATGATCTTACTTTGAACGGCCTGATCATAATAAGCAAAAAAATATATGAGTAAAAATAGCAGACTAGTTTTTCTGCCATTAGGTGGAACTGGAGAAATAGGCATGAACATGAATCTCTATGGTTATGGCAATGAGATTGATGATATGAAATGGCTAATTGTCGATGTAGGCATTACATTCGGAGACGATACAACTCCTGGGGTTGATGTGATACTACCAGACCATGAATTCATAAAAGAAAGAAAAGAAAATCTTCAAGGAATAATTATTACTCACGCTCATGAAGACCATGTCGGTGGATTAGCTTATTTATGGCCAGACTTGAAGTGTCCGATATATGCAACTGCATTTACTGCTTCAATTATAAGATTAAAGTTTGAGGAGAGGGGTATAAATATTGAAGATAAATTAAATATAGTCGATCTATCATCTGAAATTCAAATCAAACCATTCGATATTAAATTTCAAACACTGACACACTCTATACCAGAGCCAAATTCCTTATTCATTAAGACAAAATTGGGCACCATTTATCATACTGGTGATTGGAAGATTGATGACAATCCTATTGTAGGAGAGTCAATTGATTTTAATCAATTAAAAGAAAATAGCGAGGAAGTGCTTGCAATGGTTTGCGATTCAACGAATGTATTAACAAGTGGACGTTCGGGTTCAGAATCGATGGTTCGAGGAAATCTTGCGGGTGTTATTAAAAAGTTAAAAAATAGAGTTTTCGTTACTTCATTCGCTTCAAATGTTGCGCGATTAGAAACAATTGCTGCGGCCGCTAAAGAATCTGGAAGGTCGCTGGTTGTTTTAGGTCGATCAATGCATAGAATGATATCTGTTGCACGGCAAAACGGAATTTTAAAAGATATAGATGTGATCTTATCTGAAAAGGATGCTGCAAAAAAGAAAAAGCATGAGGTTCTCTACCTATGCACTGGTAGTCAAGGGGAACCAAGAGGTGCAATGATGAGGATATCAAATCAAGATTTCCCACACATTGATATTGATAAAGATGATTGTGTAATTTTTTCATCCAAAATTATTCCTGGCAACGAGAAAAAAATATTTAAATTATTTAATCGTCTTTCTGAACTTGGTGCTGAAGTAATCACCGAATATGATGAAGATATTCATGTTTCAGGACATCCATGTCTTGATGAAATGGTAGATATGTATGAACATGTAAAGCCAAAAATATCTGTTCCTGTACATGGAGAGTTTAGACATTTAAAAAGACACTCTTCTCTAGCGAAAGAACTTGGTGTTCAGTTTCCAATGCAAATATCTAATGGTGATATTCTACAGCTCGCACCAGGTTCACCTTACATATATGATCAATGTAAATCTGGAAGGCAGTATCTAGATGGAAACCGACTAGTTGATTATAACAGTAGTCATATTAAAGATAGAAAAAGAATGAGTTATAATGGCGTATTGAATATAACATGTGTTTTAGACAAAAAAATGAATCTTAAAAATGAACCTGTTATTTTTTCTAGCGGCATATTAAGTGATGATGAATACGATAGTGACGAAGTAATAAATATTCTTGAAGAAGAAATTTATAAATTTTTTGATGATAAAAGCAATATATCAAAAAAGGAAAAAAAGATTTATCAGAAACTTGAAACCCTCTCTAGAAACCTGATTTATAAGCACTCTCGCAAAAAACCTTTGACAAATATAAGTATTGTTCATATTTAATTAGAATGATCGGAAAATTAAATCATATAGCAATAGCTGTCCCAAACATCAATGAAGCCGCTGAGCAGTACAGAAGTATCTTTGGAGCAAAGGTATCAGAGCCAGTAGAACAACCTGATCATGGTGTTACCACTATATTTATTGATTTGGGAAATACAAAAATAGAACTCTTACAAGTGCTCGGTGAAGACTCTCCTATTGAAAAGTTTATGGATAAAAATCCTAAAGGGGGAATGCATCATATTTGTTTAGAAGTCGAAGATATTAATCAAGCAGTTGAAAAATTAAATACGCATGAAGTTTCCATTACAGGAACTGGCAAGCCAAGAACTGGTGCCCATGGAAAACCTGTTGTCTTTCTTCATCCAAAAAGTTGCAATGGAACATTAATCGAGCTAGAAGAAGTTTAAAATTGGGCATAACAGGCTCAATTATTATCTTTCTTCTTATTTGGTGGCTTATTTTCTTTTTGTCTCTGCCGATAAACATCAACAATTCAAATAAAAAAATAGCAATTGAGGGCGAGGATCCTGGAGCGCCCAATAATCCACAGATATTTAAGAAATTTCTAATCACAACATTTGTTTCAGTAATTATCTGGTCTATCATATACTTTTTTCTAAATAATGATGGTTTTTTGATGTTTATCTTAAAGCTTTTTTATATGAATGAAGTTATCTAAATATTTATTGCCTGTTTTAAAAGAAACCCCTTCCGAAGCGGAAATTATTTCCCACACTTTGATGCTTAGATCTGGAATGATTAGTCAGTCTAGTTCAGGCATCTATTCATGGCTACCTATTGGATTAAGGGTTTTGAAAAAGATTGAAAATATTGTGAGAGATGAGCAGAATAATGCAGGCGTAAATGAAATTTTAATGCCAACTATACAACCAGCTGACATTTGGAATGAAAGCGGTCGATACGAAGATTACGGCAAAGAGATGTTAAGAATTAACGATCGTCATAATAGACAGATGCTTTATGGTCCAACCAACGAAGAGCAAGTAACTGATATTTTTAGACGTTCAATAAAGTCCTATAAAGAACTTCCTCAATTACTTTATCACATACAATGGAAATTTAGAGATGAATTAAGGCCAAGATTTGGAGTTATGCGAGGTAGAGAATTTTTAATGAAAGATGCTTATTCATTTGATATTGATGAAGTGAAATCTGAAGACTCTTACAATAGATTTTTCATATGTTACCTAAAAACTTTTGCACGAATGGGTTTAAAAGCTATCCCAATGGCTGCTGACACTGGGCCCATTGGAGGAGATTTGTCACATGAATTTGTTATCTTGTCTAAGACTGGTGAAAGTGACATATATTTTGATCAAAGAATATTACAAGAAGATGAATCTATTAATGAAATTGACTATGAAGGGGATTTAAAAAAGCCAGTAGAAAAATTTAAATCTTATTACTCAGTTTCTGACGATAAATATAATGAGTCTGAGTTCAATAAAAATGTAGAAAAACAAAATCAAATGCAGTCTAGTGGCATTGAAGTAGGGCACATCTTTAGTTTTGGCACGAAGTATTCAACATCAATGAAAGCGAATGTACTTGATTTTGATGGTAAAGAGAAGTCTGTATACATGGGTTCATATGGAATTGGAATATCGAGACTAGTAGGCGCAATAATAGAAACTTCACATGATGAAAAAGGTATAATATGGCCTGACGTCGTTGCTCCATTCTTATTTGGAATAATAAACCTATCTCCAAAAGACGAAATAGTTTCTAGTAATGCAGAAAAAATTTATAACTATATCTCCAATAAATATGAAACTATCTATGACGATAAAAAAGACAATGCAGGAGTAAAATTTTCTCGTATGGACTTGATCGGTATACCCCATCAAATTATTATTGGAAATAAATCAATATCAGATAATGAGATTGAATATAAAAATAGAAGGACTGGAAATTCAGAATTTATAAATATCGACAAGATTGATGAATTCATCAAAAGATTTCCATCATATAGTGCCATTTAATTATTTTGAAAGATTTATAGCATTTAGATATCTTGTTCCCCTTAGAAAAGGTGGATTGCTGTCAGTCATCTCTTGGTTATCTTTCATAGGTATTTGTATTGGTGTCGCAACATTAATAATTGTAATGTCAGTAATGAATGGTTTTCATATCGAGTTAAAAGAAAGAATTATCGGTTTTAATGGACATATATTCATACAAAAAAATGATAAATATTTTGAATATCAAGAAGAGCTCTCAAACGTACGTCTGATTAAATTTATTGACCCCAATATAACTCTTCAAGCCCTAATTAGCTCAGATGATAGAACTACAGGAATTGTTTTAAAATCTTTCGTAGAAGAAAACATAAAACAATACTCATTTTCGCAAAGCATTAGTAACAATGAAGAAATTAATGTGAAAAATAGTATAATACTTGGATCAGACTTGGCATTAGCATTAAATGTTATTCCTGGTGAGGATGTTAAGGTACTTTCATCCAATATGCTCTCAACACCTTTTGGTCAAATCCCTAAAAGTAAGAGCATGGTTGTCGTTGGAATTTTTACTTCAGGAATGAGCGAGTATGACACTAACTTTGCATATACTGCTTTACCAAATATTCAGTCTCTTATAGGAGTTAAAAATTTAGTTTCTACAATTGAAGTTCACCTA
>CABYSM010000030.1 GCA_902521655.1 uncultured Pelagibacteraceae bacterium
CAAAAAAACCTGCTTCTAGAAACCCAGACGCTCCATTTAGTACATCTACTCTTCAGCAAACTGCCTCAAGTATTTTTGGATTTGGGGCCTCAAGAACAATGCAGATTGCTCAGCGTCTTTTTCAAGGTGTCGAAATAAACGGTGAAACAACTGGGTTGATAACTTACATGAGAACAGATAGCACTGACTTATCCAAAGAGGCCATAGATTCATATAGAAAATTTATAAAAGATAACTTTGATCCAGCGTACCTTCCAAAAGAAATTAGGAGTTTTAAAAGTAAAAAAGCAAAAAATGCACAAGAAGCTCATGAAGGGATTAGGCCAACTGACGTGTTAAGAAAACCAGAAGAAATGAAGAAATATTTAGATGCAGATGGCTTTAAACTTTATGACTTAATTTGGAAAAGATCATTGGCTAGTCAAATGAATTCAGCCACATTTGAAAGGACTGCAATATCGATTTCAAGTGAAGATGAATCATTGAAACTTAGAGCGAATGGCTCAATCCAGACATTTGATGGCTTCTTAAACATATATAGTGAATTTAACAAAAAATCAGATGACACTGATTTAGATGAGAATGAGGACGATAAGGACCTTCCCAACATTAAGCTGGAAGACAAAATTGAAAATGTTGATCCTTTAAGCACTCAACACTTTACTCTGCCTCCTCCTAGATATTCAGAGGCAACATTGGTTAAAAAACTTGAGGAACTTGGAATTGGAAGGCCATCAACCTATGCAAGTATAATATCAGTTTTAAAAATGAGAAATTATGTTGAAGTAGAGAAAAATCGTTTCATTCCTGAAGACAGAGCTATTCTCATCACAGGTTTTCTTAAGGGATTTTTCTCAAAATACGTTGACTATGAATTCACAGCTGAAATGGAAGAATCACTTGATGAAATAACGTCTGGTCAAATAGATTGGAAAGAATTTCTAGAAAAGTTTTGGAAGAATTTCTCGTCAAATATAGGAGAGGTAACTGATTTAAGAATTACAAATGTACTGGATCATCTAAATGATAGCCTTAAAAATCATATTTTTGTTGAACCAGAGGGAAAAAATATTACACGCTGTTGCCCATCTTGTGAAGGTGAACTGAGCTTAAAAGTTAGTAGATTTGGTGCATTCGTTGGCTGTTCAAATTATCCTGAATGTAAGTTTACAAGACCTATTTCTCCAAGAAAAATAAAAGAAGTGGTTGAAGATACAATTCTTGGAGTAGACACGGAAACAAATAAAGAAATTAAGCTTTTAAGTGGCAGATTCGGACCCTACATACAGCTTGGTGACAATGATCAAAAAGAAAAACCAAAAAGAGCAAGTATTCCAAAAGGAATACCGGCTTCAGAAATTGATCTTGATAAAGCCAATTATCTGTTAAGCCTTCCTCGAGAAATTGGCACTCATCCTGAAAATGGTGAAATGATAAGCGTAAATTATGGCCGCTATGGTGGATACATTACTTGCAGTGACAAAAATGCAAGCCTTGAGGATAATTCAGAAATATTTGAAATTGGAATTAATAGAGCTGTATCACTTTTAGCAAACGCAAAGCCAGGAAGGCTAAAAAGTTCATCTGAAATCAAAACTCTTGGTGAACATCCTGAGGATAAAAAGCCAATAAAAGTTATGAAAGGTAAGTTTGGTCCCTATATAAAATATAAGACAGTAAATGCCACAATTCCTGACAACATTGATCCAGAAGAAATAGAAATTGAAGTTGCCATTGATCTAATTGAGAAAAAGATGGAAAAAATGGGGAAAAAAAAGAAGATACCGAAGAAAAAATCTTCAAAAAAATAAAAATATCTGTATCTTACATTAACTTTATAAAAAATATTTAAAGAAGTTTCTGAAAGGTACCCTATGGCTCTCGCTCTAAATGATGTAATCGAAAAAAAATCATCGATTGATTTTAAAACACAAGCATTCATCAATGGCAATTATACTAATTCTGTTACAGGTAAAACCTTTGAAAGTATAAGTCCAGTTGATGGCTCATTAATTGCAAATGTGTCTGAGTGTGATGTTGAAGATATCAATAATGCTGTAAAGGCAGCAAGAACAGTTTTTGAAAAAGGCTCATGGTCAAGAATGGCTCCCTCTAAAAGAAAAAAAATACTTTTTAATTTCGCTGACCTAATGAAAAAAAACATTTTGGAACTTGGACTGTTAGAAACTTTAAATATGGGTAAACCAATAACAAGAGCGACAGGAGATATAGCAGCATGTATAAATTGTACTAAGTGGTATGCTGAGGCTATTGATAAATTGTACGATGATGTTGCTCCTACAAGCGATAATATTATAGCAACCATTACTAAAGAACCGCTGGGAGTTGTTGGCGCGGTTACTCCATGGAATTTCCCATTACTTATGGCCTGCTGGAAATTTGCTCCAGCACTTGCAACTGGAAATAGTTTTATTCTAAAACCAGCTGAACAATCACCACTATCAGCATTAAGGGTTGCTGAATTAGCAATGGAAGCTGGAATACCAGAAGGAGTATTTAATGTCATTCCAGGTTTTGGCCCTACTGCTGGAAAAGCTCTTGGTACGCATATGGATGTTGACAAATTAGGTTTTACTGGTTCTACAGAAGTTGGCAGATATTTTTTATCTTATGCGGGCGAATCAAACATGAAAAGGGTTTCACTTGAATGTGGAGGAAAATCTCCAAATATTATTTTTGCTGACGCGCCTGATCTAGATCATGCTGCTAAAATGGCTGCTGACGGAATGTTTGGAAATAGTGGTCAAGTATGTGATGCGCCATCAAGACTGCTTGTAGAGAATTCTATTAAAGATGAATTTTTAGAAAAGGTTGTAAAGTACTCGGAGCCATGGACACCCGGCGATCCCTTTGATCCAAGTACTCTGATGGGCTCTATTGTTGATCATACTCAAACTAAAAGAATTATGGATTACATTGACACTGGCAAAAATGAAGGGGCAAATGTTATTACTGGAGGTGAACAAGTTTTACAGGAAACAGGTGGTTGTTATGTTAACCCTACAGTTTTTAAAGATGTTAAGAATTCAATGAAAGTTGCTAAGGAAGAAATATTTGGTCCAGTTTTGTGTACTATAGACTTTGAAAATGAAGATGAAGCTTTAGAAATTGCTAATGATACAAACTACGGACTAAATGCAATGATTTGGTCCAATGATCTTAATAAAGTTCATAAGCTTGCAAAGAGAATTAAGAGTGGCAAAGTATTGATAAATAGTGTTAGTGATGGAGATATGTCATTACCTCACGGGGGGTATAAACAATCAGGTTTTGGAAGAGATAAATCACTTGAAGCGTTAGGCCAATATACTCAAACTAAGCTTACACTGATAGAAATTAAATAGTTAGCAATGAAAGCTAAACTATCAGAAGGTCTAATAGACCAGATCCGTAAAACTGTAATTGTTCAAGATAAGCATTTGCTAATCTCTGATGCAGATGAAGTTCTTTTAAACTTTTTACCTTGTTTTGAGAATTATTTGCAAAATAATTCAATGTGGTACGATTTAAAATCATATGCACTCTTTGGTAATATAAAAAATAAGGTTTCGAATGAGTCAATCTCTAATGAAGATGTTTTGTTTCACCTAGAAAACTTTTTTAAAAATAGATCAAGACAAATTGATTTTGTCAAAGACTCAATTAATTCGTTAAATAATCTCGTCAATAGATTAAGTTTTCAAATAATTATTTTAACAAATATACCATACAAGTATCTAGAGGATAGAAAGGCATGTTTTAGAGATAATGGTCTTGAGTTGCCGATTATTGCAGGTAATGGCCCTAAAGGACTTGTTATAAAAGAGTTAGTGAAAAGCTATAACGGCAAGATCTTTTTTATTGATGACCTAGCTCCTCATATTATTTCTTCAAAACTTGAAGTGAGACGTGCAAAAACTATTCATTATATTTCAGATGAGAGACTCTCCAAACTTGCAAAAACACCGAAAGAAGCAGATTTTCGTGCAAACAGCTGGAAAGAAATATATAATTTTATTGAAGATGAAATTAAAAGATAAGATTTTAGAAATAGATAAAAATTATGAAGACTTTGAGGTTGCAACTCTTGGTAATTATATTCCAGCGAAAAAAATTGGCAACTTAATCTATATTTCTGGACAGTTGCCTCTCATCAAAAATCAACTCATAACAGGTAAAGTACCTACACAAAATTCAATTGAGACAGCAAAAAAAGCAGCAAAAATATGCATGCTAAATACTCTATCTATTTTAGATCAAATATACTCATCGTATTCCCTAGAAAGTTTTAGTTGTGTCCATATTGCAGGTTATATCAATTCAGAAAGTAGTTTTGAAGATCACCCAACGATAATCAATGGGGCTTCAGATGTGGTTTGTGAAATACTCTCAGATAATGGTAAACATTCACGTATAGCTGTTGGGTGTATCTCACTACCAAAAAATGCGTGTGTGGAGATTTCATCAATTTTCTCAATTATTGAAAAATGAAGGAGTTCTTGAAGCGGCCAATAGCCCATCGAGGACTTCATAAGAAAAATTATATAATTGAAAATTCTTTAGAAGCTTTTGAAAATGCTATTAAAAATAATTTTTCTATAGAATGTGATGTTGTTTTATCTAAAGATCATGAAGTAATCGTATTTCATGATTACAGCCTAAAAAGATTATGCAATTTAGAAGATAATGTTGCTGAAATGAATAGCAATGAGTTGAGGCAAATTAACCTACTAGACACAAAGTCAAAAATACCAACATTAGAAGAAATGTTTTATCAAGTTGATTCTCGTGTACCTATTTTAATAGAAATAAAGTCCGGCTTTAATCCAATTATTGAAGAAAGATTAGTTGAATTGACAAGAACATATCAAGGAGAGGTTGCATTTCAATCATTTGACCAAAAGGCGTGTGAATGG
>CABYSM010000031.1 GCA_902521655.1 uncultured Pelagibacteraceae bacterium
GAGATCTTGTCTAGCATATCCTCAGATGGAGCGCTGTCATTCAGACTTTTTAATTCAACTATCTTACTATCGAGTACTTCAATTGGTTTTTCAAACTCAAGATAAGTGGTCATTAAATATAAATTATATTAACTTAAAGTTTCAATTAATTTAGTTTGTTCAATGATTTGCTCAGCCTGTCTAATGGATGCAGCATCTATAAGTCTACCATTGAGAGTGGCTGCCCCTGCCCCAGACTCTTGAGCTTCTCTCATTGCCTTAATAATATCTCTGGCTTTTTGGACTTCGCTTTCAGGTAACGTAAAGACTTCATTGGCTAAGTCTACTTGACTAGGGTGAATCGCCCATTTGCCCTCACATCCGAGTATTGCAGTTCTTCTTGCATGCGATTTAAATCCATCTGGGTCTGAAAAATCACCGAAAGGTCCATCAATAATTCTCATGCCGTGAGCCCTGCCAATAGTTGTCATTTTAGAAATAGGATAGTGCCACATGTCATTCCAGTGAATATTTCTCTCTCCATTAGTTTCGTCTGTTAAAATGGAATAATCTGAATTCGACCCACCTATATTAGTAGTCCTCATTCTGACTGATGCAGCATAATCAGCATAACCAAAATGAAGAGATTCAATTCTTTTGCTGCCAGTTAAAATACTATCTAAGTTGGTGATGCCCATTGAAATTTCAATAATTAATTCAAAACCAATTTTTTTGCTTCTATTGATTTTGTCTTCTATTTGAGTAACCATCATGTCAATGGCATAAACATCAGCCGCAACTCCAACTTTTGGTATCATTATCAAGTCAAGTCGTTCACCAGCTTGCTCCATTAAATCAACTACATCGCGGTAACAATAATGAGTATCGAGGCCATTTATTCTGACAGAAATAGTTTTTTTTCCAAAATCAAGTTCATTTAGAGCTTTAATAACATTTTCTTTTGCTTGCTCTTTGTCTTGTGGGGCCACCGCGTCCTCTAAATCTAAACAAATAATGTCAGCATTACTCTTGCATGCTTTATCAAATAATTCGGGTTTAGAGCCTGGAACGAATAACTGGGAACGATTTAGTCTCGTTGGTTTTGTTGGTACAGATGTGAAGCTCATATTGTTTTTTCTATCACTATAAAATTATCTTTTCAAGGCCTTCTTCAGATACAAATTTATTTATTGTAAATTTTTGAGAGCGGGTGGTTATCTTTAACAGTCTTTTTCAATCTATCATTTAAAATATGAGTATAAATTTGAGTTGTAGAAATATCTGCGTGACCCAGCAATATCTGCAAGGATCTCAGGTCGAGACCGTTTGCAAGCAGGTGTGATGCAAAGGCATGACGTAATTTGTGAGGACTAACAAATTTCTCTTCTATGCCTACTTTTATCGTAAGTTCTTTTAAGAGCTGATTGAATCTCTGTCTGCTTATATGTCCTAATTTAGAATTTTTTGAAGGAAATAACCACTTTTGATCATTTTTATTTTTAATAAATAATTCTCTTATTTTTAAATAGTTTTCGATTGTTCCTAATGTATTTTTGTCAATCGGAACAAGCCTTTCTTTATTTCCCTTCCCATAAACAAGTAAAAAATTTTTTTTCTCATAAAGTGCTGAAATCCGCAAGTTAATTAGTTCTGTTATCCTTATGCCTGTTGAATAAAGTATCTCAAGCATCACTAAAAATCGAATACCTCCATTAGACTTATCTTCTCGGGCAGTTTTTAAAAGTCGATCAATTTGCATATTTGTTAGGAAAATAGGTAACTTTGAACTTTTCTTTGGAATATTTATTTTTTTTATTGGATTTGATTCTAGAATTTCCTCTTCGACTAAAAAATTAAAAAAGTGCCCTAACGCTGAGATTTTTCTAAGTACAGTAGATCGCTCAAAACCCTTTGCATTCAATGAAGCAACGTATTTTTCAATATCTAGATTTAAATTTTTTGATGAAATTTTATCTATATTAAGTTTAGTTATTTTTAAACATTGCTTGATGTCAAGGCCATATGATTGAATAGTATTCTTACTAAGTCCTTTTTCAGACGCAAGAGACTCTAAAAAATTTTCGATTAGTGATGCATTTGCCATTTAATCTAAAGCGTATCTTTTGTGAGATATTCAAATACGTATTGATTTGCATATACAGGATCTATATTAACAAGTCCCTCTATGATCGTAAATATTGTAGTTTCATGAAGATTTACAAAATTTTGATCACCGTGTATGAGATTTAAAAGCAAGATCATTTCTCCAATCTGATTATCTAGTGATTTTAAGTATTCATCAAGCTTCACATTTGTAATTACAGATGAAACCCTGTTTAAATCATTTGGCGTTTTCCAATAATTAATTATTTTTTCATCTGTCATTAACTCATAATATTTGACAATAATATTTTTTTGTTTTGAGCTAAGTTTTTTATCTTCAAGTAGAATTTCAAGCTCATCTAAAGAAAAAGAGATATCAGAATTGAGGAATAAATAAAACTTAATCTTCGCCATTAATATTTTATAATCATCTTTATAATTAATTACATTTAACCATTCCTTACATTTATCTAAATCTTTGTTAAGTATAAGAATTAAACAAACATCTAAACTTTCTGCTACAAAATTTTGTTTTGGAGTAATTATTTTAACTTTATCATAAATAAGAGTTGAAGCTTTATTAAGGAAGCCTTGCTTGTTAAATGTATCAATAAATTTTGGAATGAGCTTTACAATTTTTTCTTGAGACGCAGTTTTTCTAATCTCTTGATAAATTGAAATCCTATTCTCCAATGTTATATTTTTTTCATTACCATTATCAAACTTATAATCTTTATAAAAATCTGCTAAGTAGGACACGTCAAGTAGCCCTAGTTCTAGCAATGTTTCAGTGATGTTTATTTTTTTTAAGTTACTATCTTGACTAGATAAAACATAGAATAATTTATATTCAATATCTGCATCTTCTTTAATCAGGTTATTGTAATTTATCTTTTCATTCTTAAGCAGATTTAATTTAATGAGACTAATGTCTCCAATTTCATTAGTATTAGTGAGTTCATCATTTAATAAAGAAATTAAAAGTTTAATATATTCTTTTTCGTACTTAGTCTCTTCACGCATAAGAGAAATATTTAAATCCAAAGCCAACAAGTTTGAGTTCATTGCATTACAAAATGATGTGTAATATAAATCATTAAAATAATCAGAAAAATAAGTTACATCTCTATTGCAAATTCTCTTATAATTTCCACTAATAAGAAAATATTTTTCAATATTCCTTAATATCTGTTCATTAATTTCATCTTCATTCATTAGAGTGGATAATAAATAAATTTCTTCAAAATACCCTTTGGAGGCCAGAAAATTAATTTTTAAATCTAAATAACTTTGAGCACTTTCTAAATTATATTTTGGAGGGGTAGCTATAGTAAGAAGTGAATTAACCAACAGCTCTCTAAGTGTTGAACTATGGGAAACTTCAGGCAAGGAATTTATCAAATACTCAATATCAGAGTAACTTGATCCATTCCATAAAGTTGTATCAAACCCACCATTTGAGATATCGATCAAGCCAAGTGAGTCTTTTCTAGAATAAGAAAAATCAGACTCTTTTACTGCAAACTTTGACTCTGTATTTTCATCAATTTTCACATCATCTTTTGTGTCATTTTCATTAATTGGCACCAAACTATCTTCAGCCCAAATATCAAATGGTTCTTTCTTGTCTGTTTGTTCCGCATTTGCTGAGAAAATTATAAAAATTATACTGACAAGATAAATAGTTATAATATATAGTAAATATACAAAAATGCTTTTTTTCGTCATAACAATTTCTTTTAACAGATTAATCTGAAACTGTGAAATTTATTCACATCTAATGATGTCAAAATTAAGACTTTCTAATAGTAATAAAAGTATTGTTCTTGTGGGTCACATGGGATCAGGAAAATCAACAATAGGCAAAAACCTCTCAAAGAAATTAGGTATTGATTTTTTTGATTCTGATAAAGAAATCGAGTTAAGAGAAAAAATAAAAATTAGTAATATCTTTAGTTTACATGGAGAAAAATATTTCAGAAACCTTGAGGAAAAAATTAATCTTAAACTTCTTAAATATAAGAATGTAGTTCTTGCACTTGGTGGTGGAGCATTTCAGAATCCTTCTGTAAGAAAAGTAGCATTAGAAAAATGTAATTGTATTTGGCTAAAATGTAGCTTAAATCTATTGGAACAAAGGTGTAATTTTAAAAAAAATAGACCTTTACTTGAAAATAAAAATATTAAATCAGAACTGTTAAAGTTAGATAAAATTCGAAGAAAAAATTATTCTAAAGCCCACTTATCAATAAATGTGGGGGGGAAAACGAAATATCAGGTTACAAAGGAATTACTAAATCAAATTAAACTTAATGATTAAAACTCTCAAGGTTACAACTCCTCTTAAGAAATATAATATAATTATTGGCAATAATATTATAGCCAGCTCTGGAAAATATTCTAAAAAATATTTAAAGAGTGATAGGGTATTCATTGTTACAAATAAGCTTCTTAAATCTTTGTATTTAAAAAAAATAAAGAACTCATTTGTTAAGCATGGAATAACTGTCAGCGAAATTATCATTAACGATAGTGAAAGTAAGAAAAATCTCGAGTCAGTAAAAATCTTAACAAGTCATTTATTGAAAAATAAAGTTGATAGAAATGATACTCTGATTGCTCTTGGGGGAGGCGTAATAGGTGATCTCGTTGGATTTGTAGCAAGTATAACCCTAAGAGGTATTAACTTTATTCAAATTCCTACAACTTTACTTTCACAAGTAGACTCATCAGTTGGTGGGAAAACAGGAGTCAACACGCCACTTGGAAAAAATTTAATCGGTTCTTTTTATCAG
>CABYSM010000032.1 GCA_902521655.1 uncultured Pelagibacteraceae bacterium
TGCACTTAGTTTCAGTGTTTATGCATTGATAGCTGCAATATTAGTTTTTCAGCCAGATATTAGTCAATTGTTTCTTGTTTCAGCAATATACTTTTCATCAATATTTATGAGTGGATTTAGCATAATTGTTCTTGCATCAATAATTTTTATTGGTGGGATATTTTTTGTTTTTATTTATTTATTTAATTTCAATGTACAAAATCGAATTAATTCCTTTCTAGCACCCAATGATTATGATGCAACACAGACTGAATTATCACTTCAGGCAATCAAACAAGGTGGTCTCATAGGTGTAGGCCCAGGAAATGGCGTATTAAAAAATAAAATTCCTGAAGCGAATTCAGATTATATATTCTCTGTTCTTGCTGAGGAGTATGGTTTATTAGGATGCCTAATAATTTTAACAATATTTTTTATAATTTCTTATCAAGGATTCAGAAAAATATACAGTAGCAATAACCACTTTATACAAATAAGTTTATTTACCTTAATAATATATTTTTGCCTTCAAGCTCTTATTCATATTGGAGTAAATATTAGACTGCTTCCAACAACTGGTATAACACTTCCTTTTATTAGTTATGGGGGCTCATCTGTTATAGGCATGTCTATCACATGTGGCTTAATATTATTATTATCTAAAAATAGACATAGTTAATGAGTAGTAAATAGCATGAAAAAATTCTTTCTTGTTGGCGGTGGAACGGGTGGTCATTGCATACCCATAGGTGTATTATATTCTGAGATAATTAAAAAAAATGAATGCTATATTTTAACTGATGAAAGAGGGCTAAAATACTTTAAAGATATTTCAGTTAAGAAAAGAATATTAATAAAGAATCTAATTAATAAGCAAGGCAAAATCTCTAATTTGATTAATTTTCCATATATTTTTATTCAGTCAATTCACTATTACTTAAAATTAAGACCTGATTTTGTTTTAGGCTTTGGTGGCTATTTTACTGTCCCTATCGTAATAGCAGGATGGTTAATGAGGTTTAAAATATTTTTACACGAAGGCAACGCGATTGTCGGTAAAGCAAATAAATTTTTATTAAACATTACTAAGGATCTACTTACAAGCTTTGAAAATACTTTTATCCCTGGGAACAAAATAGATATTAATAATAAATTGGTTGGCCTTCCTATAAGAATAAATAAAGAGAATAAAGTTTTAAATAATGATTCGAGTAATGATTTTGTGATATGCATAATGGGCGGCAGCCAAGGAGCACATAATTTATCTGTTAATATTGCTGAGTCAATTAAACGTGTTCAGGATAACAGTGAAAAAAAGATTATAGTTTTTCACCAGTGTAGATCAGAGGATTTAGAGAGTTTAAAGGCTTATTATAAGACTCATAATATCAATAATGATGTAAGAGTATTTTTTGATGAAATGGCACAAGTACTATCAAGATCTAATTTAGTAATCTCAAGGTCAGGATCATCAACAGTTAATGAAATCATATATTATTGTATTCCTTCAATACTGATACCTTATCCACATGCGTCCGATAACCATCAATATTACAATGCAAAAAACTTGAATACACCAGAATGCACTAAAATTATCTCTAACAACTCTGTAAATTTAGAAAATATTCATGATTCAATTAATGAAATAATTAATGATAATGAAAAAGTGAATTTAATCAAAAACCGCTTGAAAGCCAAACGCATAAGTAATCCATCTAAAAATATAATAGATTATATAGAAAGCCATTAGTGAAAATTAATAAAGATATATTGATACATATAATTGGAATTGGCGGTATTGGCATGAGCGGTATCGCCGAAATTTTATCAGATATGCGATATCATGTTCAGGGCAGTGATATAAATATTAATTCAAACATACTTCGCTTAAACAAAAAAAATATTAAAACTTTCAAAGGACATAAGCAAGAAAACTTAAAAAAAGTTAACTTAATTGTATATTCTACAGCTGTTAAAAAAAGCAATGTAGAATTAAAATTTGCAAAAAAAAATAAAATTCCATCAATAACAAGAGCAGAAATACTATCTCAAATAGTAACACTAAAGAATTCAATTGCCGTTTCAGGATCTCATGGGAAAACAACAACTACGTCTCTTATTTCTTCAATTTTGAATGCTGCAAAGATGAACCCAACGATCATTAATGGAGGCATCATCAATCAGTTCGGTACAAATACAAGACTAGGTTCAGGAAAATGGATGGTTGTTGAAGCGGATGAATCGGATGGTACTTTCGTAAAACTACCTTCTACAATTACTGTAGTAACCAATATTGATAAAGAACATTTAGATTTTTATAAAAATTATAATAATTTACTAGTTCAATTTAAAAAATTTATAACGCAAGTTCCATTTTATGGATTTTCTATAGTATGTATAGATGACCCCTCAATAAGAAAAATAGTAAATAAAATCACTACAGCAAATATAATTACATACGGAGAGACTGAAAACAGCGACATACAAAGTAAAAAAATAAGGCACAATAGTAAAGGAGTAGTTTTTAATGTTGAGTTAAAAAAAATTAATAAAACAATTAAAAATATAAGTTTACCCATGCACGGTAATTATAATATTAATAATGCCTTAGCTGCTATAGCACTCGCTTCAGAACTCAATGTAAATCATGGCACAATAAAGAAAGCCTTATCTGCATTCAGTGGCGTACAAAGAAGACTCACACAACTCTGGGATAAAAAAAATATCAAGATCATAGACGACTATGCCCACCACCCAACAGAAATTAAGAACGTTATTGAGGGTCTGAGTCATTCAAATCCAAAAAGAAAACTTATCATCATTTTTCAGCCTCATAGATATTCACGACTGGTAAATTTAAAAAAAGAATTTAGTAAATGTTTCATAAAATGTGACCAGGTCTTTGTATCAAATGTTTATTCAGCAGGAGAAAAGATGCCACAAAATTTTAAATTACAATCACTCCTAAAAAGTATTAAAAAAAATTCTAAAGTTAATGCAGAGGCCTATGAAAATGATGAGCAGCTGCTGAAATTAATTAAGTCCAGTAATGACAAACTTACTTTTTTATTTCTGGGTGCCGGAACAGTGACTCAATGGGCTTCAGATTTTAGTAAAAACCTAAAAAAAATATATGAATAAGAATCAGAAAATTCTAAATGAAATATTTTTAAGAAATAAAGTAAAAGGTAAATACAAATTTGACTATAATTTGTCTAAACATAGTTGGTTTGGAATTGGTGGCAATGCTGAAATCTTTTACACTCCTTCAAGTTTAGAAGAATTACAATTAGTATTATCTACGAAAGGAGAAGATATAGATGTCACTGTTATTGGTTTAGGTTCAAATATAATTATTAGAGATGGAGGAATAACAGGCCTTGTCATCAGATTAGGTAATGAATTTAGCAATATATATCATGATAAAAATATAGTTTTTGCAGGAGCGGCCGTGCAAGATAAAGTTTTATCAAAATATTGTTTGAAGAATTCAATAAAAGGCTTTGAATTTTATTCTGGAATACCTGGTACTGTAGGAGGGGCCGCATGTATGAATGCTGGGTGCTTCGGATCTGAGACTAAAGATATCTTCATTAAAGCTAAATGCGTGAGTAATCAGGGAGAACTCATGGAACTGAATTATTCTAAAGAATTATTTTCTTACAGAAAAAATAATTTTTTAGATAAACACATAGTCTGCGAGGTTCAATTCAATAAAGAAATTGGAGATCCATTAATAATTAATAAAAGAATCATTGAAATAAATGATCAAAGAAAAGACACTCAGCCTCAAAAAGTGATGACTGCTGGAAGTACATTCAAAAATCCTTTTGATCGTAGTGAGCTCAAAGCTTGGCAATTAATCGATAAAGCTGGATTAAGAGAATATGAATTAAATGGAGTTTCATTCTCCGAAAAACACGCAAATTTTATAGTCAATAGACAGAAGGACTCTGCTAATTTAATTGAAGATTTTGGTGAAAATATAAAAAAAGAAGTAAAGAGTAGATTAGGCATTGAATTAGAGTGGGAAATTAAAATTTTGGGTAATAGATGAGTAAATACAATAAAGTTATGTTGCTTTATGGAGGCGTATCGGCAGAAAGAGAAATAAGTATCATAACTTCCAAAGAAATATCTAAGGCGCTAGTGAGATTAGGCTATGAGGTAATTGAAATTGATGCAGACTTAGATCTTTCAGACCACATCTCTGAACATAAGCCTGATGTAATATTTAATGGTCTACATGGCACATGGGGAGAAGATGGGGAAGTTCAAAAAATTCTTGAATTAAATAATGTACCCTATACGCATTCAGGAGTTGAATCTTCTCAATTAGCAATGGATAAACATAGGTCTGCAGAACTATTTATTGAAAATAATTTTAATTACCCAATAACTAATCTGGTGAGTATTAATAGTATTAATAAACACGCATTTCCTGAGTATCCGTTTGTTATAAAGCCAAGAAACGAAGGTTCCAGCGTGGGTGTTGGAATAATCAGGAGTCAAGAAGAAAAAAAAAGATATTTAACAGATAATTCAGATAGAAATGAAGTTCTAGTCCAGGAGTTTATAGATGGCCAAGAAATTAATGTTGCTGTAATTGGAAATGATAAAACTGGCTCAATAGAGATTGATCCAAAAAACGAATTCTATGACTATGAGTCAAAGTATTTTGATAACGGCAAGACTAAGCATATAATCCCACCAAGAATCAATAAAAATCAACTAGAAGAGGTAGAAGACCTAGCTTTAAAGGCACATAAAATTCTTGGATGTAAAGGAATTTCAAGAACAGAGTTTATTTTGGAAAAAAATAGCAATCAGTTTTATATTCTTGAACTCAATACTCAGCCAGGAATGACACCAACTTCATTAGTGCCAGAAA
>CABYSM010000033.1 GCA_902521655.1 uncultured Pelagibacteraceae bacterium
TTAATGATCCAAAAAAAGTTTATTTTATTATTTATGGTGGATCTAACCGAGATGTCTGCGCTTCATCACAGCTGCCTAGTTATGCAACTGAGGGAATAATAGCAAATACAGCAGCCCTCTATTATCCTGGCAAAAGAAGTGGTTCTTGTATTGATAATAACGGGGGCTTTAAACCTGAATTCAACGAAACAGCTAAAGCAGCACTCCATGAGATTTTGCACGTGTTAGGAGCTGTTCCACAGTGCGCAGAAGATCATTTAGTCTTTGCTAGCGAGGGCACAATTAATGATGGCATTGGAGGTCACATAGCCATTCCAGGGGATATTATGTACAGTGTGCAAAGTAATGTCACATACGATAAAGCTAAACACTTAGATTATAAAAGTACTAATTACTACAATCACAATAATGAAAATTGTCTTGATATTGCCAAAAGTAGATATGTAATCCCTACTGTTGATAACCCACAGTTGCCGACATTTATTGTGAATGATTAATTAGTTTGTCGGCAAGGGTGAATAATTGTACCTAACATACATTTGTTGATAGCAAAGCTTCCCTGTCTTCATAGCATAATCTTGGTGATAGTCTTCAGCAGGATAAAATTTGGTAGCCTCTCTTATTTCGGTTACTACAGGGTTTTCATGGATATCCATTGCATCAATTAGTTTTATTTTATTTCTTATTATGTTTTTTTGTTCATCATTATTATAAAAAATTACTGATTTATATTGCTCACCTATATCTGGGCCTTGACGATTTAATGTAGTTGGATCATGCATAATGAAGAATGCATCAATAAGTGTATCAAAAGTAACTTCGCTTGTATTGTAGTCAATTTTTACGACTTCAACATGCCCTGTTTCACCAGTTAATACATCTTCATACCGTGGATTCTCAAGTGACCCACCTGCATAGCCGGATGTAGCATTTAATACCCCTGGCATGTCTTCATAAAGTGCTTCAACACCCCAAAAGCAGCCTGCACCCACAATTAAAGAAGCTAACATACTAATTGATATAAATTAAAAACTAAAAATTCAATGATTATTCACGCTCAGCAATAAGCATTTCATCGTAAAACCAGAGCCCGTCATTATTACGAATTACTTTTTCTACACATTCAATATAGCTTTGATCAGCTTCTTTTTCTTTTACCATCTGATCACTTATTTGGGCAACATAAGTACAAGCGTTCCACGCAGAAAATACTAAAGAGGTTGAAATGCCACTATTTATTTCATTAGGTTGAGACCTTAATTTGTATTTAAAAATTTCAGGATCTCGAAACTTGATTGGGTTTTTGGCTTTATCTTCTAAATTATTTTTCATATATTGAATTATATCATGGCCTTTATTTGGAAAAGGTTCCTCCTCTGGCCATAACTCATTGATTGCTTTCATTCCTGGATCCCCACCATAAGAATGAAAAACTGCTAATTTTCCATTTGGCGCCAGTATATCGGTCATTGGCATAATCACTGACTTTACTTTTTTTTCAACTGAAGCGCGTGACCTATATGCTTGAGACACGATGACTAAGTCAAACTCATTAATTGAGTTTTCAATATTTGGAATTACCTGCTCTAAAGAAAATTCTTGGTCTTTTCTATAAATAGTCAAAACTGATGGTTTTTCATATGTTGTGTTTCCAGCTTTATTTTCTTCAACTCTCCAATTTTCTTTAAGCAGAGGACCAAGCTGTCTCAATTGTTGATAAAAACCAAATGATGAATTGCCTTCAAGAGAGATATTGCTCCAGTTCATATTCTTTTGCTTGTCAGCATTATTAGACTTTAAATAGCCTGCCTCTGAATAATGTAAATTTGAAATTGTAAAAACCATATTTGGATGTTCAACAAAACGGTCTGCTAGTTTTTCAATCGTCAATCTAGCATCTTCCATGCTTACGTCCTTGCAAGATACGTAGATAGGAATAGTTGGAAATTTCTGATGACAAATGCGTAACACATTCATTAACACTGCCCCATCTCCAACGCCAGCATCAAATATTTTTAAAGCTGGCTTTGATGGTTTTAGTTCACTAATTAAGTGTGATAGCTTTTCTGAAATAATAGCTTTTTCATTTGTTGTTGTAACAAACAAAAGATATCTCTGTCGATTATCAAAAAATTTGACCTCATTAGTCATCATTTATCTTAACAACTCTTGAAAAAAATGGAACACTTCTATTGTATGGATACTGATGAATTAGAGCCAATAATTAAGCCAAAAGAAGTTGATTTTGATACCTTGAGTATTGAGGAATTGAATGAATACATTGTTAACCTTGAGAAAGAAATCGAAAAAGCAAAAAATTATATTTCATCAAAAAATAAAGATCGACTTAACGCAGAGGAATTATTTAAAAAATGATAAATAGATTTGGCTTGGTCCCAGCAGCATTTTTTTTATTTGTTTTTGCGATTTTTTTTACAACGCTTTTTCCATCTCAACACAAAACATGCATTGATAATAATATGATAGCTTTGGATAACTTGGATAGAGAAAGGTATTCAGAACAGGAAATAGCTGCTTACGGTAAGTCAATAGGAATTGGCTGCAATGAAGACACTTCATATCAACTTACAGCCAATTAGAGTTCAATTAATTAGGAAAATCCGTTAGAGCGTCATCTCCTAAAATTGTCATAACCGTTGTCTCTGTTAGAGCGCCAGCTTCTTGACGAGCTTTCGTAAGTTCCTCATCATTTTTAAAAGCCATTAAACCGTCCTTGCTCTCATAATGCATTATCACAACCATCGAATTATCATCCTCTGCGTGAGCACCGGCATAAAGCACTTTTCCTTTAAATCCTTTTATTTTTTCTGCATTGGCTTCTGCCATTGCTTTCCATGATTTAAAGCCCTTTGATAGCTTTTGAGTTAACATTACGTACATATATTATTCTCCTTCGTTATGATTCCATTGATGCAATTACTTCTGCATTAAATGACATATCCGTTTGATATTCAGCCATGCCTGCCATCTTCTCAGCGGCAGGATGTGACTGCCACAACTCAAAATGTTTCATCGCCCCTTGATCAGTCACATACACTTCATGCAAAGAGTAAATTGTCTTTCCTGACGGCCCTTTTTCTAAGTCATTGTCAATGTATTGGGGCGCCTTAGAAACAGAGTAGTCAACAATTCTTGGCTCATCATTGCCAGAAAGATTATGTGTTTCTCTCATCCATACTTCATGCTCAGCAAAGAAACTTTCAACTTCTGATTTCTTATCTTCTGGAACAATCCATTGGGTAGTCAGGGTATATTGTGATTTATTTGTTGTCATAATTATTCTCCCCATTTACCTGCAAATTCATATACTACAGCGGGATCATTGCCAACAACCCATCCATCGTGTCCAGGGGCAATAGAATATGCATCACCCGCAGAGTAACTCATTTCTGTTCCGTCATTATGCTTTACTGCAACTGTTCCACTTACAATAACACCAAGATGTGTAGCTTGGCAGCTATCCGTACCAACCGTTGGCTTGATATCATTTGACCATTTCCATCCAGGCTCGAGGGATAACTTCATAATTCTTTGTCCTCCAACGTTCACAGCTTCAATTTTTGCATTATTAAAATTATCATTAACTTCATCAGCATTGCTAAAGCTTTTCACCTCTACATTAGTCATAGTCCTATTCCTTTCCGACGGTTTACTTCGTCATCGCGTTATATGCAGTCAAGGTATCGTCAAAAGTCATCATGACTTTCATTCGTTCATCTTCCACTTCAAAATAGTGGCCAAACATTGTATCCATACCTTCGGCTGTTCCTTTTACAATTACAAAAACTTTATTGCCTTCACTTATCATTGATACTGGCTTAACCATAAAATTATTCCAGTATTCTGGTATTTTCATCATGTTCGCTATGAAATTTTCTTTTCCCTCATGCACTCCAGCTAATGGATGTTTATCTTTATCGCCAGGAAAAGTCCATGTTATATGATCGTGGACTACATCATTAAAAAATGCTTCCATATCTCCTGCGCCGAACAGGTCATATCCTTTTTGAACTACTTCTTTTGCTTCCATTTTTTTCTCCTTTTTTTTAATTAATAAACTTCTTCGTGATAGATAATCTCAGGTTCTTTGGTCGAAGACTCAACAAGCTTTGGAATATCACCTATTTCAACCCTCCAATTAACGTATTTTTGATGCGCTTCCTTACTATCCCAAACTTCATATAGTATAACTTCATTTGTATCCTTGTTGTATCCACCTTTAATAAGTTGACAGCCTTCATAAGCTTTGGTGTCAGATAAATTATTTTTAAACCAATCATTCATTTCCTCAGTCTTATCTGGCTTGGGAAAAAACTTTGCTGTTACTACTGTTGCCATTTCTATTCTCCTGGTTTTGAATAATTGCTAAGAGCCTTACCTGCATTTGATACAATTTTTGAAATGTCAACTGCTTCTAATATTTCCATATTATTCATGACTCCAGTTGATAAAATTGCAATTTTTACACTCGCGATTGAGTCAAAATCAATGCCCTCAATGCCAACAATTATATCGTGTGTACCTCTTACTATAT
>CABYSM010000034.1 GCA_902521655.1 uncultured Pelagibacteraceae bacterium
TTACAAAAAATAGAAAATTGGTTTTTTAAATTTCGCCTTCCTGTTCTTGCGGCATTTGTCCTCATTACAATTGTAATGGCTTACTTCGCAGTTCAAATAAGAATGGATGCTGGTTTTGCTAAACAGCTACCCAATAGTCACTCATTTGTAAAAACTTACTATGAATATCAAGATGATCTTAGCGGAACAAACAGCATTACTGTAGCACTCAGAACTACTGAAGGAGATATATTTACAAAAGAATATTTATCCAACCTTTTTAGATTAAATAATACTATTAGATATCTTCCTGGAGTAAATCAGGGATCGATGCAATCTCTATGGACTCCTAATGTTAGAGTAATGAGGGTAACAGAAGAGGGCTTTGAAAGTTCAGAGGTAATACCTGGAACTGTTATACCTGAAAATCTTACACCTGAAATAATTGAAAATATAAAAGAAAGAATTTTAACTGGTGGCCATGTAGGAAGCATTGTTGCAAATGATTTTACATCCTCACTAATTAAAGTTGAATTAACCGAATATAATCCCAAGACTGGTGAAAAATTAGATTATCTTAAACTTGGCCAAGAAATTGAGACCATTAGAGAGCAGTATGAAATAGGCGAATACAGGGTTGAAATTACTGGCTTTGCTAAAATGATTTCTGATATTGCAAGCGAAGCTTATAATGTTGTAATCTTTTTTGGCCTAGCCTTCTTTCTTACTGTTTTAGCAGTTTATTGGTACTCTAGATCTTGGACATTAACATTTCTTCCATTAATTTGTTCATTAACATCGCTTATTTGGCAATTTGGGATGTTGAAAATACTTGGTTTTGGATTGGACCCTCTTGCAATTCTTGTTCCTTTTTTAGTTTTCGCTATAGGCGTTTCTCATGGAATTCAACAGGTAAATCAAATCACAAAGGAAGTTATTGAAGGAGAAACTGCTGAATATGCAGCTAGGGCTTCTTTTTCAAGACTGCTTGTACCAGGGTCGATGGCGTTAGTTACAGATTTGGTAGGGTTTGGCACACTAATATTGCTACCAATAGGAATGATACAGGAGCTTGGCATCACTGCTTCTATTGGGGTTGCTTTTAAAATTGTAACCAATCTAATTATGTTACCACTTGCAGCATCTTATGCGCGATACAATGAGAGTTTTGCTACTAGAGCACAATCTGCAATTTCTTATAGGCAAAATCTTATGGGGTTTTTTGGAAAATTAGCAAGGCCAAGAGAGGCTGTTATTACTCTTTCTGTTAGTGCAGTATTATTTATAGGCGCTGTATATTTAGCAAGTGAGAGGCATGTTGGAGATTTACACGCCGGCGCTCCAGAGTTGAGGCCAGAAGCAAGATTTAATCAAGACATTAATGAAATAACCAAAAGATACAATGTTACAACAGATGTCTTGGTGGTAATTACCGAAGCGGCCTTTGTAGGGGGTATTAATCCTTGTAGGTCTACATATGTTATGGACGCACAAAATAATCTTCATTGGTACTTAGAAAATATTCCAGGAGTATCAAAAGTAATTTCTCTCTCAAGCATAGCAAAGAGAGCTTTAAGCGGTTATGCTGAGGGTAATTTAAAATGGTCTTATTTACCCCGCAATGAACAAGCACTGGGTTTTGCTACAAGTGTTGTAGATCCATCAACTGGATTGATCAACGAACAATGCTCTATAATGCCCATTTACGTTTTCACAGAAGATCACAAAGCTACTACATTAAACACAGTTATAAGTAGTATTGAGGAATATAATGAAAAGTTCCGTGAACTAGATGATACAATAACATTCAAAACTTTAATTGCAAAGCCTGCAGAAGGAACTGATGTAATACCAGCAGTTGATAGTTTAGGGGGTGAAGAAACCAATATTGAGGATTTATTAAATATTGATAATCCAAAAATATTTACTGACGACGAGTTCACTGATTTTGGTTATGAGAATGGCTTCAACACAAGAAACATAATGCTTGGCCCTACACTTATTAACTATTATCGAGATATTGATTCATTTGATGACAATGTAAACTATATGGTGAAGGATATTAAACAATCAGAAATAAGTATTAAGGAATTTTTCAAGAACAATCCAGAGTTCGAAAGTATTATTTTTGAATCTGATGAAATTAAAAATAGACTGGCAAGCGGATCAGTAGGTATTCAGTATGCAACTAATGAAGTTATTGAAAAAGGCGAGCTACCAATGATGATAATAGTTTATATAGTTATTTTAATTCTAGTTTTTGTAACTTATCTTGATTGGCGAGCAACGATATGTTGCACAGTACCACTCACATTTGCAACGATGCTAGGTTACGCATTTATGGACCTAGCGCAAATAGGATTAAAAGTATCTACGCTTCCAGTTATGGTTTTAGCGGTTGGTGTAGGTGTCGACTATGCATTCTACATATATAATAGAACTCAGACACGCTTAAAGGAGGGCATGAATATAACTGAAGCTTTTGAGCATACCTTTGCTAATACTGGTGCGGCAGTTGTTTTCACAGCAATTACTCTTGCTATCGGTGTTTCTACATGGTCGTTTTCTGCATTAAAATTCCAAGCTGATATGGGATCACTATTGACATTTATGTTCTTAATCAACATGGTTTGCGCAATGACAACACTTCCTGCACTTGCAGTTATACTAGATAAGCTTTTTCCTAGAAAAATTACTTCTTAGTAAGCTGAAGAAAAACATCCTCTAATTTAGTTTCTATTATCTTCATGTTTTTTATTTGAGAACCTGAAGAATTTAGAACATTAAGCATTACATTAAAATTAACTTCACTGGGTTTATAGTTCACTTGAACTTGTCTATCTTTTATTTTTATCTCTAAATTTAATTCATTAAGTCCTGACAAATCAAAATTGTTATCATTATAATCAACAATTACCGTTATTTTATCTAAAAAAGATTTTATGTTGACTGTAGAATCATGAGCTATCAACTTACCTTCATTAATAATTGCTATTTCATTGCATAGCTCCTCTGCTTCATGCAAATAATGAGTAGTAATGATTATAGTTTTGCCATTTTGATTTAGTTTATGAATATTCTCCCATAAGTTACTTCTAAGCTCTACATCAACACCCGCTGTTGGTTCGTCTAGTATTAATATTTCTGGATCATGGACCATTGCTTTAGCAATAAGTAGACGTCTTCTCATTCCTCCAGACAAAGTTCTAGCATATGCTTTGGCCTTATCTTCTAATGCGAGCATTTTCAGAATTTCCATTGTTTTTCTGTCTTTCTTTTTAATACCGTATAAACCAGCCTGGATTTCTAAAAGTTCGTATGGAGTAAAAAAAGGATCAATGTTTAATTCTTGAGGTACAATGCCCATAAGCCTCTTGGCTTCTATTAAATTACTTTCGTGATTGATATTTAGGACTTCAATTTCACCAGAAGTTTTTTTTGCCAAGTCAGCTAATATATTGATGAATGTAGACTTCCCAGCTCCATTAGGTCCAAGTAAGCCGAATATTGAACCTTTTTTTATTGCCAATGAAATATTATCTAATGCAAGTTTATCAGTGTCAGAACTTGATTTGTAAACCTTGCTTAAATTATTAACCGCTATTGCCAATTCACTGTTCATATATTTTATTAATTAAGAGAATATATAGTTTTTCAAAGTAATTTCTTGTATCATTCAGTATATGAATTCTCCAGAAATAAAAGAAAATCAAGATGAAAACATTGAATTGATATCATCAAAAAAAGTAAGTTGTTCTGGTCCCGATGGTCCACTTGGGCACCCAAAAGTTTTTCTAGATATGGGCGATAATGAAAGCGTGATTTGTCCTTATTGCAGTAAAATATTTAAATTTGTTTAAATGAAAAGCAATAATCATCTTTTTTTAGTTGATGGCTCAGGATATATTTTTAGAGCATATTACGCATTACCACCGTTATATAGAAAGAGCGATGGATTACCAACCGGTGCAGTAAACGGTTTCTGTAATATGCTTTATAAGTTAATTGAAGATACTAATAAAAGTATTGGACCAACTCACTTGGCTGTAATTTTTGACAGCGCAAGAAAAACTTTTAGGAATAACATTTATAAAGACTATAAAGCTAACAGAGGTGACCCACCAGAAGATTTAATACCACAATTTAAAATTATAAAGGATGCAGTAACTGCTTTTGGGATTCAATCAATAGAGTCGAAAGGATTTGAAGCAGACGATATTATAGCTACATACGCTGATGCTGCTGTGAAAAAGAATTGGCAAGTTTCGATTGTATCGTCTGACAAAGATTTAATGCAATTGGTCTCAGAAAAAATCATCCTTGTTGACACAATGAAAAATAAAAATATTGG
>CABYSM010000035.1 GCA_902521655.1 uncultured Pelagibacteraceae bacterium
CCATCAACAGAAATTTTATTGAATGACTTGGCATTGAGTTGTTTTAATAAAGCTTGTAAAATTTTCTGAGGAATTTCTAAATCAATAAATATAAATCCTAACATGGTTGCCATATTTGGCTCGATCATTCCAGATCCTTTGGTAATTCCCGTAATTGTTACTACTTTATTATCAACTTTAGTCTTTGATGAAATAGCTTTTGGAAAAGTATCTGTTGTCATTATGGCTTTTGCTGCATCCATCCAATTATTGTTTTTAATTTTATTTTTTCTTATCGCATTTATTATTTTTTGTTCAGGAAATTCTTCTCCAATGACACCCGTAGATGCAAAAAATATTTTACTTTTTGAAAGATTAAACATATTTGAAACAAGTTCGCTTATCTTTATTAAAGACTGATGACCTTTCTTTCCTGTAAACGTATTTGCATTTCCAGAATTAATTATTATTGCTTGCACTTCTTTTTTTCTAAGTGCTTTTTCATTCCAATCAAGAGTACAGGATCTCATAGAAGACTGAGTAAACACTTCAGCTATAGAACCTTTTTCTTTAAAAATAAAAATTGCAACATCGTTTCTAGATTTATCGTAAAGATTGGCACAGTAGGTATAAAGTTCTATGCCTTGAATACTTGAAACCTTGTTTGCCTTTTTTGGTGCAAGTGGTGATTTTCTGTATTTTTGTCTCACTATTATCTCTTTAATTAATAATACTAATTTTAACTTAATTGAAGTTAGTATTTAATGTATAAAAGCTTGTAATTAAATAGAAAATAACAATATCAACTTACATGTTTAATCTAAATTCAATAGTAAATTCACTTTTTAGCGGGAATGATAAGAAAAAAATTGGTGAGTTTTCGAAAATTGCCAAAGATATTGACGCACTTGAACCAGTATTTGAAAAGAAAACTCAAGAGGACTTAATAACTCATATCGAAAAGATTAAAGCTGAAATCAAAGATGGGGCAAGTATTGATAAATTTATTCTTGAAGCTTTCGCTATCGTTCGAGAAGCAGCAAAAAGAACGCTTGGGCAAAGACATTTTAATGTTCAATTAATTGGGGGGATGATTCTTCATAACGGTGGTATAGCTGAGATGAAAACAGGCGAGGGTAAAACACTTGTATCTACACTTGCTGCATTTCTTAACTCACTAACTGATGAAGGTGTGCATATAGTTACTGTAAATGACTATCTTGCAAGAAGAGACTCCGAGTGGATGGGTAATGTGTTCAAATATCTTGGGCTAACTGTTGGATGCCTCACAAACGATGTGACCGGAGTTGAGGAAAGACAAAAACAATACAACTGTGACATTACGTATGGAACAAATAACGAATTTGGTTTTGATTATTTAAGGGATAACCTAAGAGTGCTTAAAAAAAATATGGTACAGAGATCTCATAATTTCTGCATTGTTGACGAGGTTGATAGCATTCTTATAGATGAATCACGAACACCCTTAGTAATTTCTGGAGCTGTTGAAGATAAAACAACACTCTATAATTCTGTAAACAAGATTATTCCTTTCCTAGACCCAGAAGATTACGAAATTGATGAAAAGACAAAAACAGGGACACTTACAGATAAAGGAAATGATAAGGCAGAAAAAATTTTAAAGGAAAAAAGTATTATAACTGAGGGTACGCTTTATGACGTATCAAATGTTTCAGTAGTTCACCATATTAATCAAGCATTGAGGGCAAATAAATTATTTGAAAAAGATAGAGATTATATTGTTAAATCTGGAAGTGTAATCATTGTTGATGAGTTCACGGGTAGAACAATGGAAGGAAGAAGGTATGGCGATGGTTTGCATCAAGCAATAGAAGCAAAAGAAAATGTTAAGGTACAAAATGAGAGCCAGACCCTAGCCTCTATAACATATCAAAACTATTTTAGACTTTATAAAAAAATATCAGGGATGACTGGAACTGCTCTTACTGAAGCAGAAGAATTTGCAGATATATATAATTTGCCAGTTTTTGCGGTCCCTACAAATACACCTATTGTAAGAAAAGATAATGAAGATGAAATCTACCGTACCTCGGAAGAAAAATATGATGCAATCATAAAACAAGTTGTTGAATGTAGTCAGAAAAATCAGCCTGTTCTGATTGGAACAACTAGTATTGATAAGTCAGAAAAAATATCAAAAAAATTAAAAAATGCCAAAATTAATCACGAAGTTCTTAATGCAAAGCAACATGAATCAGAGGCAAAAATAATTGCTAATGCTGGAGAGCCAGGTGCAGTGACGATAGCAACAAATATGGCTGGAAGAGGGACAGATATTCAACTGGGTGGAAACTTTGAATTTAATAAAAAGCAAATGAAAGATCATGAAGGTTCTGATGAATTAAAAAATAAAATTTCCTTGCAAAATAAAAGTGTGATTAACGCTGGTGGTTTATATGTGATTGGAAGTGAAAGACACGAAAGTAGAAGAATAGACAATCAACTTAGAGGTAGATCTGGAAGACAAGGAGATCCAGGTGAAACTAAATTTTTTATTAGTTTAGAAGATGATTTGATGAGGATTTTTGGTTCTGAACGAATTGACAGTGTTCTAAAAAGTCTGGGTCTTAAAGAAGGTGAGTCAATCCAACATGCTTGGATATCAAAAGCTCTTGAAAGAGCGCAAAAAAAAGTTGAGGGTCGTAATTTTGATGTTAGGAAAACATTATTGAAATTTGATGACGTTTTAAATGATCAAAGAAAAACAATATTTGATCAAAGGCTGGAATTGATGAATGCTGATGATATATCTGAAATTGCAAAAGACATGCAATACGATGTCGCTGATGATATTATAAATCAATACGCTCCTGAAAAAGCATACATAGATCAATGGAATATTGATGAAATAAGTAAGGAAATTACTCAGTATTTCTCTCAAGATTTTAATCTAAAGAAAATAATAGAAGAGGAAGAGATCGATCATCAAGGATTAAAAGATAAGATTTATAAAATTATAGATGATATTTCAATCGCCAGAGCTCAAAATCATTCAAAGGAAAAAATTAATGCTGCGGAGAAGATGGTTCTTCTTAAAATCCTAGATGATAAATGGAAGGATCATATAAATAATTTAGAGCAATTACGATCAACAATAGGTCTTAGAGGATATGGGCAAAGAGACCCCCTTAATGAATATAAGAATGAAGCTTTTAGTTTATTTGAAGGATTAATCAATGGTCTGAAAACAGATGTAACAAAGATTTTCTCTCGGATGCGAATACGTGAGAATACTAATCTCAATATTGACAATGATAATGACGAAGTTGAACAATCATCAAGTGAACCTATCAAAAAAGACAAAAAAATATCAAGGAACTCTCCTTGTCCATGTGGATCTGGAAAAAAATATAAACACTGTCACGGAAATATTAGCTAAATAAGTAGTAAGCTAATCCTACTGAAAAAATAGTAATTGCAAAAGCAGCAATTGCTCTGAAAAAAATACTATTTTTGAATTTTTTCCTATCACTCGCCTTTCCATACTTTTCATCAAGCACAGAATTTGCTGTAGTAAGTGTATCGCTAAATAGCCCTGATCGCCCAATCTGCAAATATCTTTCTTGTCTTGCGTGTTTTAGATCATTTCCATGCTGGTTTGATAAAATATTAAGGTACTCTTCTATTTGATCGCCAACATTGTTTATTGCGATGAGCCGATTCCTATGGGCTCCGCCTGAAGGTTCCTGAATTATTTTGTCAATCACATCTATTTTCAACATATCATTAGCGGTAAGTTTAAGTGCTGATGCAGCCTCAACAGTTTTTGAGTTATCCTTCCATAAAATTGAGGAACAGCCTTCAGGTGAGATTACAGAATATATTGAATTTTCAAGCATCAAAACGGTATTGCCCGTTCCTATTGCAACCGCTCCTCCAGAACCTCCTTCTCCTATAATTACCGCTACAATAGGCACTCCTAGTGATAAGCAACATTCTGTAGTTTTCGCAATTGCTTCAGACTGTCCTCGTTGTTCTGCTCCCACTCCTGGATAAGCGCCAGGTGTATCCACAAATGAAATAACAGGAATATCAAATTCTTCAGCAAGTTTCATTAAACGTTGGGCTTTTCTATAACCTTCAGGTCTTGGCATGCCAAAATTATGCTCTATACGAGAAGTCGTATCATGACCCTTTTCATGACCAATAACCAAAACCGATTTTCCCCTGA
>CABYSM010000036.1 GCA_902521655.1 uncultured Pelagibacteraceae bacterium
AGAGGAAGTGGGGTATGAAGAAACAGAAATGAATATTGACCAGCAAGAAGATGATGAACTTTCAGAGTTTGATGAAGGAAATAGTGAAAATGCAACACCTCAGTATAGAGCTGAGAATTCAAGTGAACAAATACTAAGTGAGTATGGTATATACACTGAGGAATTTGATGAGATAATTACTGCTTCAAATATATGCGAAGATGAAGAATTAAACCGCCTTCGCGCTTACTTAGACCAGCAACTAAAGTCATATCAAACAATTATTTCTAGATTGGCTAATCGATTACAAAGGAAATTGCTTGCTAAGCAAAACCGAAGCTGGGATTTTGATCTAGAAGAAGGATTGCTAGATACATCAAGATTAACCAGGATTATAATGGACCCATATCACTCATTATCTTTCAAAAAAGAAAAGGATACTGACTTCAAGGATACAGTAGTTTCACTTTTAATTGATAATTCTGGATCAATGAGAGGAAGGCCCATTACTGTAGCTGCCATGAGCGCTGATATTCTTGCCAGAACACTCGAAAGATGTGGTGTTAAGGTTGAGATACTTGGCTTTACAACAAAAGCTTGGAAAGGCGGCAAAAGTCGAGAGCATTGGATGCAGAACAAGAAAATTCCAGCGCCAGGAAGATTAAATGATTTAAGACACATTATTTATAAAGCTGCGGATGAACCATGGCGTAGATCAAAAAAAAATTTAGGCCTTATGATGCGTGAGGGACTATTGAAAGAAAATATTGATGGAGAGGCACTTTTATGGGCGCATAAGAGGCTGCAAGTCAGATATGAAGCAAGAAAAATATTAATGGTTATATCCGATGGAGCTCCAGTAGATGATAGTACTTTATCCGTGAATACAGGAAATTATCTTGAAAAACATTTAAGAGGTGTAATCGAATGGATAGAATCGAAATCAGCCATTCAACTGTTGGCCGTAGGCATAGGTCATGATGTTACTAGATACTATAAAAGGGCTGTCACCATAGTAGACGCTGAACAGTTAGCAGACGTTATGACAGAGCAGTTAGTTGATTTATTTGAAGAGAGTGAGAAAAAAAGTAAAAGTCAGCTTGCTAATTAACTTTACTAGCAGCTATACCCATTGCGCGTTGTAATCTCTTAGCTTTAAGCGATAATTTCTTACTTTTTGTTTTTGTTAAAAATTCGTCTATTCCACCAAATTTCGAGACTGTTCGAATTGACGATGTAGCCACTGATAACTTTATTTTTTTATTTAACAATTCACTTTTAAAAGTTACCGCTTGAAGATTAACATTGAATTTTCTTCTAGTTTTATTATTGGCTTTACTTACGTTGTTTCCAAATTGAACTTTTTTGCCAGATAAATCACATGCTTTTGTCATAATTTGTGTTAGTTAAAGTTAATAATAAATATTGTCAATATGATTATTTACTCTGCAAATTCTTGGTAATAGCTTCAATAGCTTCAAACATTTGAATCTTGCCATCCATTACTTTTTGTGAAAATTGGCTAATGCTACCGTCTGCTTTGATTTTCTTTTGAATATTGAATTGGATTATTTCTCTAACCTCTTCTTCTATCCAATAATTAAACTGTTTAGCACGCCTTTCATCAAAATTTTTATTTTTTTTATTTTGTGAAACTATATTCTTTATGGTTTCTATTACTTTTTCCATGCCAGTTTGCTCAATGGCCGAGACAAGTAAGACCTCCTTATCAGCAGTATCATTTGATTTTTTATAATAACTTATTGCCGATTTATAATCAGAAGCAGTTTTAGAGGCCTCAGATTTTAGGTCGCCATCATTTTTATTAACTATAAATATATCAGCATATTCCGTTATCCCTTTTTTTATTCCCTGAAGCTCATCTCCAGAACCTGGTCCTACAATTAGAGAAAATATATCTACTAAATTAGTTGCCATAATTTCTGACTGACCTACACCAACAGTTTCAATAAAAATAAAATCATAGCCCGCTGCATCCAATATGATTGACGCTTCTCTTGTTCCAATTGAAATGCCCCCCAAAGAACCCCTTGAGGGAGTAGACCTTATGAATGTATTGGGATTTTTAGAAATTTCTATCATCCTAGTTTTGTCGCCTAATATAGACCCTCCTGTAATCTGTGAAGATGGGTCAATAGCTAAAATGCCAAGCTTATAATTTTTTTCAACCAGATAACGACCAAATGATTCAATAAATGTTGATTTGCCAACACCAGGAGGTCCTGAAAATCCAACACGAATTGATTTACCTGGCTTATTTAATAGCTCGGAAATTAGTTTTCTACTTTCTTTTTTATCATTTTCCCTAGAGGACTCAACTAATGTGATGGCTTTAGCAATTGCAGCTCTTTCACCTTTTATAATTTTTTCAACAAGCTGCATTTAATTATTTTTATGAATTTTATCTGATATCAAATCAATAACCTTTTCTGCTGATTCAATAATATTTGAACCTGGGCCAAAGATGGCTGAAATATTATTCTTATATAAAAAGTCGTAGTCTTGCTCAGGTATAACTCCACCAACAAAAACAATTATTTTTGACTTAGGATCTATTTCTTTTAGGCTTTTCATAAGCTCTGGTACAAGTGTTTTGTGGCCTGCCGCAAGTGTTGAGACACCTATTGCATGTACATCATTTTCAATTGCGTCTTTTGCCACATCTTTTGGAGACTGAAATAAAGGACCCATATCAACATCAAATCCCATATCTGCAAATGACGTAGCAACAATCTTTGCTCCTCTATCATGACCATCTTGACCCATCTTAACTACCAAAACTCTAGGTCTTCGACCATTTTCCTTTTCAAAAATATTTACTTTTTTTGTTACATTCATAAAATCCTCATCACCCTCAAAATGTTTTCCATATACCCCTGAGACACTTAAAGATGTTGCAAAATGTCTTCCGTATACTTGCTCTAACGCTTTTGAAACTTCCCCAACTGTTGCTCTCTTTTTTATAGCATCAATTGAACACGCTAACAAATTACTGTCCTCTTTGGCTGCAGTTACTAATTTAGCTAGAGACTCATCAACTGCCTTTTGATCCCTAGAGGCTTTTATGTCATTTATTTTTTTTATTTGATCATCTCTCACTCTATTATTGTCAATTACCCTAACATCTACCTTTGGCTCTTTGGGGTTTTTAAACTTATTTACCCCAACAACAACTCTTGACCCACTATCTACTTTTGCTTGTTTTTTAGTAGCCGATTCCTCAATTTTCAATTTTGGCACGCCCGCCTTTACAGCTTTTGTCATCCCTCCTAGGGACTCTATCTCTTCTATAATCTCCCAAGCTTTTTTTGATAATTCGTCAGTAAGACTTTCTATAAAATATGATCCTGCTAATGGATCTACAGTATTCGTTACACCAGTTTCATTTTGAAGAATAAGCTGAGTATTTCTAGCTATTCGAGCTGA
>CABYSM010000037.1 GCA_902521655.1 uncultured Pelagibacteraceae bacterium
TTGTTTCTTCTGGGGCAATAGCAATGGGCGCAAAGGACTTAAATCTTGATATGAAAAATATGAAGTTGGATATGAATCAAGCTGTATCTTCAGTAGGTCAAATACATTTAATGAGTTCTTTTAAAAATGCTTTTGAACAAAATGAAATTAAAATTTCTCAAATCTTACTTACTTTAGATGACACAGAGCAAAGAAGAAGGTCGATTAATGCTAGGAGGACTATTGATACACTTCTTAAGCTTGGAATAGTTCCAGTTGTTAACGAAAACGATACGATAGCAACGACCGAGATAAGATATGGTGATAATGACCGGCTGGCTTCAAGGGTTGCTCAGATATCTAGCTCTGATTGCTTAATTCTCTTATCAAATATCAATGGACTTTATTCAGCTGATCCAACTAACGGAGAGGACATAAAATTAATCCCCACTGTAAATGAAATCGATCAAGACATAGAGAAAATGATCGGAGAATCGATATCTGAATACGGAAAAGGTGGCATGAAAACAAAAATACAAGCAGCCAAAACAGCTATGTTATCTGGTTGTCATCTCGCTATTACAAATGGATCTATAATGAAGCCTATAAGATCACTTTTTGAAGGCAGGCCATGTACATGGTTTGAGCCCAACAAATCGCCAATGGCTGCAAGAAAACAATGGATTGCCGGAACAATGAATCCTGTGGGGAAAATAGTAATTGATCAAGGAGCTGTGGATGCTCTAAAAAAAGGGAGTAGCTTACTTCCTGCTGGCGTAAAAATGATTGAAGGAAGTTTTGAACGAGGAGATGTAATAGAGGTTTGCTCTGAAGACAATAAAAAGATTGGAATTGGACTGGCAGGATACTCTTCCACAGCAAGCAAATCAATCATGGGACATAAAAGTGATGAAATAGCAAATATATTAAGCTACTCTTACAGAGAAGAAATGATACATAAGGATGATTTGGTATTGTTATGAAAATTGAAAATGAATTAGATATTTTAGGTAAAGATAGCGTTGTTGCTTCTCAAGAAATCAAATCTTTAGGTAAGAAAGAAAAGAATGAGCTTTTAAATGCAATCATAGAAATACTTAAAAGTGACAAAGATCAAATTTTAGAAGCTAATAAATTGGATATAGAAGTGTCTCAAGATAAATTGTCTAATGCAATGCTTGACCGCTTGATGCTGGATGATGAAAGGTTTGAAGGTATTATTGAGTCGATAAAAAACGTAATTACACTAGATGACCCCACTGGCAATATTTTATTTACTAATGAAAGACCGAACGGAATGATTGTTGAAAGAGTATCTGTCCCTCTTGGAGTAATTGGAATTATATATGAAAGCAGACCAAATGTAACAATTGATGCTACAGTATTATGCCTTAAAGCAGGAAACAGTGTAATACTTAGAGGTGGGTCTGAGTGTTTCAATACAAATACAGCGATGGTCAATTCAATGCAAAAAGCTATTCAGTCAGAGTCTGTGAGTAAAAATATAGTTCAGTATGTAAATACAACTGACAGAGTTGCAGTAGATTATATGCTGTCCAAAATGGAAAAATATATTGATGTAATAGTTCCTCGAGGAGGCAAAGGTCTTGTTAAGAAAGTTCAGGATACTGCAAAAATTCCAGTTATTGGTCACCTTGATGGCATATGTCATATTTATGTTGATGAAACATCGGATCCTGATCTTGCAAGTAAAATTGTAGAAAATGCAAAATTAAGAAGGACTGGTATTTGCGGTGCTGCAGAAACAGTTCTTATAGATGAAAAGTGTATTGATAGTCATTTAGGTAAAATAATAGAAACTCTCATTAAAGGCGGTTGTGAAGTTAGAGGTGATAGCATATGTATGAAATTTTCCGATAAAGTGAATGCAGCAAATGAAATTGATTGGGAAACTGAGTATCTTGATGCAATTATATCAATTAAAACTGTTAAGGGTGTTGATGAAGCAATTGATCATATAGCTAAGTATGGATCGGGACATACCGAAAGTATTATTTCTGAAAATAAAAATAATGTTGAAAAATTTTTAAATTCAGTAGGCAGTGCAATTGTGATGCATAATGCATCTACTCAGTTTGCTGATGGTGGAGAATTTGGGCTTGGTGCAGAAATTGGAATAGCAACAGGCAAGCTACATGCAAGAGGTCCTGTTGGTCTTGAAGGTTTGACAACCTACAAATATATTGTTCGTGGAAGTGGGCAGGTAAGACCATAAATGAAGATAGGAATTCTAGGAAGCTCATTCAATCCTCCACACAAAGGTCATTTAGAAATATCAAATCGAGCACTGGCGACTTTTAGTTTGAATGAAGTTTGGTGGCTGATAACTAAAGTTAATCCATTAAAAAACTCTTCTGATTATATTCCATTAAATGAGCGAAAAAATAAAATTGATGAAATCATTGAAAATAAGAATATTAAATTCAAATATTATGAAGAAGAAACAAATTCTAACTACCTCATAGACAATCTAAAGTATATAAAAGAAAAATTTTCAAAAGATACTTTCATTTTTCTTATGGGAAGCGACTCACTTAATGAGATGCATGAATGGAAAGAATACCAGAGTATATTTAAACAAATACCTATTGCAGTATTCAATCGACAAGATAGTGAATATCAATCGTTAAACTCAAAAGCAGCCAAAGCATTTGAAAAATACCGTATAGATGATCTATCAAAGAGCTCAATATTTAAGGAAGGTCCCAGCTGGACATTTATTCAAGATTTTGATGAAAATATATCTTCTACAGAAATAAGGTCTAAAATTGACTAATATCCTTGAAAATATCCTGACAGAATTGGAGGACAGCAAAGCTTCAGATATAGTTTCAATTAATATTTCAAAAAAAACATCGCTAGCTGATTATCTAGTATTTGCAACGGGGACCTCCAATCGACACATCAATTCTATTTCACAGTCAGTACATAAAAAGTTAAAGAAATTAAATATCAAAACCCCTTCTA
>CABYSM010000038.1 GCA_902521655.1 uncultured Pelagibacteraceae bacterium
CTTATTTAAATCTGCCTTTGAATATAGAATGGTTTCAGATGTTCCAGTAGGAATATTTTTAAGTGGTGGTTATGATAGTGCTACAGTAGCTGCGATACTTCAACAGAATAGAAGCGATAAACTAAAAACTTTTACTATAGGTTTTCATGAAAAAAAATATGATGAGATACCGTTTGCAAGACAAACTTCTGAATATTTAGGAACAAATCACACAGAATATTATTGTACGCCGCAAGATGCATTTAATATAATTAAAAAACTTCCAGAAATTTATGATGAACCAATTGGGGATAATAGCGTTATTTCAACTATATTAGTCAGCCAAATAGCTAAGAAAGAAGTAGATGTATGTCTTAGCGCAGATGGTGGTGAAATTTTTGGTGGACGAAATAAGTACGTCTCAATTTTAAATAAATTCAGTATACTTCAAAAAATACCAGGTTTTTTAAAGCCCTTTATGGTTAATGTGCTTAGACATCAATTCGTACATAAAGGTTTATCAGTCTTTGGAAATATGTACGACTCTGAGACCAGATGTAATAGATTTGCAGATATTTTGACTTATGACGAGAAACAAATTTTAAAAGAAACAGGAATATTCTCATATGATGAATTATTATCAATTTTAAACTATAAGTTTAATGAGTTAAAAACTAATTTTGACACTCAAATAAATCAGCATCAAGTTTCAAATATTTTAGGAATAGATCAAAAAACATTTTTAGTTGACGACGTATTGCATAAAGTAGATCGAGCAACAATGAGCGCTACACTGCAGGGACGCGAACCATTGCTCGATCATCGTATAATTGAATTTATTGCTCAGCTTCCAAGTGACAAAAAAATTAGAAATGGAACTACAAAATGGATTCTAAAGGAAATTGCCCATAAATATTTACCAAAAAAAATGATGAAGAGGGATAAAAAAGGTTTTGGAGTACCTATGCAGAAATGGCTAAAAAGTGCTGGTCGTGGACCTACAAAACTCATATCTCCTTTTAAAACTGAGAATATTTGTGGAAGCTCGTCAAGACTTGATTGTCGCAAGAAACCTCCAATTGGTGACAGATAAATTTTAGGTTTTTTTAATAGATGTGAAGCAACAATTGGCGTTTCTGCTATCATTGAGCGAAATTTAGGCATCTTAAATATCTTATTATTTTTTCCAACTCTATCGGACCAATAAAGGACAGATCCTTTTGAGGTCGCACGTACTGCAATTGCAACAAACGTCATTGGAACTAAAAAAATTAATAAAAGAACAGTGCCTAAAATCAAATCAAAAATCCGTTTCATTCATATCCTCTAATCTTTTTTCTGCTTTAAATCCTAAAGCTTCTAACTTTGCAGCAGAATAATGTGCGTTACCAAGTAGTTTGTCTAATTTAGATTTAATACTAGGACTTATCAGACTACAAAGTTCAAATATAATTTTAGGGACACTCCATTTAGGAATTAACTTTCCTGAGGCTTTACACATTGAATTATATATTTCTCTGGATGAGTAAGATATGCCATCAGTTGCAATAAAAATTGCTCCCTCTGTATGATTATGTTCAATAGTAAATATAATTGCTCTTACTAAATCATCTACATGTATCATAGAGCGTCGATTACCTATTTCAGGTAGTGGAGGAAACCATCCCTTTTTAATTCCTGTAAACATAAGTTTTAAATTACCTTTCATATTAGGGCCGTAAACTAATGCAGGTCTGATTATAATTACTTGCATATTGGTATTTCTAGCAATCTCTAGGAGTTTTAGCTCGGCTTCTCGTTTTGTTTCTCCATAGATGTCTTCTGGCAAACCTTGATCATATTCATTTAAACACTTGTCAATTTTTGAATTCCCACCTGCTTTTACACTACTTATAAATACAAACTTTTTAACATTGTATTTTACAGCAAGACTAGCCAATTTCACCGTGGCAACCACATTTAAGTCATAGTAATGATTTTTATTTTTATCAGAATCAACATTGACATGGGTAAAACCCGCTAAATGAAATACTGTTTCTACGTCTAGCATAGCACTTTGTGGAAGTGTTTCTGTTTGTAAGTTACATTTTATAGTATCTGCAGACTCTATACTTCTAGAAATTAGACGAGATTGATAATTATTTTTTCTTAAGTAAGATACAAGTTTACTTCCGATAAAGCCCGTCGCTCCAGATACCAATACTCTCATTTTAATATTTTTTTAATAGTTTCTAAATAATTGCTTATGACTATTTTTTCATCAAATTCTCTGATCATCTTATCTCTTCCGTTTTTACCCATTATATGTCTTTGTTCTTCAGTAAGATTCAACATTTTTTCCATTTTTTTCGCCAGATCTAAGGAGTCTTTTATATTGCATATATATCCATTAACTCCATCATCTACGACGTCTCTGCAACCAGTATTATCTGTTGTAATAATTGGTCGTTGCATGCTTGCCCCTTCAAGCAATGATCTTGGGGTTCCTTCCCCATAATATGAGGGTAATACTATGCAATCAGATTGTGCTATTTCTACTCTAACATCATCACTAGTGCCCAGATAGCTTATATCTCCACCTTTAATCCAAATGTCCATTTGTTTTTTTGATATGGCTGAGGGAGTGTCCATATCTAAATGGCCAAGTAATTGGAACTCTACATATTGATAATTTTGTTTTATGATTTTAGCTGCCTCAACGAATTCTTTTATTCCCTTTAACCAAAGCATTCTAGAAATAAGTAAAAATTTAAATACTCCGTCATTTTTTTTACTTACAGCATTAAATCTTTCAATATCAACGCCACTGCCAGGAAGTACTTTACATTTATTTTCTGATACTAAACGTTGTTCTAAAAATATTTTAAGG
>CABYSM010000039.1 GCA_902521655.1 uncultured Pelagibacteraceae bacterium
GAGATAAGTGGCAGTTTGGCGATATAGAGTCTGAGATTTTTGAAATTTCAGGACACACAGTTGGTCATATTGCATTTTATTTTCATAGAGAGAAGTCTGTTTTTACCGGTGATACTCTATTTTCCCTTGGTTGTGGGAGACTTTTTGAAGGCACTCCTAAAATGATGTGGGAGTCATTAAAAAAAATTAGGGATTTGCCAGATGAAACAAATATATATTGTGGACATGAATATACTTTAAGCAACGCCAAATTTATCTACTCAATTATACCTAGCGAAGAGTTAAAGAGTAAAATTAATGAACTAGAAAACTTATATTCAAAAAATTTAGCTTCCATCCCCTCTACAATTCAGGAGGAAAAAAAATTGAATATTTTTTTACAAGCTGACAATAGTCAAATCAGCGAGACTTTAGGTATTATAGATGAGACTCCTGAGAACGTATTTAGCCATATACGAAATCTTAAAGATAATTTTTAAGAGAAGTACTGGCCACCGTTTGCAGATATAGTCGAACCGGTTATAAATCCAGCATCATCGCTTGCAAGAAATGTCACAATCCTAGACACTTCATCAACCGTGCCTAATCTACCAATTGGTATTTGAGCTAGAATTCCTTCCATTACTTTTTCTGGAGTATCAGCAAGTAATTCAGTACTAATATAGCCTGGTGCAACAGCATTGACTGTTATGTTCTTTCTTGCTGTCTCCTGTGCAAGTGCTTTAGTAAAACCAATTACTCCTGCTTTTGCTGCACTATAATTCACAACACCCATTTGGCCCTTCTGCCCATTAATTGATGAGATTGAAATGATTCTTCCAAATCCTTTTTCTCTCATGCCATCTAATACACATCTTGTCATATAAAAAACTGAATCTAAATCAACTCTAATAACATCATCCCATTGCTCAATTGTCATTTTATGTGTCATTGCAGCTTTAGTAATGCCAGCATTGTTAACAAGAATGTCAACAGCTCCTAATTTTTCAACTACTTGTTTAACACCATCTTCACATGCAGCTGGGTCAGCTACATTCCATTTAAAGACCTCTACTCCATTTTCAGACGAAAATTTGTCTGCAGCTTCAGAATTTGATCCATATGTTGCAGCAACTTTACATCCGCTGTTTTTTAGTGCTATGGATATTGCCGCACCAATTCCTCTTGTTCCGCCAGTTACTAATGCTACTTTTGTCATAATTTTCTCCTATTTATCTTTCAACGCATAAAGCGACACCCATGCCGCCGCCAATACATAGTGTTGCAAGGCCTTTTTTTGCATCTTGTCTCTTCATTTGATTTAATAACGTCACTAGAATTCTAGCTCCAGAGGCACCTATTGGATGACCAATTGCAATAGCTCCACCATTTACATTAACTTTAGAAGTATCCCAGCCCATTTCTTTATTTACTGCGCATGATTGGGCAGCAAAAGCTTCATTAGACTCAATCAAATCTAAGTCGCCAACATTCCATCCAGCTTTTTCTAGAGCTTTTCTGCTCGCTGGTATTGGACCAGTACCCATTATTGAAGGATCAACTCCAGCACTTGCCCATGAAACAATACGTGCGATAGGTTCTATATTTTTTTTCTTAACTTCATCTCCAGACATAACAGTCATTGCTGCAGCGCCATCGTTAATTCCACTGGCATTGGCCGCTGTTACAGTACCTTCTTTTGAAAAGGCTGGTCTTAGAGTCGCAATTTTCTCTAACTGTACATTATCTTTTATGTATTCATCGTTATCAAAGACAACAGTTTCTTTTCTTGATTTTATTTCAACTCCAACAATTTCATCTTTAAATATACCATCAGATTTTGCCTTGCTTGCTCTCTTTTGAGATTCAACGGCAAATTCGTCTTGTTGATCACGAGTTATTTGCCATTGTTGAGCAACATTCTCAGCTGTTGTACCCATATGATAACCATTGAAAGCGTCCCAGAGACCGTCTTTAATCATTGAGTCCACCATTTGGTTATCTCCCATTTTTGTTCCATTTCTTAAATGAGAACAATGAGGAGATTGACTCATAGACTCCTGGCCACCAGCAACAATAATATTTGCATCATTGTTCATGATGGCTTGATACGCTAAAGCTACGCTTCTTAGTCCTGATCCACACACTTGATTTACAAGCCATGCTGGTGTTTCTTTATTTAAACCTGCATTTATTGCTGCTTGCCTTGCTGGATTCTGACCAGTCGCAGCGGTTAATACTTGACCTAGTATAACTTCCTCCACTTCAGAAGCCTCGACGTTAGACCTAGCAATAGCTTCCTTAATTACAATTTTGCCCAAGTCATGAGCAGGCATGTTTGCTAATGATCCATTAAAAGAACCGACAGCTGTTCTAACAGCAGATGTGATAAAAACTTCATTCATAAATATACCTCTTTAAGCGCCAATATCTGGCAAATTTTCTGATCTGAGGGCATCAAGATAACTTGCCGACTGTATTTTGCAACTATTATTTAAGGTTATCATCAGTGGGTTTCCTGTAGGAATTTCTAGTTTCACTATATCTTTGTCTGAAACAGAAAAAAGATATTTGTAAAGAGCACGCAAGCTGTTTCCATGTGCTGAAATAATAGTAGTATTTTTTAGTACTATTGGCTTTATGTTATTCTCCCAGTATGGGATTACTCTTTCATAAGTATCTGCTAAACATTCTGTTAAAGGCAAATTTGTAATTCCCTTGTATAAAGGATCAAGTTTCGGGTTCATCTCACTATCAGTATTTAACGCTGGTGGAGGAGTATTATATCCCCTGCGCCATTTCAGAAATTGCTCTTCTCCATATTTCTCTTTAACTTCATTTTTATTTAAACCTTGAAGA
>CABYSM010000040.1 GCA_902521655.1 uncultured Pelagibacteraceae bacterium
TTAAACTCATTCTTTTCTAGTGAGAGATCGTCACCAAAACAGCGTTGATAATATTCAGATATAATCTGTCTTTCACTCTCATCACATTTATTTAAGAAAGTAAGTTTGAATGCCATTGCATAGTTAAAGTCAAATATCTCAGCATTTTGAGCCCAGGTTAAAACTGTTCGTGGACTCATAACTGTTGATATATCTCCATTTGATAGCCCTTTTCTGGATAGGTCTGCCACTTTAATCATAAGATCAATGATTTCTTGCTTTTCTTGCGTATTGAAAGAAGGAACTTTTGAGAGCATGATTTGTTTTTCTTGCTCAAAATTAAGATAATTTAGTGTGGTCACTATATTCCATCTATCCATCTGACCCTGATTGATCTGTTGCGTTCCATGATATAAGCCTGTGGTATCGCCTAAGCCAACTGTGTTTGTTGTTGCAAACATTCTAAAATAAGGATTTGGTTTTAAAACTCTATTTTTATCTAGAAGTGTAAATTTACCATCTGCTTCCAAGACTCTTTGTATTACAAACATGACATCAGGCCTGCCTGCGTCATATTCATCAAAAACTAATGCCGTTGGATTTTGTAATGACCAAGGAAGAATTCCATCCTGAAATTCTGTTACTTGCTTGCCTTCTTTCAATACGATCGCATCTTTACCTATTAAATCAATTCGGCTTATATGACTGTCAAGGTTAACTCTAATACAAGGCCAATTAAGCCGCGCAGCAATTTGTTCGATATGGGTAGATTTTCCAGTACCATGTAATCCCTGGACCATTACCCTTCTATTATATTTAAAACCTGATAAAACCGCCATTGTTGTTGCTTTATCAAAACAATAGCTGCTATCGATATCTGGAACATATTCAGACTTCTTTGAAAATCCCTCAACGTGTAAATCTGTATCAATGCCAAAGGCCTGATTTACCGAAATAGAAATGTCAGGCTTATTTTGAATTAGGTTTTCTGTTGCTGTCATGTTGATCCTTTATTATTTTGTAGGCTTCTAGAACCTTAGTAAGTTTTTCTTTGTTTTCTTCATTCAGTCCAACTGTATCAGGGTGAAGTTCTTTTACAATCTTTTTGAATTTAGATTTAATATCCTCTAATGAACTTTCTTTTTTGTCCATACCTAAAGTTGCTAGCGCATTTAGATATTTAGAACTATAAAAACTAGGGTGCATATTCAGGTTTTCAAGATTATTCATGCCAGAAAACATCTGTTCGGAGATTTTTGATATTTTTTCGAAGTAATTCACATCATTCGTGCCTACTTTTTTGGTTTTTCTGTGGCCAATGATGTCGTTTTCAATAAACTCTTCAATTTCGTCAGCAGACATATCAGAAAAATAATTCCACTTTTTATTATATTCTCTAATATGCTTCAAACAGAACCATACATACCTTTTAAGCTCTTTTGGCGATGAAGGTGCTTTAAATTCTCCATTATTGGAGCAATTTTCAAAAGAGCATTTTCTGTTATCCATATCGCAATTAATTATGTTAAGTATATATGATTATATATGAGTCTTGAAAAAAATATAAACAGGAAGATTAATGATTTTTTTAAACCATCATTTTTCAAAATAATAAATTTTTCTGACCAACACAAAAACCATTATTCTGGCGAAAATAAAGATACTTCCCATATAAAACTTATTATAGTTTCTGAAGAGTTCCTAAACCTATCACGAATTGATAGAGAGAGAAAAGTGCATAAAGTACTCGAACAGGAAATTTTAGATGATATTCATTCAATCAGACTAAAGTTGCATACTGGAGCAGAATATTCTCTAATTAAGTGAAGATATTTTTACTTGAGTAATAATATTTTTATTAGTTCCTAATATTTCAAACTTAAAACCATAATATTGAAAAATCTGACCAGTCTTGGGAAATGATCTTGACTCATTTATTATAAGTCCAGAAATCGTATTCGCTTCCTCATCAGGTAAATCCCATCCAAAACTTCTATTGATATTTCTTATTTCTGTCGAACCCTTTACTTTTACTGAACCATCTTGATTCCTTTTTATGTCAGAAAGCTCAATATCATGTTCATCACTTATCTCGCCAACTATTTCCTCTATAATATCTTCTAGGCTAATCATTCCACTCAGCACTCCGTACTCATCTACAACCATTGCTAATTTAATTTTTCTATTAAGGTGCATTTGAAGTTGATCTTTCAGAGAAGTTGTTTCTGGAACAAACCATGTTTTAATAAGTGAATCCTTTATGTCTTCCCGCGTAATTGAAAGGGTTTGCTTTTCTTTAAGTAATTTCAGTAAATTTTTAGCGTGTATTAAACCTATTATATTTTCATTATTATCTTTCCATATTGGGACTCTTGTATATGGGCTTTCTATTACCTGATTAACAATTTTTTCAGGATCATCATCAATGTTAAGCATAAACACGTTGCTTCTATGTACCATAATATCTTCAACCGCAATTTCAGATAAGTCTAAAATTCCAGTAACCATATCCTTGTCAATTTTAAATAGTCGACCTTCTTTATGATGTAGGTCTACCGTTCCTCTTATTTCATCGGCAACAGATATACTGCGAGAATTTTGATCATGTTTAATTCCAAAAATTCCTAGAATATAAAAAACTATTTTTTCCATAATCCATGTAACGGGCGCCAGTACAGTAACCAGTGGTTTTAATAATGGACTAACAATCAACGCTAATTTCTCCGCATTCGCAATTGCATAGCTTTT
>CABYSM010000041.1 GCA_902521655.1 uncultured Pelagibacteraceae bacterium
AGATTTTCTAAGTCTACTACATGTTGCGGGTGCGTTATTTGAAAGTTTTCATTAAATTTTTCAAATTTGCCACTAATTACTTTTTGTCTTCCAACTGGAAATATTTTTTTTAGGTAAGGGCCTCGCAAGTTAAAATATACGATTGAAATAGCCCCAGTATCATCGGTGCAATTAATGCGATAGGGCATCCTTTTATTGAATGATGGTGAATGACTGTTTATCGTGACTATGATTGTTGCAATTTTACCTTCTTCCAGATCTACTATTTTTGGACTGTTTCTTCTGTCAATGTATGTAGATGGCTTATGAAATAAGAGATCTATAACGTATTTGCCACATAACCGTTCGATTACCTTAGCATTTTTTGGTCCAATACCTTTAAGTGATATTATATTTGAAAAAAGCTTGTATAAGATTTTAGGCCTCATATATCTAATGTATCAAATTAATTAAAAAATATGGAAGATTTATCAACATTTCAAAAAAAACTATTATACAAGTCAACTCATCGTGGGTCTAAAGAAATGGATCTAATTTTGGGAAAATTTGCGAATAAGTATCTAACTTTATTTAACGAGGATGAATTAAAGATGCTTGAAGCAATACTTGAAATGGACGATAACGATATTTACCAATACGCATTAAATAAACAAGAAATTCCAGATTCTTTAAGCAATAGAGTATTCACACTGCTTAAAGATTACACTTTATTGTAATGCCATCAGAAGCACTAGTTACAGCCTCAGCGCTTTCAAACTTAAATATTAATTTTGAAAGTGAATTTGATTACGAATACACTCTTAATTATTTATCATCGAATGGGTATGTTAGGGTAAGTTCAATACGTGAACCAGGGGAGTTTTCTGTAAAGGGTGACGTTATCGATATATTTCCATCAGAATTTGCCAAACCTATAAGAATAAATTTATTTGGTGATAAAATAGAAAAATTTGAAGAATTTGAATTAAAAACTCAAAAAACTATTCAACAAATTAATAGAGCAATCATTCGACCATTCAATGAATTTGCGTTCAATCAAGGAAAGAGATCAATAAAAGCAGATACTTTTTTATCTGACCTAAGTAGTTTTGAGGAAAATGATCTAATAGTGCATGCTAATCATGGAATTGGTAAATTTCGAGGCTTAAAGAAATTAGAAGTCTTAGGAAATAGTCATGATTGTATTGAATTAAATTATTTTAATGATGATAAACTTTACGTTCCCGTCGAAAATATAGAGTTGCTGAGTAAATATGGTGGCAACAATGAGTATGTACAAGTTGATAAATTAGGCAATTTTCATTGGCAATTCAGAAAAGCTAGTGCGAAAAATAAAATTAAAGAAATAGCCGAAGAATTAATTATCATTGCAGCAAAAAGATCCTTAAAAAAAGGTAAAAAATATAGAATTCAAGAACCTTACTACTCTAACTTCATTAATGAATTTGAGTTTCAAGACACTGAGGATCAAGTAACTGCTACATCAGATATTTTATCAGACCTAAGTCATGGTGTGCCTATGGATCGATTGATTTGTGGTGATGTTGGCTTTGGTAAAACTGAGGTTGCGCTGAGAGGCGCATTCAATGTTGCACTGAATGGAGCTCAAGTTGCAATTATAGTTCCTACGACACTTTTATGTCAGCAACATTATGAAAACTTTATAAAAAGATTTAAAAATTATCCAATCAAAATAGGTCAATTATCAAGATTAGTTTCAGCGTCAGAAACTAGTTCAACTCTAGAAAAAATAAATAATGGGGAGCTTGATATTGTTGTTGGTACACATGCACTACTAGGTAATAAAATAAAATTTAAAAATCTTGGTATGCTCATTATAGATGAAGAGCAACATTTTGGTGTTTCCCAAAAAGAAAAAATAAAGAACTTACGGTCAGACATTCACGTATTATCTCTTACTGCGACGCCGATTCCCCGAACACTGCAAATGTCTTTGGTGGGATTAAGAGATTTATCTATTATTTCTACCGCTCCCTTAAATAGGCAATCTATAGCGACAGAGGTCATAAATTTTAATGAAAAAGACCTTACAAATGCTATTGAAAAGGAATTAGAAAGAAACGGACAAATTTATTATGTATGTCCGCGCATCAAAGAATTACAAGAAGTGGAGGATTTTTTAAAAAAGGCAATGCCTGAACTAAAATATAAAATAGCTCATGGGCAAATGTCACCAAAAAATCTTAAGAATACTATGATTGATTTCTACAATAATGAATTCCAATTATTGTTATGCACAACTATTGTTGAGTCAGGTTTAGATTTGCAAAAAACGAATACGATGATCATTCATAATGCCGATAAGTTTGGATTATCGCAACTTTATCAATTGAGGGGAAGGATAGGCCGCTCAAATATCGAGGCTTTTTGTTATTACACCGTTAAAGATATTAATGGCATTACTGAAAATTCATTTAAAAGGCTTTCTTTGCTTAAAAAATTTAATAGTAGGGGTTCTAGCTTTAATTTAGCTAGTCATGATCTTGATATGAGAGGCTCTGGCAATATAATTGGTGATGCACAATCAGGTCATATAAAGGAAATCGGATTAGAGCTATATCATCGTTTATTAAAAG
>CABYSM010000042.1 GCA_902521655.1 uncultured Pelagibacteraceae bacterium
ATAATAGTGCTCAGGTAAAAAAATCAAATAACGCTGGTACGTCTAAAATTAAATATATTCTTGCTGTAGCTTCTGGAAAAGGAGGTGTTGGCAAATCAACTGTGGCTGTAAACCTTGCTTGCGCTTTCAAATCTCTAGGTCTTAAAACATGTCTTCTAGATGCAGATATTTATGGGCCGTCAGTTCCTAAAATGATTGGCGTGAATGAGAAGCCATCTTCTGATGGAGAAAAAATAGAAACTATAGATCGATATGGTATTTCTACAATGTCCATGGGCTATATGGTGAATGATGAAAATCCTATTATTTGGCGTGGTCTTATGGTCATGAAAGCAATTAATGAATTGATCGACAAAGTTAATTGGGGAGATGCTGATATAATGGTTATCGATTTACCTCCCGGCACCGGTGATGTTCAACTATCACTTATTCAAAAAATTAATATCTCAGGCAGTGTTATTGTAACGACACCTCAAGATATTGCTTTGATCGATGTAGTACGCGGTTTAAAAATGTTTGAAAAAACTAAAGTACCTATTCTTGGTATAGTTGAGAATATGAGTTATTTTTTAGCGCCAGATACTGGAAAAGAGTACAGTCTTTATGGTGAAAGCAAAACCAAAGATATAGCTGAAAAATATGATTATGAAATTTTAGCCAATTTACCTCATGATCCGTTGCTCATGGAGCAAAGTGATAAAGGTCACCCTTTAACAGATTTAGTGCCTGACCACAAAGTGAGTAAAATATTTAATGAGTTAGCGGAGTCTTTAATTAAAAGGTTAAAGCTAGAAAAACTATCAAATACTAATTAAGTTCAAATTTCCTTTGAAGCTCGCTCCACTCTCTTTTAGATAAACCTTCTTCTTCAAATGAAACTTTTTCTCCCTTAAGAAGTTTCCGCATTAATTTAATTTCTTTTGCAGATAACTCAGTTCCACCCATTCGATAATCTTCAAATGCCTCATAAGTTAAAGGTACCCATTTTTTTACGAGATCAAGCATTACATCGGCATAAACTCTAATTTCGTATTGAGCATGATCATCGGCTCTTAAAGCTAAAAAATGGAGCAAGTTGTTAAGGTCTATTTTCCAGTACCATTGTGTATACGTATTTAATGTAAGGTTCATTCTAGCAAGTTCACGAGCAATACCTAACTTGCCCGCATCTAAAACTCCTCCTGAGGAATTTTCATTTAAAAGTGTCTCATAGTTTGCATACGTTTGCTCTGCATCATTTTTTAAAATTTGAATAACATTTGATGCTTCGTCATCAGTTAGTGCATCTCCCCGACCCTGATTGTTAATTTGTGATTGAGCCGCTAAATTTTCTGCAGAGGGTATATAGAACTCTTTATCAAGTATTGAATACCTAGCTGAATATTCATTTACATTCGCAGTCCTATGTCTAATCCACTGACGAGCAATAAAAATTGGCAACTTTATATGAAACTTAATCTCACACATTTCAAATGGCGTCGAGTGACGATGTCTCATCAAGTATTTAATTAAACCCTTATCATTTGAAATTTTCTTTGTACCTTTGCCATAAGAAACTCTTGCTGATTGAACAACAGAACTGTCATCACCCATATAATCAATAACGCGTACAAAACCATGATCAAGAACTTCAATGGGCTGGTACAAAACAGCCTCTAACTCTGGGGCTGTAACTCTGGCAGTCTCAGTTTTTTCAGAGCGTAAAGCTTCTATCTCTTCAAGTTGTTCTTTATTTACAGGCATTTTTGTGAATCAAATATTAATGTCATATTATAATAAGAATAGCCTCTTTAAAAAGATTCAATATCAAACTATATTCAGATTGCTGGGGATATCCTAGCTATAGAGATAAACGGCTTACATAATACCCATTACGGACCCGGGGGCGGTACCCGGCACCTCCACCATTTTTTAGGGGGTGATATAGGATCGACGAATGTTTAAAGGTAAGTTTTTCTCTCGGCATTGTACCGCCGTTATCGGGCTAACTTTTAAATGCTAACAATAAATTAGCGCTCGCTGCTTAATATAATTAGGCAAGCGCGGTTCGGGAGGCACCGGGCAACAGAAGTCTCCCACTAAATTATTTATGAATTGACTACGGGGTTGATGCCAAATCTATTCTCATCCTCATAACCTTTTTGGATTAGCCAAATCAATACCGGTATTATTCCAATTATTGTAATAACTAATAATTGCAACCATCCTGAATAATTTGAGTCATGTAGTCTTCTTGCGGTAACGGAGATGTATGGAAAAAAAGTTAAAATTGCAATGGTAGTATTTATTGGTCCCCATTCATTATAGGGAAAAATTGCAATATCTAACGGTATTGCAGCGACTGATAATATTACAAGAAATAAATAGAAATACCAAAATTCTGACCTGGATGCTCTTCCATTAAAATCAACATATTTTTTAAAACATGTA
>CABYSM010000043.1 GCA_902521655.1 uncultured Pelagibacteraceae bacterium
TTAAATTTAAGCGTTCCAGAACTAAAAGAACTTAAGCCTAAGATAACTGTGTTTGGAGTCGGAGGTGCAGGTGGCAATGCGATAAACAACATGATTGAAGCAGGTTTATCAGGTGTTGAGTTTGTAGCAGCCAATACAGATGCACAAGCCCTTTCTAAATCATTAAGTGACTCTAAGATGCAATTAGGAGTTCAAGTAACAAAAGGTCTTGGCGCGGGATCACATCCTGATATTGGAAAGTCTTCAGCTGATGAAACTAAGCATGAAATCATGGAACGTTTAGAGGGAACTAATATGCTTTTTATCACGGCTGGTATGGGTGGAGGCACTGGTACAGGTGCTGCACCAGTAATTTCACGTGTAGCAAAAGAATTGGGCATCCTCACTGTTGCAGTTGTTACAAAACCATTTCAATTTGAAGGAGCTGGCCGAATGCGTATCGCTGAGCAAGGCCTCAAAGAATTAGAGCATTTAGTAGATACAACAATTGTAATACCTAACCAAAACTTATTCAAAGTCGCTGATGAAAAAACAACTTTCGCAGATGCTTTTTCAATGGCGGATGATGTTTTACATGCAGGGGTAAGAAGTATTACAGATTTAATGGTTGTTCCTGGACTTATAAATTTAGATTTTGCAGATGTAAAAACAATCATGAATAACATGGGGCGCGCTATGATGGGAACAGGAGAAGCTTCTGGTGAAAATAGAGCCATTGAATGTGCCCATAATGCCGTAACAAACCCATTACTTGATGACTATTCACTTGATGGAGCTAAAGGACTTCTCATTAATATAACTGGTGGAACTGACCTTACTCTTCATGAAGTCGACAAAATTACAAATGAGATTCGAGAACAGGTTCATCCTGATGCAGATGTAATTGTGGGATCAATTTTTGACGACAAACTTGAAGGCAAGGCAAGAGTTTCTGTTGTAGCCACAGGATTAGACTCACATCCAAAGCCAACTAAATCAATTGTAGATTTACAAATAACAAGAAATTCTGCTGTAGAATCAATGGCGGCTATACCAGCAGCAAATTCAAACTCAGTACAAGCTTCGTTAAGCAATGAAGAGATGAATGAAGAAGTAAATGAAAATTCTGATCCATATATGTTCATGGATGGGGAGAATTCTGATATTCACTCTGAAACTGATATTGAAGATACGCAAGTTATGATAGAACCAGAAATGGCAGCTGAAGAAGAAGTTGAGCCAGAGCCAATCACTGAACCAGAGATGGTTACTGAGGATGAGGCCCCTAATAGCATAATGGATTTAATAAATGCTAATAGAGAAAATAATGAGTCAGATGCACCTGATCTTTTTAGTGGTCAAAACATTCATCAATTAGACGACATAAATGATACTAAAGATGAAGAAATAGCTGAAGAAAGTGAAACTGATCAGGATTTATTAGAAATTCCTTCATTCCTTAGAAGACAGAGTAAATGACGAGTAAAGAATTGGCTCACAAGCCAGTTCTTATAAATGAGATAATAAAGTTAACCAGGCCTAAAGATAATGAAACGTACTTCGATGCAACATTTGGAAATGGAGGATACTCGAAAGAATTTCTTGAGCTCACTAACTGCAATATTATTGCAATTGATAGGGATCCATTTGCTAATCAAATTGCTAATGAATTTAAAAAAAAATATGGCAAAAGGTTCGATTTTTTCCATTCTAAATTTAGTAAAATTAACGAAGTTATGGAAAAAACCGAGGAAAAAGAAATTGACGGTTTCGTATTTGATATAGGAGTTTCATCAATGCAATTAGATTTTCCAGAAAGAGGTTTTTCTTTTATGAAAGAGGGTCCATTAGATATGCGAATGGGTCAAGAAGGAACAACTGCGTATGATGTGGTAAATTCAAAAAGCCATGAAGAATTAGCTGATATCATTTATTATTATGGTGATGAAAAAAACTCCAGAAGAATTGCCCGAGAAATTGAAATTTACCGTAAATCAAAAAAAATTGAAACAACTTTAGAACTAGCAGAAGTTATCAAAAAATGTTTCTCAAATAAATATTATAAAAAACATCCTGCTACTAAAACTTTTCAGGCTTTAAGAATTTATATAAATAATGAATTAGAAGAACTACATTCTGGCCTTAATCACGCATTAAAATATTTA